>JBARAD010000104.1:0-88318 GCA_049791675.1 Chryseosolibacter sp.
CTTTTCTACCAAGCAAAATATTTTTCCGGATAAATGAAACGCGTTTAACCAGAATGTAAACGGCAGTAATGAGGACTATCAGAAAAGCGATCTGTTCAAGCATCTTATTTCACCAAATTTTAGATTTGCCTTTAAGCCGGAATCCTGGAAAGAAATTTCAAAGCTGGTAGAAATCCAGATTAATCCTATCCATAAATTCCTGTTTATTTTGCATGAAATGTAAATTTATCTACTTTTGTGCCCCTGCCAAGAGGCGGAAAAGATTTTTGAGGTGATGTAGCTCAGTTGGTAGAGCAAAGGACTGAAAATCCTTGTGTCGGGGGTTCAATTCCCTCCATCACCACCCAAAGCCTTCCAGTCCGGAAGGCTTTTTTATTTTCCACCGGCCCCGAACCCCTTTCCGGATTAAAATTCGGTGAAAACTTTCTGCGGTAACTTTTCGTCTATACGCACATCCCGCGGGCCTTTCCCATCCGAACGGTCTGCCGATAGCAGAAGGGCCCCGTATTTCTGATAATTATCCCAGGGCCAGACCTGTGACGCCGAATCCTGGCTCGCGTCCTTATAATAAGCCCATTGCTTTACTAGGTTATCCCGCCGGTCGACATAGACCCGGTACTTGTTTTCAGGAGTATCGCCCACATTCTGGAAAGTAAGCTCAAGAACATTGCATCTTAATCCGGTGAAGGTGGTGTCTTCTCCCAGATAGGCAAGGCTCACACCCGGGTCCTTTAACTTGAAGGGCATGAAGAGCCAATAAGAATCATTGATCCATATGCTTTTTCCCTTTTCCAGCATCTTCTTAAGGGAGTCAGGTTCCGAAAGTTCCGTGCCTTTGATTTGCACACGACCCCGGAGGTCGTTGATATTCACGAGATAGACGGTGCTGTCTGGCATAGACTCAATGCGCACCTGCCCTTTCAGTTTGTCCCAAATGAGGTTGCGTCTCCCGAAGAAATTCCAGGAAATAAAACGGGTCTCTTCCCAGGCTTCGCGGCCTCCCATGGCAACCATGATGCTGTCCGCCAGCTCTACCGCCGCGGGATCAGAATGCGCAAGATCGAATCCGGGGGCGGGTTGACTAAAACTTTGCGCGTCATCGTAATTCCTTTGACACCCTGAAAGAAGAATCAGGGCAACGAACGCAGATAAAAGTATTTGGGTTTTCATGTAATTGAAAAACTGAAGTTAATCAATTCCATCAACGGTAAAAATACGGCAGTGGTCAAAGTGTTTCCTTAACCTTGGGTTTCCTTCCCGGTTTCTTCGCGGCGGGCTTTTCAGGGGCTTCTGCAGAAATAAACCGGTAGAATTTACTGGACGAATCCAATGAACGCAGCATCAGATTCCTCAGAAAACCCTCTACGGGAAGGATGAGTATCGCGACAACAAACTGAATGAAAAATTCAACTACCGGACTGGTGTCACTCACAATACTGGATCCAATGACTGTCTGTATAAATTCAATCAGTAAGATGATGGTAATGAGAGACAGGAATCTGCTGATAATTCGGTAACGGGTACTTAACCTGAAGGACAGAATCACCAATGAAGCAAACACCATAAACTCCAGGGCGTAAAACCACGACCGCTTCCAGTAGGGGGGTATGACCTGGAATTTTACCGGCGCAAGTTCACTGATCTTGCCAAATATATTCCGCGCCTGCACCCTGAGATTATACTGACCAGGGGGCAGATAAGGAAAATTAATCTTGTTGTTGGCACTGGACCAGCCAGACCATTCCTGATGCATGCCATCGAGAAAATATCTGAATTCTATACTCCTCGGATTGATGAAGTCAGGCTGCACAACTTCGAAAGTGACGGAACTATTGAGCTGATCAAGCTCGAGGTGACTGAAATCCCCAATGGGTACGGAATTGTGTTGTATTGTTTTTAAAAAGATGGGAAACTTGTTCGCAACAACAGAAACATTTTCGCCCTCAAACTTCAACAATTCATTGCCTCCGCTGATGAGCCACAGATGTTGCCGGTTCTGGTCGGTAGTAATGAAACGAAGATTTTGAAACAGGTTCAACAACTGGAGATTGTTCCGGTCTTCCGCGCCGCCAAGCACATGCCACCGGTGTTCATCGCGGTAAAGAATATGGCCGTCGAATGCAAAATACTGGGCGGGCTTCGGCAGACTGTCAATCCTGACAAGGGTATTCTTCTTGCGCTCGAATTCGTAGAAGCCATCCGCATTGACGAAAAGGATCTGATCTTTCAGATCCAGGCCCACCGTTTTGTCAAAATTCGGATTGGTCAATTCCATGGTCTGCAAACGGTCTATTCCCGACGCATTCAATTGCAGGCGGTAAATACGGTCGAGACCACAAAACCACCATTCATTTTCAGAACCTTCGAAAATATAGTCGATCTGGTCTCCCAGGCTGTTGATGAGATTCAGCTGTTGCCATCCCTCCTTCCATGCGAGCGACCAGATCTCATCGTTATAGGTCGATGCGATAATAGTCTTTGTTCTTTCCGAGGCATATACGTAGCGGGTGGGTAAGTAGAGGATTCGGTCTGCGACAAGGTCCCTGATCTCGAATACCCCTTCCAACCCGGCGGCTATCAGTTTTCCATCACTGGCGACAAGGTGTGTTATTTTAGCATCGATTCCTTCAACCTTTTTAAAGACATGCTGGGAAGACCGGAGCACCCTGTCCGTTCTTTTTTCTCTCCGGATATTGGCATGATCAAGGGCCTCAATTCCGGAATCTTCCGCTGCGGGCGCCGCTTGTTTTTCTTTCTCCCGGTTCCGGCGAAGGAAATTGAAGAGACCTCTTCTTTTGGAAGGCGCGCCTTCTTCCTCAACCTCCGGTCCCTTGTCGTCCTGTCCTGCTCCACGGTCTTCTGATTCCGAACCGGGCTTTATCTCGACATCCACATACGTCACCACCTCGTCGAAAAACTCCTCCTTGTCAAGCTTGTATAACCCCAGCGAAGTACCAACGTAAACACTCTTGTGATAAGAGTATGCGCACAACATATTTCCTTCCAGTCCTGCATAATAACTGAAGGTCCGGAAAGGCAGGGACGGGGAGATCTGCGTAAAGCCGTATTCATGCGCCACCCATATATTCTGATCGGCATCCGCCATCAGGGAAAAGACTTCATTATCAGGCAGGCCTGTGGAATAATCGATGATCTGGCTTCTTTCTCCTGTGATCGGATTTAACAACATGACACCACCACGGAGCGTTCCCAGCGCCAGCAGATGCCGGCTTACCCAGGTGCCACTCACCACCACATTCGCATCAGCGTAAGGCTGATCATGAATGGGTACCTGGCGCATTTGCAGATCCCTGCCGCAAGTATATACGCGGTTGTCACTCGTTCCCAGTACGTAGGTGCTGTCAATCCGCGAATGGAAGATGACATTGCCGGAGAAGTTAAGGTCAACATAAACCAGCCGGCGCTGATCTACCCTGAACGTTGTGTTCCTTTCGGTCTGGACATACAGGGCGCCGAACAGTTCAAACATTCCGGTGAAAATACCCTGAGCGTTTCCCGCGACCAGGACGTCGGCCCTGGGTTGTCCATTGTGGTAGACGAGAACCTTGTTTTCAGTCAGGAAGTAAGTCTTGTCTCCGATCCCGAGGATCTGAAAAACGTCCGATACATCAGCGTCAGACAGATATTGAATTACTTTCGATCCATTATTGCCAGGGCCTATTTTTCCGAAACCTTTGGCGCCCGCCCAGAAGATCTCTCCCGCATCATTCCGATTAAGGGCGTAAATCGCGCCTGCGCCGGGGATCAAATCCCATTCACGCCCGTCGAATTCCAGCACACCTGCCTTCATCGCAAAATACATGATCCCGTGGGTATCCTGGACCATGTCGAAACACACGTTATCAAAATTTTCCCCGCTTGGGGAATGATGCGTGAGAAAGTAACTGCCATTTTGCGCAAAAGCGGAAATCGCGCAAAAACACACCAGCCAACAGGTAATCAGTTTTTTCATTGTGTCAGCCCAAAGTTACTTTGCTTTATTGAGCAAAAAAATTTCGCAACCCCGGACCGAAGAGAATGTAATGTTTTCAGCTGATACGGCTCCAATTCACAACACTTTTGCGCATCGAAGCAATTTGGGTTCTGATTACGCTGTTTTCAGCGTCCTGCAGCTCAGGGTCTTTTTCAAGCACTGCCAAAGCCTGTTTTCGGGCCCGCTCCAGGATTTGTCCATCGCGGCCCAGGTCTGCGATCAGAAGATCAAGAACACCGCTCTGTTGCGTGCCCATCAGATCACCGGGCCCGCGTAATGTAAGATCGGTCTCCGCTATTTCGAACCCATTATTGGTCCGTACCATAGTTTCAATCCGCACCTTTGATTCCTTGCTCAGCCGGTAATCGGTCATGAGTATACAGTAAGACTGCTCTGCGCCGCGGCCAACACGTCCGCGAAGCTGGTGCAACTGCGACAACCCGAAACGCTCGGCATTCTCGATCACCATGACGGAAGCGTTGGGAACGTCGACGCCGACTTCGATGACGGTGGTTGCCACCATGATCTTCGTTTCGCCCCGCGCGAACCTTGCCATCTCAAAATCTTTTGCCTCAGGTTTCATCCTGCCATGCAGTATGCTGATGGCCACGTCGGGAAAGGCGCGGCACGCACTCTCATATCCATCCATGAGATGTTTCAGATCCACTTTCTCAGATTCCTCTATCAGGGGATATACCATGTATACCTGCCTTCCCCCTGCCATTTCCTTTCGCAGGAAATGATTGACCTCCAACCGGTGCGAGTCGAATTTATGGATGGTCTTAATGGGTTTCCGGCCGGCAGGGAGTTCATCGATGACAGACACATCCAGGTCGCCATACAACGTCATGGCTAGAGTACGAGGAATGGGTGTTGCCGTCATGACGAGTACATGCGGGTAGACATCTTCATTCTTCTGCCACAATTTCGAACGCTGGGAAACGCCGAAACGGTGCTGCTCGTCAATAATAGCCAGACCCAGCCGTTTGAATTGAACTTCCTCTTCCAGCAACGCATGTGTGCCGATGAGGATCTTCAGGGCCCCGCTTCGCAGGCCCTCATGAATGACAGCGCGTTCTTTCTTCTTAGTAGAGCCTGTCAATAACGCCGAGGGTATACGCATCATGTCGGCATAGCGCGACAAATTCTTGTAATGCTGTTGCGCAAGGATCTCCGTCGGCGCCATCAGGGCACATTGTGCTTCGCTTCCCACAACAAGCAACATGCAGATGAACCCGACAATTGTCTTTCCGCTGCCTACGTCCCCCTGCAAAAGACGATTCATCTGGTGACCGGATTTAAGGTCAGCGTATATCTCTTTGATGACTTTCTTCTGGGCATTGGTCAGTGCAAAGGGAAGATGTCCCTGATAAAAAGTTGTCACCAGCGAGGCGCCGCTGAAGATGATCCCCTTGAATTTTTCTTTCCTGACCAGTTTTAATTTCAGCAAACGAAGCTGAATGTAAAACAACTCCTCAAACTTGAGCCTTTGCTGAGCCTGGATTAAAACCTCGTGGCTTTCAGGGAAATGAATGGCGAACAATGCCTTTTTTTTCGGAGACAACTGTTCTTCCTTAAGGACGCGCTGGGGCAGTGTTTCCCTGATCTTATCTCTTGCGAGGAGAAGAACATCGTGGATGAACTTTGACAATGCCTTGCTGTCAAGCCGACGCGCCCTTAGGCGCTCAGTGATGGAATAGACAGGTTGCAGAACCCCGCCTTTTTCCGAGGCAACAGACACGACATCCATTTCCGGATGGGCAATGCTGTAATTTTTTCCGAATCTGTTTGGTTTGCCGAAAACGATGTACTCAACACCTGGCTTGATCTTGTCCGCTATCCATGTAATACCCTGAAACCACACCAACTCGATTTGCCCGGTATCATCCTGAAAGTAACACACCATCCGCTTCCTGGGGCCCGCTCCGATCATTTCCTTCCCCGTAACTTTGCCCTTCAATTGTACGGAAGGCATCTCTTCATGAATTTCCCTAATGGTGCAGAAACGTGTGCGGTCTTCGTAACGGAAGGGATAGTGTTGAATCAAATCCCCATATGTGAATATGCTCAGTTCCTTATTCAGTAATGCAGCACGCTGTGGCCCAACGCCTTTCAAATACTCAACGGATGTGTCAAAAAATCCCGACATAAGGTACGCGAGGGCAATATTCAAAATTTAGTATCGACCGACACATAAAAAGGATGAAAATGTATTATTTTTGGAATCCCTAACGGTTACTATTGTGCAGGTTGAAGTCATAAAGGTTGTTATAGTATGAAGGTTGACGCGAAAATATACAAGGGGATCGAGTACGTGCAGGTGAGCGAACTGCCTCAAACTCAACGGGAAATCCTCGCTCAGACCATCAATCAGGATCTTTTTATCAAACTATTGGTCGACGGCAAGGTCATCGGCGGTTGTCTTCAGTACAAAGATTACAGCAAATGGTACATGGAGCAGTACCAGCCCGTTGCGAATGCCGCGCGCGAGCAGTCCGTCCTGCAGGAAATCGGCATCAAGCCTAACCTTGCCTTGAACAAGCTTTAATCCCAGATTCCTCCTTCAGGAAGTATTTCGAGTACATTGCCTTCAGGATCGTTGAAATAAAATGATCGCATCCCAGTCTTCCAGGTTATCTCGTCAATGATTTCTATTCCTTTTTCAAGGATCATCTGTTTGTAATCCTCATAGTCGGAACGGTTGACTTCAAAGGCAAAATGTTGCTTGCCTCCTCCGAAATGACCCGGAGGCGATGTCTTTCCTTTGGAATCCTCGGGATTGAAAAGCAGCAAGACGGATTGTCCCACCCTTAGGAAAAGATGCTTATCCTCCACGTAATTGATTACAGGAAGGCCCAGCGTCTCATGATAAAAATCTTTGGCCCTGGCCAGGTCGTGAACATAGAGGCAAGTCTCTTTTATCTTAAGAAATTCCATTGCACATTGACTTTTTCAATCGTACATAACCCTCCCAGATATCTCTTAGAATTTCTTCCGCCGGCTGAATTTTTTTGATCGCTGCAGCGATCTGTCCGATCTCCAGTTCGCCGGCATCAAGGTCTCCCTCAAAAATGCCCAGCTTCGCCCGTCGGTTTCCCAGCAACATCCGCAGTTCCTCCGCTGACGCTCCGCGTTTTTCGGCCTCATCGACTTCCTGAAAAAATCTGTTCTTGATCAATCGTACGGGTGTAAGCTTCTTCAACGTCAGCATCGTCTCGCCTTCATCGGCATGGGCGACCTTTTCTTTGAAAAGCGCATGCGCCGAAGATTCTGTGCTGGCCGCAAAACGACTTCCTACCTGAACACCTTCGGCCCCAAGCGCCTCGGCGGCAAGCATCGCGCGCCCGTCACCAATGCCTCCGGCTGCGATCACAGGAATCGATACTGCATCCGCCACCAGGGGAATCAATACCATGGAAGTGGTCTCTTCCCGCCCATTGTGTCCTCCCGCTTCAAATCCTTCCGCAACTACCGCATCTACACCGGCAGCCTCCGCCTTTTTTGCAAATTTTACACTTGATACCACGTGCACCACTGTGACACCCCTTTCCTTCAGCGGACCTGTCCATGTCGAAGGATTACCTGCAGACGTAAAGACAATCCTGACTTCTTCTTCCCGAATGATATTGACAAGTTTGTCGATCTCGGGGTAAAGCAGCGGGACATTCACGCCAAAAGGCCTGGTGGTCGCCAGTTTGCAGGAGCGGATGTGCTCACGCAAAACCTCCGGATACATCGACCCGGCACCCAACAGCCCGAGACCCCCGGCGTTGCTGACGGCAGAAGCAAGCCTCCAGCCACTACACCAGATCATACCCGCCTGAATAATCGGATAAGAAACGCCAAAAAGCCGTGAAACTCGATTGCTGTTTTCAATCATAACTGTCAAAGATTACAAATCCTTTCTCATTTAAATACCGCAGGATTATTTATTTATGAAAAGCATTTATGCCGGTTGTTTTTCGCGCAGATAAGTTGTCCACAAAGAATTGATTGAGAAAACGACGCGTATTTATCTGTATATCAGTCCTTTAAACCGAACGTACAAGTGCCTGTGGATAACTTTTGTTTTTTGTGGATATCTTTTCGGAAAGAATATTTATGTTATATGCCTTTTTTATAAGTCCTTGAATTTGAGGTTCGTCTTTCCCAATGCCCGAAATCTTGAACTTAAGGAAAGCAATTTTTTTCTTCCTGGTAAACATCCCTGAAGGGAAAACGTTTCTCTCTACAGCGTTCGGTCATTACGCTCTACTGCTGGTCCATTATGAAGAACATTTGTAAAATAGTTTTGCTCTCGGCGGGAATATTCTATTCAACGTTTAGCCCAGGTCAGCGTGCTGAAACAATTCAGTTGGGGGCTCTACAGAAATTAATGGCCGTAGAATCCGGAAAGATTCACGTCATCAATTTCTGGGCAACCTGGTGCGGGCCATGCGTGGAAGAGTTGCCGCTTTTCGAGAAGCTGGCAACGGAAAGAGCTGATGTGGATGTCACGCTGGTCTCACTCGATCTCGACCTGGATCCCAATCCGGAAAAAGTATACAGATTTATCTCGCGAAAGAAAATCCAATCCAGGGTGGTATTGCTGGATGAACCGGATCCGAATTTGTGGATAAGCAAGATAGACGATCAGTGGTCAGGCGCGCTGCCGGCAACCATCATCATCAATCACCGGACCGGAAAACGAAAATTCATTGGTGCAGCCCTGAAGGAAGGAGAGCTTGAGAAATATATTGACGCCTTGCAATAAACAAGACCACTATGAAACCAAATTCCACCCTCATCATCACAGTTTGCTTGTTTTTGATTTCGGCGAGAACTGCCGCGCCAAATTATGGGATCGGGGACACGGTTTCCGATTTTAAACTTAAGAATGTCGATGGCAGAATGATTTCGCTGTCGGACTATAAAACTGCCAAAGGCGTCATCCTGATCTTCGATTGCAATACCTGCCCGTATTCAAAAGCTTACAATGACAGGATCATTGCCCTGCACAAAAAATACAGCGGGGAAGGATATCCCGTCATCACGATCAATTCAAATGACAGTGAACAGTCTCCCGGCGATTCATTTGAACAAATGGTATCAAGAGCGCGTACCCGGAATTATGATTTTCCTTACCTTCTTGATGAACGGCAGCAGGTAGCCCGGGCGTTTGGTGCCACAAACACGCCACATGTTTTTATAGTGCAGCGCAAAGGAACGGACTTCGTTGTGGCCTACATCGGGGCCATCGACAACAATGCACGCAACGGTTCCCTCGCGGATCGCAAGTACGTGGAGGATGCCGTCAACGCCTTGCTTTCCGGCGGGCGAGTTCCCGTAGAAGAAACCAAAGCTGTAGGGTGCGGCATCCGCTGGAAAGACGCATGATGTTGCTGGACAACAGACCGGAGGATGCCTGCTTACTGGTTCGAAACGAATTTTAAACCGAGAATTGACCCTATCAGAAGAAAAATAAAGAACATCCTCCAAAAATCAGAAGGTTCTTTAAACAGAATAATCCCTACGATCACGGTCCCCACGGCCCCGATGCCAGTCCACACGGCATAAGCAGTTCCCATGGGTATCACCTGCGCTGCCCGGTTCAGAAAATAAAAACTCAATGAGATGGAGACTAGAAACAATAAACTCCACCATCGGTGTGAAAAGTTATTGGATAGTTTCAAGCTGGTCGTAAAGCCCACTTCGAAAAACCCGGCAACTATTAGGTAAAACCAAGCCATTATTTTTTTTATTTTTCCGTAAAGCTAATCTTTGTTTATATTTCCATAGGTCTATTTTCTAAGTTAACGATTTGATTCCGATGCGTAACGCCACCTCTTTGCTTTTACTGCTATTGCTCCTTGCCGCATGCCAGCTCACAAAAGATCAGGGTGCCGGCATAGCATTGACTGAAACTGTCACACCCTTATACGACGACGCCAGAAAACCATTTTATCATGGTGTGGCGTCAGGCGATCCGTTGGCCGACCGGGTGATCATATGGACCCGTGTTACGCCGGATGATTCTCTTACAGCTGTGGAAGTTCAATGGGACCTATCGGCGAATGAGCAATTCAACCCGGTGATGAAAAACGGTTCAGTTACGACTTCTCCTGACAGAGACTACACTGTAAAAGTAGATGTTACCGGGCTGGAACCCTTTACACGATATTATTACAGGTTTCGCGCGCTGAATAGCACTTCTCCTACCGGGAGGACCAAGACACTCCCCGGCGGTAGCGTTGACAGTCTGAAATTTGCTGTAGTCAGTTGCAGCAACTGGCAACATGGCTACTTCAACGCTTACGAACGTATCGCAGAGAAGAATGTAGATGTGGTCATCCACCTCGGCGATTATATCTATGAGTACGGGGTAAACAATGCTAAGAATGTCGACCGCAAACATTTGCCAGAGCATGAAATCATCACCCTGGCAGATTACAGAACACGGTATTCACAATACCATCTGGATGACGGTTTACGCAAGATGCGACAACAACATCCAATGATCACCATCTGGGACGACCATGAACTTGCGAACGACACTTATGCCGAAGGCGCCCAGAATCATCAACCTGAAAACGAAGGGGAGTTTGGCTTGCGTAAAGCCGCCGCCCAAAAAGCCTATTTCGAATGGATCCCCATCCGCGAGAACAACGGCCTCTACAGAACCTTTAGTTTCGGGAGCCTGGCCGAACTGATTATGCTTGACGAAAGGCAGGCCGGCAGAACCAAACCGGCAGGTGGCATTACCGACCCCATGTACAAAAACGAAGAGCGCAGCATGCTGGGGAAGGATCAACTGCTTTGGTTCGAAGATAAATTGAAAAATACCGACGCCACCTGGAAGGTGATCGGAAACCAGGTAATGTTTTCCGACCTGGACCGGTCAACCGTTAATCCGAAAAATCCAAGAAACATGGATAGTTGGGACGGGTACCCGGCGGAGAAACAAAAGATCGCCCGCATCATCGGGAATAACAACCTGCAAAATATCATTTTCCTCACCGGCGATACCCATGCTTCCTGGGCTTTTGAGGTGGTCGCCAACCCATACCAAAAGATCACCGATCAGTATCAGCCGCTTGCCGTGGAGTTTGGCACCACCAGTGTGTCTTCATCCAATTCCAATGAATCCATGCCGGATGACAGCGTTAAAGTGAGAGAACAAGCCTATCTTAAAATCAATCCACACCTGAAGTTCGTGAATCAGCGCGACCATGGTTATCTTTTGCTAACCCTGGATGGGCAACAGGCAAAAGCGGAGTGGTACTTTGTCGGAACGATATTACAGCCTGACACCACCGAAACACTTGCCAGGACACTGGTAGTAAATCGCAATTCAAACACCCTTCGATAATTGACAGGAATTGTAAGCAAATGACTGCACCGAGGCGGGCATGGTCTTTTGTCAGATAGCCTTACCTATCGAAGTCCATAAGAACCTTTCTAAGTAAAGATTACACTTGATAAGATAATTAACCGGATATTGGTCGGATAGCATGGGATTGATTAATTCAATATTGACGTGGGTAATGAAAAAGCGCATTCATCAGATTGAGCTTTTTATGAAGTATCCGCATGAGGTTCAGGACGAGATTTTCAAAAGACTGATCAAGGAAGCGAGCACCACGGAGTTTGGCAAGAAGTATGGTTTCAGCGATATTGAGTCACGGGCCCAATACCGGGAAAGGGTTCCAGTCTTCACCTATGAAAAGCTGTTCCCCTACATCAAGCGGTTGATGCGTGGTGAACAAAATATACTTTGGCCTACGGAGATCACCTGGTTCTCCAAATCATCAGGTACTACCAATCAGCGCAGTAAATTCATCCCTGTAACGCAGGAGGCACTGGAAGAATGCCATTTCAAGGGTGGCAAAGACCTGATCTCGATCTACCTCAATAACTTTCCCGACACAAAACTATTTGATGGAAAGGGTCTCGCGGTAGGGGGCAGCCACCAGATCAACGAATATGACTCGAGCGAATCTTCGTACTATGGCGATGTATCGGCCGTGATCATGCAGAACCTTCCGCCGTGGGCGCAGTTCATAAGAACCCCAAGCCTGGAGACAGCGCTCATGGGCAACTGGGAAGAAAAAATTGAAAAGATGGCTGTTGAAACAGCCCGCGTGAACGTTACCAACATCGCAGGTGTGCCTACCTGGACAGCCTTGCTGATCCAGCGGATCGTTGAGCTGGAGAAGAAAGACAACATCCTCGAGGTATGGCCCAACCTCGAGGTTTTCTTCCACGGCGCGGTGTCATTCAAACCCTATCGCAACCTCTTTGAAAAGCTTATTCCGAAATCCGACATGCACTATGTTGAGATCTATAATGCAAGCGAAGGTTTTTTCGGTATCCAGGATCAAAAGGATTCGGAGGAAATGCTCCTGATGCTCGACTATGGAATTTTCTATGAATTCATTCCCGTGGAAGAACTGGACAACGACAATCCAAAAGCAGTCGGGCTTGACGAGGTGGAAGTCAATAAAAATTATGCGATGATCATTTCCACCAACGCGGGTTTATGGAGATACAACATCGGCGATACGGTTCGTTTTACATCCACGTCACCTTACCGAATAAAAATATCCGGACGGACGAAACATTTTATCAACGCATTCGGGGAAGAGGTTATAATTGAAAACGCCGATTCTGCCATCAACAAAGCGTGCGAGGCAACATCGGCGGTGATCGATAATTTTACAGCAGCCCCTGTGTTCCTGGAGAAAGGAAAAAAGGGTGGACATGAATGGATCATCGAATTCAAAGTAAGACCCAAAAGCATGGAACAGTTCACGCGCATTCTGGATGAAACGCTACGCGAGATCAATTCGGACTACGACGCGAAGCGTCAGCATGACCTGGCGCTGGTGGCGCCAAAAATTAACAGCGTGCGCGAGGGCACATTTTACGACTGGATGAAAAAGCGTGGAAAACTCGGCGGGCAAAATAAGGTACCGAGATTATTCAACACAAGAGAGTACGTAGACGACATTCTGCATATGCTCGCGCAGGAGTAACCCCTGGCTGATCGGTCTATTCCTTTTTTACCCTGCTAAACCACGAGGCAATACTCCACCCCGTAGTCTCCTCTACCACCGCCCCGCTTTCGGCGGCACGGTTTACTTTCTCAACCGTATAGAATGCCGTGGGCAGTATTTCCCGCAGTGTCCGCATGAGTTGTTCAAGCTTCTCACGTTCAAGCACGGTGAATACCAGGTTTTCATGACCATCAGGGCCTTCAGCATTCACATGCGTGTAACGGAAATATTCCTTTTTCAGATATTGCAACAGCCCCTGGATATCCTTCCGGGTAATGATCCTGACAATGACTTTACCATAAGCAATCTTCTCTTCGATGATCATACCTACGAAAATGCCTGCAGCAAAGCCGGCGGGATACGCAACATAGCACATCCAGTTATCGAGATGTTCGAAGATCTGGCGGATGGCCATCAACCAGATGAAGGATTCAAAGAATCCCAGGAGTGTGGAGGTAATTTTTCTGCCGCCCAGCACATAGATGATCCTCACCGTGTTGATCGATACATCCAGGATACGGGCGAAAAATATCATCAGCGGTAGCAATACAAAGCTGAACACCGCGTCAGAAACACCCAGGGTGTCGGTAAAAAAATCTTCCATCAGAATTTGCGTTTATTCAAAAGTAGGCAAACATAATTATTTACCTGACTTTTTTTTGAGATCACCGGGAGCCAACCGGCGAATTCCAAGAAATAGCTTGTCAGTAGGTAGCGGAAGCAGGAAGTGGCGATGTTATCCGAAAAGATCCTCAAAGACCTCCGTTAGCTTTCCGAAAGACTTCACGGTAATTTTGCTTTTGCTGAGGTCCAGCGACTTTTTGCTGTACTTTGAAATGTATATCTCTTTAAAACCAAGTTTTTCCGCTTCCGTGATTCGCTGGTCAATGCGGTTCACTGCCCGCAACTCTCCGCCCAGACCAACCTCGGCTGCAAAACAGATCTTGTCAGATACAGGGATCTCCTCCATGGACGAGATAATGGAGATGCAAATAGCCAGGTCAATGGCAGGGTCTTCCACTTTTATTCCACCTGCCATATTTAAGAAAACGTCCTGCGTTCCCATCCTGAAGCCGCATCGTTTTTCCAGTACAGCCAGAAGCATATTCAGTCGTTTGTGATCGAAACCCGTGGGCGTGCGTTGCGGTGTTCCATACGAGGCCGGGCTGACCAAGGACTGAATTTCAATCAGCAGCGGGCGGTTCCCTTCAAGGGTCGCACCGATGGTGATGCCACTCAGCTGACTGTCCTTTTGTGAAATCAGAATTTCGGAGGGATTCGAAACTTCCCGAAGGCCCGTGCCGAGCATTTCGTAGATCCCTATCTCCGAAGTCGAGCCAAAGCGATTTTTCGTTGTACGCAGTATGCGGTAAGCAAGGTGTTGATCGCCCTCGAACTGGAGTACGGTGTCCACCATGTGTTCAAGCACCTTCGGTCCTGCAAGCATACCGTCTTTGGTGATGTGACCGATGATGAATACGGGCGTGTCGGTTTCTTTTGCGAACTTCATCAACTCACCGGCGCATTGGCGCACCTGCCCGATGCTGCCAGGCACCGATTCAAGCTGACTTGAGAAAAGCGTTTGAATGGAGTCAATGATCACAATACTGGGAGAAACGGACTCAACAGCCTGAAAGATATTTTTCGTGTTTGTTTCTGTAAGAATATAGAATGAAGGTGAAGAATCATTCAATCGCTCAGCGCGCATTTTGATTTGTTGCTCGCTCTCTTCACCGGAAACGTATAACACTGTTTGTGTCTTGAGACGCAGCCCTGCCTGAAGCATAAGGGTTGATTTTCCGATGCCGGGTTCTCCACCAATAAGTACCAAAGATCCCGGTACAACACCTCCCCCCAATACACGGTTGAGTTCCTCATCGCCCGAATTCCACCGGATGTCACCCGTTGACTCAATGTCCTTAAGGGTGCGTGGTTTCGATTTCCTTTCGCGTGCTGTTTCCTGTCTCCATTCATTTTTGCTTCCCTCGTTTTTCGAGAAAACCTCTTCAACAAAAGTATTCCACGCGTTACAGGACGGACATTTCCCGAGCCATTTCGCAGATTCGTAACCACAACTCTGACAATAGTAAACTGTTTTAGATTTCGCCAAGGATAAAATGATTATGTAATGATAAATGCTTTTTTAAACAAATGCAGTAAAAAGGATTTCCGAAAATTGATTGAATTCTTTATTTTAAGAATCTGATTCCTAACCTAACCCTCTTTATATGAAAACCTTCTTCATAGGCTTTTTCACAGCCTTTCTTTTCACAACCCTAAACGCACAAAAGCCACCCGTCAAGTTCGGTGATGTTACAAAGGAAGAACTTTCAATGACATCTTATGACAAAGATTCTTCCGCGGCAGCCGTCATCCTGGCCGACTTCGGCCAATCCTCAGTGACTTACCGCCAGAATATTGGTTTCACATTGGACTTTGAAAGGATAACCCGGATAAAAATACTTACAAAAGACGGTCTGGATTGGGGAAACTTCACCATTCCGCTATTCAAGCGGAACGCAGATGATGAAAAACTCTCCGCCTTGAAGGCCGTAACCTACAATCTCGAAGGTGGCAAGATCGTGGAATCGAGATTAAAAAACGACGGCATCTTTCGGGAGCAGTATGACGCCAACTGGGATTTTGTTAAAGTGACATGCCCCAATGTCCGCGAAGGGTCCATCGTTGAGATCACCTATAACGTCAATTCACCCTTCCTCATGAATTTTCAGGATTGGCAATTTCAAAATACCATCCCCACCGTTCTGAGTGAATATCGCGCACAAATACCCGAGTATTACAACTATGACAAATACATGCAGGGCTATGTACCCCTTGATGTCATTGATGAAACGAGCGCGCAGAACAGTATTCGGTTGACATCGTTCGAACGTGACAATAGCCGTTTTGCGACAACGGGTAGCAGGGCCGTCTCCGACCAGATTGATTATACCGACCGAAAGTATCGCTGGGCAGCGAACAACGTTCCGGCTTTCAAACCCGAGCCATACATGGCCAGCATCAATGACTATGTCACAAAGATGAATTTTGAGCTTTCATACATAAAATATCCGAATGAACCGGTCAAGCCGATTATGGGAAGCTGGGCTGACATCAATAAGACACTTCAGGAAAGTGAAAATTTTGGCGGCGAACTAAAAGGCAACGGCTTCCTGAAGAAGGTAGCGGAAGAAGTGACGGCAGGCATCACATCCGCCGAAGAAAAGATCGCTGCCATTGCCAATTTCATCAAACAAAATGTGGTATGGGACGGCACGCAAAGAATGTTCCCCGCACCCGGATCTTCGCTCAAGAAAGTGTTCGAAGACAAAAAAGGAAATTCGGCAGAAATAAACCTTCTCCTGGCTTCCCTTCTTGAGAAAGCTGCACTGGACGTCTATCCGGTGGCGCTCAGCACACGCAACCATGGTATGCTTCGGAAAACGATCCCTGTATCAAGCCAATTCAATTATACCATCTGCCTCGTGAAAGCCAACGGAAAATCCTTCCTGCTCGATGCTACGGAAAAATTGTTGCCGCTGGGAATGCTTCCTGAACGGTGTTTAAACGGTGAAGGCTTTGCCGTTTCAAAGGAAGGGTTCCAGTGGATCCCCCTGGAATCGAAGTATAAAACGCGCACAGTCACCGCTGTTGACCTGACCTTGAATCAAACCGGCGAATTAGAGGGAAAATTAAAGCAGGACTGCAATGGCTATGTCGCATTGAATAAAAGAAAGAAATTCCTTACAGATGGAGAAATTGAGTTTCTGAAGGATTTTGTCGGATCCCATGCATGGGACGTAAGATCAACTTCCATTACCAATGCCAAGGAAATCAACAATAACTTTACACAGGAGCACGAACTGGTGGTGAGCGAGAATATGGTGGTAGCCGGTGACATGGTCTACGTTGATCCCTTCATTCATACATCGCAAAAAGAAAATCCTTTCAAGTCGGAAAAGAGAGAATATCCTGTGGACTTCGGAAGCCCGATGGAACAGACTTTCTTCTTCAAGCTAACGCTTCCAGACAATTTTTCAATCGATGAGTTGCCGCAAAGTAAAGTGATCACCATGCCCGAAAATGCCGCGCGCTATATATACAACATCGCACAAAACGGAAAAGAGATAACGATCACCAGCATGTTCCACATCAACAAGAGCTTGTTTAACCAACTCGAGTATCCTTCCCTGAGAGAATTTTACAATCAAATGGTGGCCAAACAGACTGAGCAGATTGTATTAAAAAGAAAATGACAATGAAAATCCTACTGACAGCGCTGCTCGTATTTTGCCTGATCTCACTAAGCGGGAAAGACAGCCCCCGATATCCGGTCAATGAGATCCCTGAGGAACTGAAGAAGGATGCCTGTGCTGTCTTCCGTGAAGACCTCATGTCATTTACAATTCACACACAGAGTAGTGCCACCCTGCGCGTCCACCTGGTGGTGACGATCCTGAATGATAAGGGGAAACAATTCGCCACTCAAGCCGTATTCTATGATAACAAGCTCGAAAAGATTATTTCCTTAAAAGCACAGGTGTTCGATGGCAATGGTGAGCTTATCAAAAGATTGAAAACCAATGACATCGCCGACAAGAGCGCGTTCGATGGGCTGTATGAAAGTTCAAGGGTCAAGATCGCGGACCTTAAACAGGCACGGTACCCCTATACTGTGGAGTTTGAATACGAGGTGGCATACAAGTACCTGTATGACCTTCCCGGCTCTGCCATTGATCAGCACGAAGATGTGTCTGTCCAACATGCGGCGTATTACCTTAAATTTCCCGAAGGGCTAAAGCCAAGGTACAAGACCTATAACATCCAACAGGAACCGAAATATGAAAGAAGCAATGATCTCCTATCATTGACCTGGGAATTTGAAAATATAAAGGCCAGAAAGTTCGAACCGCAATCTGATGCACTGAAAACAATCATGCGAATAAATGCAGCGCCGTCCGTATTTGAATTTGAAGGATACGCAGGCAACATGCAGACATGGGATGAATACGGCAGATGGATTGCCACGCTGAACAAAGGAAGGAATGTCCTTCCGGATGAAACGAAAAAAAATATCCGGGATATGACTTCAAAACTTCCGACACAGGAAGGAAAAGTGAAAGCGCTGTATGAATACCTCCAGAACAAAACAAGATACGTCAGCATCCAGTTAGGCATCGGGGGATTTCAACCATTTGAGGCTTCTGTTGTGGATAAGACTGGTTACGGCGACTGCAAGGCCTTGTCGAATTATATGCTCGCGATGCTGGAGACAATCAATATTAAAGGACATTATGCGCTGATCAGGGCAGGAGAAAATACGAGTGGCATGGAAATTGATTTTCCAAGTTCGCAATTTAACCATGCCATCGTGGCCGTGCCGAATGGGGCCGATACGCTGTGGCTGGAATGCACAAGCCAGACAAATCCTTTTGGATACCAGGGCACCCATACAGGCGACCGGAAGGCGCTGCTCATCACAGATAAAGGCGCCGAGATCGTCAACACCACGCGTTATCCTGCAGAATTAAATATCCAGACAACCTCCGCGAATGTGAAGGTCACCCTTACCGGAGAGGCAAAAGCAAATGTCAAAAGAACCTACTCAGGCCTGCAATATGAAAATGCCAATTTGAACTTTTATGTAACAGGCCAATATGATGATCAGAAGAAATGGTTGGAGCGGAACATCGACATCCCGAGTTTTAATATCAGTTCCTTTTCCATGAAGAACATAAAAAATAAAATTCCTTCTGCAATTGTCTCCGCCGAATTGCAGATGGATCGATTCGCGACCGTCAGCGGAAAACGGATTTTCCTGACACCGAACCTGATGAACAGGAATTCATTTGTTCCCGAAAAACTGGAGAATCGGAAAACAGACATCGTCAGGCAGATGGCGTACATCGATGTCGACACCATTCGCTATCATTTACCCGAAGAAATCTACCCGGAATTTCTACCGGAAAATGTCGGCATCAGAAGCAGGTTCGGCGAGTATGAAGCGAGTTTCAAAGTGGATCGGGGCGAACTTGTCTATATCCGCAAACTAAAAATGAACAAAGGCACCTTTCCGGCATCTTCGTACCAGGAATTCATAGATTTCTACCGCGGCATCGGAAAAGCGGATAACATGAAAATCGTCTTTATGACCAAAACGTGAGCTTGAAAACTAACGGATAGGTGAGTTGACTTCCTTACGCATAACATTGTAGACCATCCGGTCCGCCAGGGAGGGGAGCCACTTGTTGAGAAACACAACAAATTTTCCCTGTAAGGTCAACACGAGCGTGCGCTTGCGCCTGACAGTGGCGCGGTAAATATGCAAAGCGCATTCTTCAGCCGTCATCATCTTTTCCTCCTGCCGTGGTGATTCGCGCTGGGACGTACCGTCTTGCGTCAGTGAACGCTTGCGAATATTCGATGCTGTGAAGCCAGGGCACGCTGTCAGCACATGCACGCCCGTATTCAAAAGCTCTGTCCGCAACGATTCAAGAAAACCATTAAGCGCAAACTTTGAAGCGGAATAACCTGTGCGCGCCGGCAGGCCCCTGAAACCAGCGATGGAGGATATCCCGATAATGCTTCCCCGGTTTTTAATGATCTCTGGGAGACAAAACTTTGTAGCATAAACAACGCCATAAAAATTTATATCCATTACACGTTTGATCACGGCCGGATCCACATCTTCAAACACGGCCCGCATCGATATTCCGGCATTATTGATCAGGATATCAATTCCGCCAAACGCCCTCACTGCTTCTTCAGCCATTCGTCTGTTATCTTCGGGAAGGGTCACATCCGCGCGGACGGCATGAACAGAAATATTGTTTTCACGCAACGCCTGCGCCGTGTTCGTCAGCTCCTCAACATTCCTTCCGGTAATGACAATTTTTGATCCTTTGCGCCCGAATTCAAATGCCAGGGCCCTGCCGATACCGGAAGTTCCTCCTGTGATAATCACAACTTTATCCTTCATGGGCCAAAAATAGCAATACTTGTTTAACTTGCCCCCGAAAGTCTTATCTCATGTTTTTGACCCGGCTCCTCTCAAGGTTACCCTTGTCCGTACTGTACATCATCTCAGACTTTCTCTTCCTGGGGAGCTTCTATATCGTGCGTTATAGAAGACGGCTGGTCAGCAGAAATTTACAAAATGCGTTTCCTGAAAAAGATCAAAAGGCTTTAAAGGAAATCGAAAAGGACTTTTACAAAAATCTCTGCGACTATGCCGTGGAGATGCTCAAGCTGGTGACAATATCCAAAGAGGAACTGAGCAGGAGAATGGTCTTTACAAATCCCGGGCTTATCGAGCAATTTAAAACAGCCAACCAATCCATTCTATTTCTTGCATCGCACCAGTTCAACTGGGAGTGGCTGCTGGTCTCCGCGAGTGTGAATTTTCCGATGGCGATTGATTTTGTCTACCAGCCCGTGAACAATAAATTCTTCAACCAACTTTCGCTGACAAGCCGCAGTCGGTTCGGCGCCCATCCTGTCAAGCGCGACGAGGTTGCCCGGGAACTGATCAAGCGGAGGCACGTGCTTCGGGGAATCGCGAGCGTTGCTGACCAATACCCGGGGTACGGCCGCGACAAAAAATACCTCACGAACTTCCTGAACCAGGAAACCGCTTTCTTCTTAGGAACGAACCAACTCGCCCTCCTCACACAGTATCCTGCGGTGTATTACAGCATAAAGAAAGTAAGACGCGGCTATTACGAGGCCTATCCGGAGGTCATTGCGTCGCCTCCTTATGCAAAAGAAAGTGAAACGGTGATTCAAAACTACGTGCGTGTAGTGGAGGCGGTAATCCGCGAATACCCCGCCGGCTGGCTGTGGTCGCACAATCGCTGGAAAAAAAGACACCTGAGAAACCAGAATAAGAATTCCGCACCCATGTGAACAACGTCAGACAAATTCGACTCTTACGTCAGCATCTGGGCGATGTCGTCTTTCGTGAGCTGTTTCACAAAGCTTTCTTCCGTGGTGATCAACTCCTGGGTAAGTTTGAGCTTCTTTTGCTGAAGCGTAAGTATTTTCTCCTCCACTGAATTCCGGGTGATAAATTTATAAGTAAATACTTTCTTCTTCTGGCCGATACGGTGCGCCCTGTCGATCGCCTGGGCCTCCACTGCAGGATTCCACCATGGGTCTAAGATAAATACATAATCAGCCTCGGTGAGGTTCAGTCCTAAACCTCCCGCCTTAATAGAAATCAAAAATACCTTCAGCTGTGTGTCGCGATTGAATCGCTCAACCTGCTCCTTGCGGTCGGTGCTCGATCCATCCAGGTATGCGAAATCAATCTTGTTCGTTTTCAGATATTCTCTGACGAGATCAAGGTGCTTTACGAACTGACTAAACACCAAAACCTTATGACCTTCCGCAATAGCGTTCTCCAGCATATGCGTAATGTCCTCAAGTTTACCTGAATCTCCCGCATACCCCTGTTCAACCATCCTCGGGTGATTGGCCAGCTGCCGCAGCTTCGTTAAACCTTCAAGGATCATAAAGCGGCTGTTGCCCAATCCTTCCTGTTCGATAAGATTTAATATCTTTTCCCGGTAATGGGTCTTGACCTCTTCATATCTCTTTTCCTGTTCAGTAGTCATCACAGAGTATTGGACATACTCAACTTTTTCGGGAAGTTCAGTCGCCACCTGTGATTTATGTCGTCTGAGGATGAACGGTTTGATGATGGCCCCGAGCTTCTTCGATTTTGTTTCATCAGCCTTCTTCTCGATGGGATACTGGTATTCATTGCGGAAATAAGTCTGTGTGCCGAGAATACCGGGATTTATGAATGACATCTGAGACCAGAGGTCAAGCGTTGTATTCTCAATTGGGGTACCCGTGAGGACCAGTTTATGCCGCGACTTTAATTCCCGTACAGCCTTCGCAATATTCGAGGTGGGATTCTTGATCACCTGCGATTCATCGAGGATGACATAATTAAAAAAATATTTCTGAAGTATTTCAATATCCAGTCGGGTAATGCCGTAGGAGGTCAGCACCAGATCATAGTTTTTGAACCTGGAGATGTCTTTATTGCGAAGCGTCCCGGTATAATTCAGGATCTTCAGTTCCGGAGTAAATTTGTTGGCTTCCATTTCCCAGTTGTAGATCAGGGAAGTGGGCATCACGAGAAGCGAAGTACCGGCGCCAGCAATTTTTTCAGACAGCAAAAGTGTTAAAGTCTGCACCGTTTTACCAAGGCCCATGTCATCAGCAAGGCAACCTCCGAGCCGGTATTCATTCAAAAACCGAAGCCAGTTATAGCCAGCCTTTTGATACGGTCTTAATTCACCATTAAATCCTTCGGGAACCGGATAGTTCTTGATGCCACTAAAGGAATTAAGCGTACGCAGTTTCTCACTCAACTGCACCTTCGCCAGGTTCCCTTCTTCAAGTTCCTTGACGAGGTTGAGGTGGTGCTTTCTCAGAACGGGCTTTTCATGCGCCCCTTCCGTTTCGCTCAGCGCAAAAAGATCTGCATATTTCGTCAGCCACACTTCCGGGATGATGGCGATTTCCCCATTGGGAAGTTTGAACTCCACCTTTCTCCGCAGAATAAGTTTCCTCAACTCTTTAAAAGGTATTTCAAATTCTCCGAAGCGTATCTTTGCGTGAATATCGAACCAGTCGATGTTCTCTTTTACTTCAACTTCAATGACAGCTTTACCGACAAAATATTTCTTATCACGGCTTTCGGGCTGACTTACTTCGAAGCCCAGGTTAAGCAGGTTGACCCGGTTTTCATTCAGCCAGGAAAACGCTTCCGATTTCGGAATCGCTACACGAAATCCCTTCATGGGAAGACCCAGTTTCTGAAGCGTGTGGAGAAAATTCTTTTCGGTATCCGTCTTCCGCGTGACACGGTGAAAAATATATCCTTCGGGCTGCTTTTCAACCGTTACGCTAACAGGTCCGATATTATCTCCCCGGAATCTGTGCTTGCCATATTTGAAGGAAAGATCGAAAACGATCTTTCCGGCTTCATCTGTCGGTTCCTCGCTCCCGGAACCGCTGTCAAACAGCGAAGGCGCCGTAATGGTCTGGGCTGTATGCAATTCAGACAAGGTTAAGACAGGGTATGGATCGTATGTGCTCTTATTGATCTCAAATCCGCTAGCCTCCACGTCATCGAATGAAGCGATCAACGGCGCAATGAAGCGGTTGTAATAGGTCTCTTCAACATTCTTGGGGATGACGACGAACTTCTTACTGAAGAACGGTATCAGCTTTTTTCCATCCACATGTTTTTCGAAACCATACAATTTCCCGTTCAGGACCATCCACGCCGGATTTTTGCAAACCAGGTATGCAGAATCATTCGGCATCTCCAGTTTTTTTCCCTGATAGTAAATGGTGGGATAATAGTTGGTATTCTCGTGCGTGCGCATGAAGTGAAACTGGATCGCGGCACGCTTCTCGAGCACCTCAATCTTCCGCCAGGTGGGCTCACCGTCGTTGCCCATCTCAAACAACATTTTTCCCTTCAGCTTCTCCAGGATCTTCGCCCGGCGCTTCTCCATGTAATCTTCTATCTGCTCCTGAACCTGTTCGCTCCCTTTTGACTTATCATAAATTTTGGTGAGGAACTCTTCAGGTTTAACAACTTTGGGTGAGAATTTCTTGGCAATCGCATCCTGGTGCATAGAATCAATGGCTTCGATCAGTTCGAAATCGCGATCATCCAAACCCTTCGAAAATTCACGCGCATTCTTTGCCGAGATGTTCTGGTGCTGATATGTAAGCTTCCCCTTCTCATCCAAATGGACGATATAGGATTCAAAAATGAACCCTAAATATTCGTGCTGGTACAACGAATAAATAATCTGAAATGGCTGCGAGGCAGAGACTTTCATCTAGATTACGGGTCTTTTTAGGATACAGAACCTCTAAATTATGAATTAATCTTGAAAAAAAGCTGCTTTTTTGACACATAAGGTACACCAATCTTACAAATGTGGTGTAGCGGCAATTCGCGACGCCATCCTGGCAGGGTGCAGGGAGATCAATATTGTGATGACGGTTATGACAGACAGGGTCACCAGGAAATCGAGCACTTTGATCTTAATGGGATAACCTTGCGTGATCGAAGTTTCCATCCCCATCGAAATAAGCCCATAATTCTGCTGAAGCCAATAAAACACGAGCCCAAGCGTCAAACCCAAAAAAGCCCCGGTGAAAGCAATCAACACCCCTTCGGCCAGAAATATGTTCCTCACCTGCGTATCATGAGCACCCATGGCTTTAAGGATAGAAATATCTTTCTTCTTGTCAAGGGCGAGCATCATCAGGCTGAAGAAAATATTGATCGATCCGATGATGAGCAAAAGAGTAAGCGACAGGAAAGTAAAAAGCTTCTCCATTTTCAGCAGCTTGTACAAGTCCTGATGCTGCTCTTCATGATTCAAGACATTATAATCTTCACCAATTGCCTTCTGGATACGCTCCTCGATGCTGAAAATATCCGAGCCCGCCGTTGTTTTGATCTCAAAAGAAGTCCGCTTATCGCCGTAATTGAACAAGTCCTGTGTAAACCTTAGGGGAACGATAATGTAGTTTTCGTCAAAGTTCTGGACGATGGAGAAGACCCCTCCTGGCACAATGTTCTGTCTTGAATATAGTTTCGAAGGATCCAGGCCCACGGAACTGACGTTCTTTATATAGTATACCTGTAACGGATAAAGCGGATCGTTGGTAGCGATTGACAGCGTATATTGAATGCCGCGCCCGATCATGGCATAATTGACCGGACCATCTTTGAGCTTCAGTTCACCTTCTACAATATTCTCTTCGGGAATGCGCTCCTGTTCAAGAAAATTATCACTTACCCCCTTAATAATTACTACCTGATTCGCATCCCTGTAGCGCAGGTAGGCATAATCTTCAATTACTTCCGTCACCAGCTCCACCCCTTCAACGGAATTGATTTTGCTCACCAGCTCCTGGGAGGATTCGAATGACTTGCCTTCTCTTGCTTCAATCTTGATCTCAGGGTCAAACGAATTATTCAGCGATCTTAACAGGTCCTCCAGTCCATTGAATACCGATAGCACGATGATCAGCGCCGCTGTGCTGAAAGCAATACCGCCGATCGAAAGGATGGCAATGATGTTGATGAAGTTTGCCTTCCGTTTAGAAAGCAAATACCGCCGGGCAATGAAGAATGGTAGATTCAATTTTTGCTGTTTAATCTGAGCTTTTATCTGCCGGAGGAATATTCAGATTTTTGATCAATTCTTCAATTTTGAAAGCCTTTTCTTCTGTTTCGTCAATTACAAAAATCAGCTCAGGGACGATCCGCGCCTGCTTTCTGATGCGTTCACCCAGCGCTTTCCTGATTTCACTTTTACTCCTGTTAATCTTATCCAGGGTTTTGTTTTTATCCTTTGCCAGCATCATACTGATAAAAACCCTGGCCACGCCGAGGTCCGGGCTCATAGAAACCTCAGCGATGGTGATAAACTCATTCTCGAGGATCCCCCTTTTATCGCGTTGGAATATCTCGCTCAGCTCCTTCTGGATTAAGCGCCCGAATTTCTGCTGTCTGGTTGACCCTGCCATGGCTATTGCGTTTACGCTACGAATGAATAAGGAACGTCAATAAAAAACAATAGATTCCGCTTTAAACTTCGCATTTACTGTCTATTTTTCTGCCAAATCTTAATTATCCGAAATTGATAAATTATTTCCGCATTAACGACCCTTACCGACTGGTTGGTTTGTTTATACTGCTGCTGATAATATACACGCCGTTCTTCCTTTTCGATGATCAATTAACTATTCCTGAACTGAAAAACCTGCTGCTCGGCGAAAAACAGAACGAAGGGTACGACATGTACGTGGAAGTCATTGATAACAGCGCCCCTTTGGCTGCCTGGACTCATGAGCTCCTCGATACGCTTTTCGGCCGATCCATACTCGCACGTCACGTCCTGGCATTTTTCATCATCTTTCTCCAGAGCGCTTACCTCGGGATCCTGTTCATCATGAAAAAAGCTTTCAGTGAGAACACCTACATTCCTTCCTTTCTTTTTGCCCTTTTGTTCTTCTTCTCATTCGATACATTATCCCTTTCCAATGAATTGCTTGGCTCCGGATTTCTCTTGCTGGCGCTTCATAATTTGTTTCAGGAGATCGAATTCAGAAATGAGGGTGATGAAAGTGTCTTTAACGTTGGTCTATGCATTAGCCTTGCCTCTCTGTTTTCCTTTGCCTTCGTTGTCTACCTGGTCTGTTCCCTGGTCATTCTCTTGTTTTTTACACGGAGCAACGCGCGGAAATTTCTGCTCCTGATATTCGGTTTTATACTGCCACACCTGCTCACGATCAGCATTGCATTCCTGAATGATTCAACGGGCGAGCTGTGGGACTACTACTACCGCTCAAACCTTTCGTTCAACCGGACCTCCTTTGTCAGTGCGAAAACATTACTCACCCTGAGCGCCATACCTCTTTTTTATTTCGCCATATCGATGGTGATGCTAAACCGCGAGGCACGCTTCAGCAAATACCAATCACAGATCGTGCAGACCGTGTTATTGTGGCTGGTTTTTTCGGTTTTCTTCGTTCTTTACACCAAAGACCTGCGGCCGCAGAGCCTCATCGTGTTCATTCCAGGGTTGGCATTTCTTCTGACACATTTCTTTTTACTGATCCGAAGGAAGAAATTTGTCCACATGAACGTCTGGATCCTTTTTATCGGGATCATCACAGTGGCTTATCTTGCGCGGTTTGAAAAAATAGAATCGATTGATTACAGCAGACTTTGGGTGGATGACAGGCCAGAAAGTCTCCGCGGCAAGCGGATCCTGGTATTGGACGATTCACTCGATGTTTATCAGCATAATTTCCTGGCGACTCCTTTTCTCAGCTGGCAACTGTCTGAAGATATCTTCAGAAATCCCGATTATTATGAAAATGTCACACAGGTCTATCATTCATTCAAAACGGATCCGCCAGACCTGATCGTTGACAGGGAAAATTTGCTGAAAGATTTCTTCAACCGGATGCCTGAAGTGAAAGCCACATATGAACGGCAGGGCGACCGTTATATCAGGAAGCTTAGCAACTGATCTTTCCCACCCTGCGATCGTGCCGTCCGCCTTCAAAGCTTTCGTGAAGAAAACGGTCTGCAATTTTCTCACTGAGTTCATAGGGAACAAAACGTGCGGGCAGGCAAAGGATGTTCGCATTATTATGGTTGCGCGCCAGGGCGGCAAGATCTTCATTCCAGCAGATCGCCGCCCGGATGCCCTGATGTTTGTTAGCCGTCATGGCTACGCCGTTTGCGCTTCCACAGATCAGGATGCCAAGTTCGAATTCTTTTTTCTCCACCGCCGCCGATACAGCATGTGCAAAGTCAGGGTAGTCAGCAGATTCGCTGCTGTACGTCCCGAAATCTTTTGTCTCATACCCATTGGCCTGTAACCAATTTATGAGCTTGCTCTTGTAATCAAAACCGGCGTGATCGCCACCAATGGCTATTTTCGGCATCATGATCCTTGTTGTTCTTTTAGCAATTCTTCGGCCTCCTCTCTTTCTTTCTGACGCATCACCGAGGCGGAAATCAAGATACTGATTTCGTAAAGAAGATATAACGGCACTGAAATCAGACTCTGACTGAGCGGATCAGCAGTGGGTGTGACGATCGCGCCCACAATAAGGATGATGACAATCGCGTGCTTCCGGTAAGTTCTCAGATAAGTAGGAGTGACAATTCCAACTTTAGTAAGGAAGAACATCACCACGGGTAACTGGAAGAGTACACCACTTCCGAATACAACACCGACAATGGTTCCAACATAAGAAGTGATGTCAAATTCATTCACAATCATATCACTGATCTGGTAGTTGGCCAGAAAAGAGATCATGATGGGCGACATGACGTAATATCCAAACAACACGCCTGTTAAGAACAGGAGGGAAATGGCGGCAACGGCACCCCGGGAAGAATTTTTTTCTCTCGGATACAACCCGGGTTTAATAAAACGCCACAATTCCCAGGTGATATAAGGGAATGCCACCACGATACCGATCACAAAAGAGGCCACAATGTGCATCGAAAACTGACCCGTCATGAAACGGCTCTGCACTTTGAAGGGAATCTCATCCACGCACAAGGCATCGCCCGATCCGAAGAAGTGGCCGATGTTACAAAGCCATGTAAAGGTGGGAAAGTCCACCCTTGCAGGAGCGAAAATAATATTCTGAAAGATCCACGGAGCAGTCACAAATGCGGCAATGGTGAAAATCAAAACTGCCGCCAGTGACCTCACGACGTGCCAACGCAATTCCTCGAGATGTTCGAGGAAGCTCATCTCCTTCTCCTGAATAGGTTCCTGATCTAATGGCATGTTTTATCTTACTTAATTAATGCTTGACCGCTTAATATAACGGGAATTTCTCCATAAAGCGGTTGACTTTTCTTTTAACTCCCTTGAGATGTTTTTGGTCGGCAGGTTTTTGCAATGCTTCGTCGATAAGCTCAACTACTTTCACGACATCTTTCTCCATCATACCACGGGTAGTGATTGCCGGCGTGCCGATGCGCATGCCGGAGGTTACGAAAGGAGATTGCGTATCAAACGGCACCATGTTCTTATTGATCGTGATGTCCGCCTGGATCAAAGCTTCTTCGGCTTGTTTACCGGTTAGTTTTTTGGATCGCAGATCGATCAGCATCAGGTGGTTATCCGTTCCGTCAGAGATTATCTTATAGCCTTTCGACACAAAGCTTTCGGCCATGGCCTTTGCATTCTTGGCTACCTGCACCACGTAATCAAGGTATTCATCCGAGAGTGCCTCCTTGAAGGAGATCGCCTTGGCAGCGATGACATGTTCAAGCGGGCCGCCCTGTGTGCCGGGGAAGACCCCGGAATCAAGAATGGAGCCAAGCTTCCTTATTTCCCCTTTCGGAGTCTTCAATCCCCATGGGTTGTCAATATTTTTTCCTACCATGATCATCCCGCCTCTTGGTCCGCGCAAAGTTTTATGCGTGGTGGTGGTGATCACGTGGCAATGCTCCATGGGATCATTCAGCAACCCGCGGGCAATCAACCCTGCGGGGTGGGAAATATCTGCAAGCAGAATCGCGCCAACACTGTCGGCGGCTTCCCGTAATTTCTTATAATCCCAATCGCGGCTGTAAGCTGACGCGCCACAGATGATCATTTTTGGCTTCTCGCGTTGTGCCGTCTTGATCACTTTGTCAAAATCAATCGTGCCGGTGGATTCTTCAACACCGTAGAATACTGGCTGATAAAGCTTGCCCGAGAAATTCACCGGAGATCCGTGGGTAAGGTGTCCGCCATGGGAGAGATCAAATCCGAGGATCTTATCGCCGGGTTTAAGACAGGCGAGCATCACTGCGGCGTTGGCCTGTGCGCCCGAATGGGGCTGTACGTTTGCCCATTCAGCGCCAAATAACTCCTTGGCGCGGTCAATGGCCAACTGTTCTATTTCATCAACTACCTCGCACCCACCATAATAGCGCTTTCCGGGAAGTCCTTCAGCATATTTGTTGGTCAGGACCGTTCCCATAGCTTTCATTACCTGTTGGGAGGTAAAATTTTCGGAGGCTATCAGTTCAATCCCGTTCTGCTGACGTTCTTTTTCTTTTTCAATGAGGTCGAAGATTACTTTATCTTTTTTCATGAACGGTTTTTAAAGAAGCGCAAAAATAGGCGAGATAAAGTCTATTTCCCAAAGCAGATATACAAATCCCAAATCTTTTACCAGGATCCGCTGCTGCCTCCACCACTGAAACCGCCGCCGCCGCCGGAGAATCCCCCGAAGCCTCCTCCGCCGCGTCCCCCGGAGAATCCACCGCCATACCAACCCGCTCCTGACGACCAACCACCCCGTCGGTGGTTCCCTCTTCCCCCGCCCATCCTGCTGATCAGAATGATGATCATCAGCACGATCAAGGTCACCCAGATGGAGCCTTTACGGCCCCTTCGGCTGGAAACAGGACCCTGTTCCATCTCATATTCTCCTCCGATCGCCTGGATCATGGCCGTCACCGCGGCGCGGATGCCCCCTTCGTAATTGTTTTCTCGGAAACGCGGAGCCATCTCGTTTCTGATGATCTGGTTACAAACGGCGTCGGGTAAAACACCCTCGAGGCCTTCGCCGACTTCAATCCTCACCTTCCGGTCGTTCAGGGCAATCAGCAATAGGACACCGTTATCTTTATCCGCCTGCCCAAGCTTCCATGTCTCCGCAACCTGAAGGGCATATTCTTCAATTGGCATATCCTGGAGGGACGGAATAATCAGAACGGCGATCTGGTTGGATGTAGAGTCCTCGTAAAGTTTTAACTGTTGTTCCAGCTCGCTCCCGAAAGCAGGCGTGAGGATGCTGGCCTCGTCGTGGATCCGACCGGTCCATAATTCCGGTACTTTCAATTGCGCGGCGGCCAGCAAAGGCAAAAAGAACACGACAGAAAGGATAAATTTTTTCATGCTGTATGTGGGGGTCAGGCGCCGTTAGTTTATACGCAGGTCATCGCGCAGTTCGTTGATGTCGTCATCGGTCTTATTAAACCCTTTTTCTAAAAGGATTTCACCGCATCTGTTGATGCCTGCTACGATGCCATCGACGGTTTTGCCCGAGCGTATGTTGTTAATGAGTTCGGAAACGATTTTATCCCATTCTCGCTGCTCCACCACTTTACTGATCCCCCTGTCCGCCATCACGATCACTTCATGTTCGAAGAAACTGATGAAGATCATGATCCCCGTGCGATGCCTGGTGTTGAAGATCTCTTCTTCCAGAAAAGCATTCTCTGCGCTTTGCCGGCAACACTCGTCCATATATTTACGGGAGGCCAGCCAGCGTTTAACCGGATTCGAAAGGTTGGGGATGATTGCTCCGAGTACGCCCCCGATCACCACGACAATAAAAATGAACATTGGATCGTAGTACAGGGTCTGGGTGGCGTCCTCTATGATGTAACGGTCCAGAAAGATCATCAGCGCAAAGAAGAACGTGGCAGCAATCACGCCGGCCTTGTAGTTGGCGATCGTATAAATGCCACTACGCTCTACAATTACAGGCACAATCTCGCCCGAGATCTTTTGTTCAGCTTCCCTGACAGCATGCTTTATGCGTTGCAGGTCATCATCGCTGAATTTATGGTTAAGCTTCATAGGGTGCATTTAGGCACCAAAGATAACACTGGCAACCATAAATCCATTTTTAGTCGGGCAGTAACAAAGGCCGCGGTGTTTTATGGTGCGACCGAATGGGAGATTGTCTATTGCAGCTGCTTGAGATACAGTTGAATAGTGTTCTCAAGACCAAGGTACAGCGCATCGCAAATCAATGCATGACCGATGGATACTTCGTCCAGATGCGGGATATTTTTGTGAAAGAATGACAGGTTGTGAAGGTCCAGGTCGTGACCCGCGTTGACACCCAAACCCAATGAATGAGCCAGTTTGGCGCTTTCGATATAGGGTTTAATGGCGATGTCTTTTGACACGAGAAATTCCCGCGCGTAAGGTTCCGTGTACAATTCGATGCGGTCAGCGCCAAGGCGCGCGGCACCCTCCACCATTCGCAACGCGGGATCGATAAAAACAGAGACCCGCACTCCAGCGCGTTTTAATTCTTTCACGACATCCGTAAGAAGATCGAGGTTACTCAACGTATCCCAGCCGGCATTGGACGTAATAGCATCGGGCTTATCAGGGACGAGTGTAGCCTGGGCTGGCTTCACCTCGCTGACCAGTTTGATGAAACGGGAATCCGGATACCCTTCAATATTAAACTCAGTCTTTACCACCTTCTTTAACTGTAACACATCCGCGTACCGGATATGTCTTTCGTCGGGGCGTGGGTGCACCGTGATGCCATCGGCACCAAACCGCTCACAGTCGATCGCTACCTGTATAACATTCGGATTATTTCCGCCACGCGCATTCCGGAGTGTGGCAATTTTATTAATATTGACGCTCAGTCTTGTCACAGAACTATTTTAGCACAGATAACCTTATCGGTGCAAATTTTGTTCGAAAAAACCATAACCGCAAAAGTCATGAGCCTTAAGGAGCAAATTGATGCTGATATTAAAAAAGCGATGCTTGCCAGGAACAAGGAGGAGCTGGAAGCATTGCGCAGCATAAAATCGCTGATCCTTCTTGCTGAAACGGAGAAAGGAAGCGGTGAAGATGTTACCGCCGATGCAGAAAAGAAACTGTTGATGAAGGCAGCCAAGCAACGGAAGGAATCCGCAGAGATCTTTGAGAATCAGAACAGAAAAGACCTGGCAGACAGGGAGTTATTGCAATTGGAGGTGATCAACAGGTATCTTCCCAAACAATTGTCGGAGGAAGAAATCAAATCCGCCCTCTTAAACGTTATCAAGGAGGTTGGTGCAAATGGTCCGCAGGATATGGGAAAGGTTATGGGTATCGCCACCAAAAAACTTGCAGGCCAGGCCGACGGAAAAGTGATCTCTGAACTTGTAAAAAAATTACTGGCTACTTGAGTTCTGTTGATATAATCCTCATCATTTTCATCCTCATCGGCGCTTTCCTGGGTTATCGGGAAGGCTTCCTAATGGAGCTTTTCTCTCTTGCCGCCATTGTGCTCGGCGTGCTCGGCGCCTTCAAGCTTATGGGTTATGCCATGCTTTTCCTGGCGGACGAGTTTGATATTGATCGGACGATACTGCCGTATGTGGCTTTCGCACTCGTCTTCATTGCTATATTGGTAGCGGTGAGGCTGCTGGGGAAAATCATTAAGGTATCGATCGACAAAACTTTTTTAGGTCGTGTCGATCAGGCAGCTGGTGCGGGCCTCGGTCTTTTAAAGGCAGCCTTTCTGCTGAGTGTTTCATTATGGATCCTGGACTCACTGGATTTCGATCTTCCGGAAAAATGGACAAGCGATTCATGGCTGCTGCCAAGGATCGAATCATTTGCTCCGCAGGTGACCGTGTGGATCGGCAACTACATACCTTTTTTCCGGGATGTGTTCACGTAAGATTCCCGGTTATTTAAACTTTTATTCTGGCAATTTTTTGCCTTACTTATCGCAGTTAATAGAATAACATGCCCATTTCGGTTAAACAGGAGAACGGATTCAGTTTTGTAGATGAAGGACAAGGACAGGTGCTCTTGTTATTGCACGGATTGTTTGGGGCGCTCAGCAATTGGGAAGGTGTCGTAAGCCGATTTTCAAAAAATTTCCGGGTGGTTATTCCGATGCTTCCGATCTATGAAATGCCGATCAGAGAGGCTGGGCTCGAGGGCCTGCGAAAATTTGTTGAGGATTTTGTCGCTTTCAAGAGTCTGAACGATCTCATCATTATGGGCAACAGCCTGGGTGGGCACGTCGCGCTACTCTACACGCTGGAAAACGGCGACAAGGTGAAAAAACTGATCCTTACCGGAAGCTCCGGGTTATTTGAAGATTCAATGGGTGGTTCGTATCCGAAGCGCGGCAATTATGACTATATCCGGGAGCGGGTTGCCTACACCTTTTTTGATCCGGGCGTAGCAACGAAGGATCTCGTTGACGAAGTCTTTGAGACCACGAAGAGCATCCCGAAGTGTATGCGCATTGTGGCCATCGCCAAGTCAGCCCAGCGTCATAATATGGCTGAGGAAATACCAAATATCAAGATCCCGACGCTGTTGGTTTGGGGATTAAACGATACAATTACACCGCCGATCGTAGCACATGAGTTCAACAGACTAATTCCTAACTCGGAATTAAAATTTATAGATAATTGTAGTCATGCTCCCATGATGGAGCACCCTGAGAAATTTAATCAGTTGGTGGAAACCTTTCTGATCAAATAAGGAGTTCGAAAGGAGGGCAAAGTGCCTGCGTCGGTGGAAGTGCACATAAAATCATCACTATGATTGCCGAGGATTTGATTAACCACATGATACCTCCCCTGAAGGGGACGGATGATGCACATAAAGCCATTGTGTGGATGGAGGAATTCCGCTGCAACCATATGCCCGTAGTAGACAACGGTCATTTGCTCGGTTTCATTTCCGAAGAGATTATCCTGGAAACAAATGACATCGAAAAAAATGTCGGTGACTTCAACCTGGTGGGACAAACCAGTTATGTTCATCTTGACACCCATTTCTATGACATTCTCAAGGTTGCAACCGACAATAAGTTACACATGGTTGCTGTGCTCAATGAAGATCAACAGTATTGCGGTGTAATAACCGTACAGGATACACTCACATCTTTTGCTCAAACTGCCGCTGTGCAGATGCCGGGTTCGATCCTCGTGCTTTCCATGAATTATGCAGATTATTCGCTCGCCGAAATAAGCAGGCTTATTGAGGAGAACAGGGCGAAGATTCTCAGTAGTATTATCAAGGAGGATCCGCTCGATCCCGGAAAGATCCGTCTTACCCTGAAAGTCAACCAGGGAGATATGTCACGCATTGTGGCTACCCTCGAACGATTCGGATACAAAGTCATCGGTCGCTATCAGGAATCGAAACCTATCGAAAATGAGCGGGAACGCATCGACATGCTGTTGCGGTACCTGGATATTTAACGCCGATTTTTTCATTTACAATCCCTTTGTATCTTTATACATTGGAAATGCTGTGTTGTTTCCCCGTATAACTTGAAGAAATAGTAAATGAAAATTGGTGTTCACGGTAAGGAATTTACACGGCAGTCTGCTCCATTTATTCAGCGTATTTTCGAGATCCTTACCCAGCATCATGTCAAGCTCCATGTTTCAACCCGGTTTGCGGGTTTCCTGAAACAATCAGCCTTCAGAAATTATAAGTGGGAAACCTACCAACCTACGGATTCTTTAAAATCGCTCGACCTGCTGATCAGTATCGGTGGAGACGGAACCCTGCTCGAATCAGTCACTCATATCGGGAAAACGGAGATCCCGGTGTTGGGTATCAACACTGGCCGGCTGGGATTCCTCGCTACCATCAGCCGCGAAGAAACTGAGCAAGCGCTTGAGCAGGTCCTGACCCGCTCCTTTACCCTTGACAAACGGGCAGTACTCAGGTTAGAGACAGATACCGGTCTTTTCGGAAACCTGAACTTTGCATTAAATGACTTTACGGTGGTGAAAAAAGACAGCTCCGCCATGATCACCATTCATACTTTCATCGATGGCGAATTTTTGAATTCGTATTGGGCCGATGGGATTATTGTTTCCACACCGACTGGGTCAACAGGATATTCTCTTAGCTGTGGAGGGCCACTCATCTTCCCGCGTTCGGGCAATTTCGTCCTCACGCCGGTAAGTCCGCACAATCTGACCGTCCGGCCTATCATTGTTTCAGACACTTCTGAAATTTCATTTCAGGTAGATGGCCGCAGCAAAAAATTTCTGGTCAGTCTGGATTCAAGGATCGCGACAGTAGACAATACCGTTAAGCTAACCATCAAACGAGCGGATTTCATCGTAAACCTTGTCCAGCTCGAGGGCCATCATTATTTCAAGACCCTCCGACAAAAGTTGAACTGGGGATTAGATATTCGTAACTAAATTTTCCTTATTTTTAGGGTTACTGATATAGTCAGGTTTTTTAATCCCCACCTCAAATGACGAAGGTTGCCAGCTGGTTACTCGTTGCCATCTTTTTACTGTCGGGCTGGAACGAAGTATTCGGCCAGTTGGATCGCAATACGCTTCGCAGGAACAATAAACGTCTGATGACGTACCGCGGTAAGAAGTCCAGTTTCAGCAAAGAAAAGCGGTATTCTTCCCTTGGCCTGTCCGTGAACGCCCTGAACTACTACGGTGATCTGGCCCCAAACCCCGGCCGTTTCAGCACCGATATTTCCTTTACGCGCCCAGCCCTTGGGTTAACCTTTTCGCAAAGGCTCGGCCCCCGTTATTCGATCAGCGCCGGCCTGATGTACGGAACGTTGCGGGGTTCTGACTTTACCTCCGCCGACCCGAATGATCTGGAGAATGGAAAATTTCGCTATCTCCGAAATTTGTCATTCAGAAACCGTATCAAAGAACTTTCAGCCCTGGCCATCTTTGACCTCTTCGAAAACCAGGCAACTTACCTTAGCCGTATCAAGTGGACCCCGTACGCGTTTGGCGGGTTGGCCGTCTTTCACCACAACCCCCAGGCCATCGCCCCGGCAGTGGGCCTGGATAATCAACCCCTGGCCGAAGCAGGCCAATGGGTCAATTTGCGGAAGCTGGGAACCGAAGGGCAATATGCCAACCTGCTGGCCACAGATGCCAATGACGGTCTCAAACCCTATAATTTAATACAGCTGGCTATACCATTTGGAGTGGGGCTGCGTTTCAAAGTACATGAAGTGGTAGACTTTTCGGCAGAAATTGCCTTCAGGTATCTGTTCACCGACTATATAGATGACGTAAGCAGAAATTATGTCGACCTGGGCGTGCTGGATTCGGAGTTGGCAAGAGCTTTGTCCTACCGAAGCAATGAAATAACAGGTGGGGATGTGGCGCGCGAGCCAATGGTTGCGAGAAATGGCGTCACCTATAATTTGATCAATGGTTATGGGCATGAGTACCCTACAAATATACGGGGCAGGAAAAACAACAATGATATCTTTACCGTGGGAACACTTCGCTTTTCCTATATTCTCGGCAAATCCATGCACCGGGCAAAATTCAGGTAAGGATAGAGGTGTCAGCTATTGGAATCCCGGTACTAACGGTCTCCATAACTTTAAATACATTAAATTTTCCAGATGAGAACATTTTGGGTGGTTGGTTTCATGTTGGCGGCGTATTCGCTTTCCGCTCAAAAGTCCGAAGTCGGTTTTGGCATTGGAACCCTGAATTACACAGGCGACCTCGCCCGAACTTATAATATATTGAATTCGCGGCCAGCGGCCACGCTGTTCTACAGGGCTAACCTCAGCCAGGTCGTGAGCCTGCGTGCCGCGATCACCGGAGGCAGTATCGGGGCGAGCGACAAGCGGCCTATCGATGCCTTTGCTGAACAACGCGACGCCTCATTCAGTCTCTTTCTTATGGAAGCATCCACCGTCATGGAGTATCACTTTATGAACTGGCGCGATGATAAACACATCATGCGATTCACGCCCTACCTTTTCGGAGGACTTGGAATATTTGGGATCTCCGGTACGCAAAGCAAATCTTCCGAATACAGCAACGTTCAGGGGGCTATACCTTTCGGTCTCGGGATGAAATACATTGTTAACCCCAAGTGGTACGTGTCGCTTGAATTCGGAGCGCGGAAAACCTTTTTTGATCACCTGGACAATGTCTCCGCCGGCAGCAACCGGCTGGTAAAAAATTATCAGTACGGAAACCCCTATGATAACGACGTCTACTATTTTGTGGGCTTCAGTCTGACCCGCACCTTTTACGATATCCCCTGTCCTACCAACCCCTACAAATAAACCGCAATTGACTGGCAATAGCAGTATCTGTTAATTAACCATTCTCCTTAAATTTTTTTACCTAATTTTGCGACCCCGTGGGATCATTCAAGGAAAATATAGACTTTAACAATTTACCCAAGCACGTCGCCGTGATCATGGACGGCAATGGCAGGTGGGCAAAGAAGAAAGGTGCCAGACGCATCTTCGGCCACCGGAATGCCGTTCAGGCAGTTCGCGATGTGACCGAGGCATCCGGGGAACTTGGCATAAAGTATCTGACCCTGTACGCATTTTCCACCGAAAACTGGTCGAGACCAAAAGAAGAAGTGGAAGGCCTGATGGAATTGCTGGTAAACACGCTCAAACAGGAAATCGGGACCCTGATGGAGAACCAGGTGAAGCTGAAGACCATCGGAGATACTTCCCATTTACCCGCCAATTGCCAGAAAAATCTTGAATGGGCCATAAACGAAACAAAGGACAACAGTGGCCTCACGCTGATCCTGGCTTTGAGTTACAGCGGCCGTTGGGAGATCCTCGAAGCGGTAAAACGGATTGCCACCGAAGCCAGGGATGGAAAACTTGATATTTCTTCCATAAATGAAGCCACCTTTGGCAACTATTTGAAGACTTCCGGCATCCCTGATCCAGAGCTCCTGATCAGAACCAGTGGCGAGTTACGCATCAGTAATTTCCTGCTCTGGCAAATTGCTTACACAGAACTTTATATAACGCCGACCCTTTGGCCTGATTTCAGAAAAGAGCATTTATATGAAGCAATCTGGTCCTACCAGCAGCGCGAACGCAGATTTGGCAAAACAAGTGAACAATTGAATCCGGTTAGTTGATGAAAAGAATTTTAATTATCACCCTGTTTCTCGGGGTGGCTTTCGATACATGGTCGCAATTCAGGAGGGGCCGCGAACGCGATAACCAAGCCGTTCAGGAACAGCAGGGGCCGCTGAATTACGCCAATCCGGCGGAATATACCATCGCCGGGATCGAAGTAACCGGTATTGAGATCCTCGACAAAAATGCCATGATCTCCATCTCCGGACTGAAGGTAGGCGATAAGATCAAAATTCCCGGCGATGCTATCGCAGGCGCTATTCGCAAGATATGGAAGTACGGTCTGGTGGGTGATGTCTCTATCGTGGTAGACAGAATCGAGGGCTCAAATGTTTACCTGGTCATCAACCTGGCCGAGCGGTCAAGACTTACTGCTTTTTACTTCAGCGGAATCTCAAAAGGGCAGGAGTCAGGATTGAAGGAAGACCTGAATCTTATCCGCGGCAAGATCGTCAACGATGCAATGGTCCGGAATACGGAGCTCGCCGTGAAAAAATATTTTGTGAAAAAAGGGTTTCTCAATACAGAAGTGAAAGTCATCCAGGAAGTGGATACGCTCAATAGTGATGGAATCAAGTTGAGGATTCAGGTCGATCCGAAGTCAAAAGTAAAGATCCATAAGATCTCCTTTGAGGGAAATGATAACATCGCTGAGGGCGCCCTGAAAAAGCGGATGAAAAAAACCAAGGAACACGCGCGTTTCGTTTTACACCGCACCATCTTGCAAAACATTTTTAAACCGAGAAAGTATCTGGTCGGAGAACCCTACGAAGCAAGCTGGAGAGACGTAAAAAAATTCCTGGGTAACAATGTAAAGCTGAACGTTTTCGCCGGATCAAAATTCATTCAATCAGAGTATGAAGCGGACAAACAAAAGATAATTGACTACTACAATACCAAGGGCTACCGCGATGCGGAGATCCTCTCGGATTCCATCTATAGTCACAACGACAGAACGATCAACATCGCTTTCAAAATCCACGAAGGACCGAAATATTACTTCCGCAATATCATCTGGAGCGGAAATTTTATCTACACAGACAGACAATTAAGCACCGTTCTCGCCATCGGAAAAGGCGATGTATACAACAAGGAACTGATCCAGCGAAAACTGACATTCAATCCGAAGGGAATGGATATCAGCGGACTGTATATGGACGACGGCTATCTGTTCTTCCGCATCAATCCGGTAGAAGTAGCCGTAGCAGGTGACAGTATCGATGTAGAGATGCGCATCTTCGAAGGCGAGCAGGCCACGATCGATGAAGTTACCATCACAGGGAATGAACGCACCAGCGATCACGTGATCCGCCGCGAACTGATGACAATCCCCGGCCGCAAATTCAGCAGGTCGGATATCATCCGCACGCAGCAAAGTCTTTCACAACTCGGCTATTTCGCTCCTGAAAAAGTGAATCCTAACCTTGAACCAAACCAGGCCGATGGAACTGTGAATGTTGAATGGCAGGTCGAAGAGCAGTCCAATGACCAGATTGAATTGTCAGGTGGATGGGGCGGTTACTACGGCTTCGTTGGAACGTTAGGTCTGACATTTAATAATTTCTCGCTGCGGAATATTCCCAAATTGCACAACTGGAAACCGTTGCCGGTAGGAGACGGGCAGCGTTTGCAGATGCGTGTTCAGGCAAACGGTCGTCAATACCAGAGCTATAGCTTCTCCTTCACTGAGCCCTGGCTGGGTGGACGCAAGCCTCACTCATTTACAGTGAGTCTCAACAGCTCTGTTCAACGCTCCCTCTTCGGTTACGGCTACTCTTCGTTGCCGGACCCTACCGATGAAACACCTACCCTGAAAGTAAACAGTATTACCGTTGGTCTGGGCCGAAGACTTGAGTGGCCTGATAATTACTTCACGCTGACAAACTCAGTTTCGCTGCTGCGCTATACACTCGATAACTGGTTCTCCGGAGGTTTAGGCTTTACGGATGGTAATGCGAACAGCTTCACCTTCAATACAACATTGTCCAGGAGAAGTGTCAATGAGATCATGTACCCTTCACAAGGTTCGGAAATATCACTTAGCCTGACGCTCACTCCGCCGCATTCCATGTGGAGGAAGATCGATTATGCCACGGCATCAAATGCTGAAAAATTCAGCTGGATCGAATTCCATAAGTGGATGTTTGACGCGAAATACTACCTGCCTCTTGACAGTAAAAAGAAACTCGTCATTGAAGCCAAAGCGCATTTCGGTTTCATCGGCTCCTATACGGACAAAGCGGGCATCGGGCCTTTCGAACGATTCTTCCTCGGAGGTGACGGCCTTGCCGGCGGATTTAACTCATTCCTACTGGGACAGGAGATCATCGGGTTGAGAGGTTATGAAAACAACAAAGTCACCCCTCCGTTGTATGACCGTTACGGAGAAAGAGGCATTGGAAATGATGTCCAGGGTGGCATTGTCTATGATAAATTAGGCATCGAACTTCGTTACCCTGTTACGACCGGAAGCGCGGCAACTATTTATGGATTCGCCTTTACGGAAGCTGGTAATAACTGGAGCAATTATGAGGACTTTAATCCGTTTAAGTTATACAAATCGGCCGGTTTCGGTGCGCGGATCTTTATGCCAGCTTTCGGGTTGATCGGATTAAATTGGGCGTACGGGTTTGATACCCTGCCATACGCCACGGAACCTAGCGGCTCGCAGTTCCACTTCACTATCGGACAGCAAATCAGGTAGTTATGCGGGTTTATTTAATTACGTTTTTTTTTCTCATTTTCGGCCTGAATTTTGTCAATGCTCAGCGGTTCGGATACATTGACACCGATTTCATCCTGAATAAAATGCCCGATTACCAAAAGGCGCAGGAAGAAATCAACCAGCTGTCGCAAGCCTGGGAGAAGGAAGTGCAGGACATGAGTAAGGAGATTCAGTCCATGTACAGCGCCTTTCAGGCAGAGCAGGTGCTTCTGACGGAAGAGATGAAAAAGGAGCGTACCGCGGCAATCCAGAAGAAAGAAGTGGAGATGAAAGAATATCAAAAAAAGGTATTCGGCTTCGGCGGGCTCTACTTTCTGAAGCAGCAGGAACTTGTCAAACCTGTTCAGGATAAAGTGTGGGACGCTGTGGATAAAGTCGCCAAACAAAATAACCTGGCCATTGTATTTGACAAAGCAGGTGAATTGGTAATGATATACACCGACCCGAGGTATGACTATACGGATTTTGTGCTTGATGAACTGGGGCTTGGTGACCCTAACGATAAGATTAAAAACTAAATTGAATAAACTCCAATGAGAAAACTTGTTTTACTATTTGTGCTTGCCGCAGGAATGATCACCGCCCAGGCGCAAACTCCTACTGCATCTTCCAAAATCGGTTTTGCTGATGTCGATTATATTTTCAGCCAGATGCCTGAAGCAAAACAGATTGACACAGAATTGAAATCTACGCAGCAGCAACTGAAGAATCAGATCGATTCAAAGTCTCAGGAGTTTCAGAAAAAATTGGCTGACTATCAGGCAAATCTAGGTACCATGCTGGACGCGGTTCGTCAGAACACTGAACGCGAGCTCACGCAACTGCAGGAAAACCTGCAGAAACTTCAGCAGGATGCCCAGGTTACTATCCAGAACAAGCAAACTCAGCTGATGGAGCCCGTTTACAAGAAGGTGGGAAAAGCCATCGAAGACGTAGCTAAAGAAAACGGATATACTTTTGTTCTGAATCAGCAGATCGGCGGGTTGGATGTGATCCTTTATGGTGATGAAAACAATGATGTATCTGACCTGGTGCTGAAGAAATTAGGTGTAACGCCCAAGCCTGCTACCGGCACGCAGAGCAATCAGCCCAAACAATAAACAGGATTTGACGTCCTTCAAGCCTTCCTGAACAGGGAAGGCTTTTTTTTTGAATAATATTTGCGAACGCTACATTGTTATATTTTGTGACCGAATGATCTATCCACCAAAACTGAAAGCCGGCGATATGGTTGGCATCGTTGCTCCGGCCCGGAAAATTTCTCCCGGACAAGTTGAGGGTGCCCTGAAGACACTGCAATGCTGGGGCTTGAAACCCCGGCTGGCAAAAAATATCTTCTCATCGAAGCATTCCTATCTGTCAGGAACCGATGACGAACGCCGTGAGGATTTTCAAAACATGATCGATGATCCGGAGATAAAGGCCATCTTCTCCGCCAGAGGAGGTTACGGCAGCACACGCATCATTGAAGATATCGATTTCACTTCTCTAAAGAACTCTCCGAAATGGATCATTGGGTTCAGTGATGTCACAGCCTTTCATCTGCGCCTCGCCAGCATCGGAATTGCCAGCATTCATGGCACCATGCCAATCTTTTTCGGTCAGTCGGAAGCGCAGGAATCAGTTGAAAGCATCCAAAACATACTCTTCGACGGTAGTTGCCACATCGTTTTCGGTGCGGATGGATCGAACCGCCCGGGTCAGGCAACTGCCGCGGTGGTAGGCGGTAACCTTTCCCTCATCGTTGACGCGCTGAATACAGCATCTGATCCCGATACGCGCAATAAGATCCTGATCATCGAAGAAGTCGACGAATATTTTTACAAGCTTGACAGGATGTTCACACAACTTCGGCGGTCGGGCAAACTAAAAGATCTCGCGGGCCTCATTATCGGCCACATGACGGAAATGAAAAATTCAGACCTTGTCTTCAGTGAAACGGTGAGTGAAATTGTGTTGCACGCCGTGCGTGATTACGCTTACCCTGTAGCATTCTCGTTTCCGTCAGGTCACCGGAATCCGAATCTCGCCTGGATTCACGGCGCCCCGGCGACCCTCGCCGTGACCGTACAAAATGCAAGCCTTCACTATCCGAATATATATTCGGAAAACGCATAGAGTCCCAATGCTATCAGCACGATACCGGGAGTCTTTTGAAGGAACCGGTTCGTTTTAAAATGTGAGACGACCTTTCGCGCCAGGTATGCCAGCAGCATGAACAAAACCAGTGTGCCTGTCGAAACACCCAGGAGATACGCATGGATCTCTGCCTTGTCCGACAAGTCAATCCATCCATAGGTTTTGAGGTAAGCCGTCATGGCCATCCAGAAAGGTATAGCCAGAGGGTTGAGTATACTGAGGAAAACACCTTTCCGAAATCCGCTGGCTTCAAAACGCTGTGAAAATTTCGATGGCCTCGATGAGGACCAAAGATTAAAAACACCTAGCAGGACCATCACCAGGCCGCCGATCAAATGAAAATTCCGCGTGATCCCGATGGATTGTGTAATGTAGTGCTGAAATTCAATGGCGATCCAGGCGTAAGGATACTCAATAATCGCAGCCGCCAATGCCATTCTCCATGCCGCATTGATCTGATGATTCAGGCCAAGCTGAATAATGGACAGGTTCAAAGTCCCGGGCGGAAGGGTTCCAAGAAAACTGAAAAAGAATGCAATGAAGAAAGTATACAGGACCTCTGTCATTTCACTACAGACTTAAATTTCCGGTAGTAATCCAACGCTTCCCTGTGAGAAAGGTACCGGAAGCCCTGCTTTCTGTTTGCCCTGGAAATTCTGAAGATCTTATCCCAGTGACCCACCTGAACGGCCCACGCCTCCCAGAATGAAAAACCGGGATCATAAATGTGCGCCGGCTCCGCACCGCATCCGTTCAATTCCATGATCTTGACCTTGCCGAGATAAAGATCATGGACAGAAGCGCATCGAAGATCGTATCTCCCGTAATAAAAGCCCGGGATCTGACTGCTGATCGCATCAAAGGTTTGGGAGAGGCGGTCGTTGATCAGATGGTTTGCGTTAAGGAACTTTGTTCCCATGGCGTGATTACCGATGGAAACCAATTCGATCTTTTCTCCTTCCGGAATGATCCGTTGCAGCTTGCCGTTAAAAGACACGTTGAGCTTTTCCCATTGAAGCTTCGCACGATCGTTTCGCAAAATCAATTCCCGCAGCGTGGATCGACCATCACCCGTTACAGACAGCATTTCTTTCCCGACGACGGAGAAAACATGTCCATTCTTGTCAGTGGGTAATTTCATGTAATACACGCCGAATTCAACAGGGAGTTGAACCAGTTCCTGAACAAGAAAGTTACCCCTTACCCTCCGGAGGTACGCTGCGATCTCCTTGTCCTCATTGATTCTCTTCACGAGGTATCCACGCTCACCGATATCCGGTTTAAATATGACGGGAAGTTGCAAACCCGCGCAATTAATTCGTTCCTTGACATCCTCCGCGGAAGTCGGAAATGAAATCAAAATTGTTTGAGGCACGTATTGTCCGGGGATCTTTTTAAGGACATCGTATTTGGACTCACCAAACATTCCACCCATTGGAATTCCAGGATTTGCCGCAGAGAAAAAAACAAAAGAACGCTCGCGGAGAGAAAGCCAAAGCCAGTACAGGATTGCAGGAAACTGAACAATGCCGAAAGGCCAGTATTCCCAGCTTTTTAGTTTAATTAAAAAATTACTACGGGTAATTTTTCTCCAGAAATTCATGCAGAAAAGCTGAATTAAGATCCTGAAGCGACCGCTCTGGCTACGCTGTTGTAACGCATTGTTGAAGCGGCGATGCCAAAATCGGGAGGGAGAACAACATAGGGTGCAATTTCACGCACACCGATCTTGATAATGGCCATGTGGTGAACTGCGTGTTCAACGTTATAAACAAGCTCCCTGGTGGAGTTTGTCCCGACAGATACATATTCCTCATCCAGTGGATCGTACCCCACTTCCAGGGTGAGTGGGTGATCAGGTTTAAGCCTGGAAACGAATTGCATGACTTGTCCGATCGCATCGATTGCCAGCGCTTTGTCAGTCTCTATCTGCTTATCATGGCCGCGTTTGTCATAATTAATAATGCCACGGCTAAAACCAGCTTCCAGGCAAAGAAAAAATTCCAGGGTATGCCGTATATGTTGTCCTATTGTTGACTTGCTTAACGCCTGTGATGGTCTGGAGAAATCGGATTCTTGAATTTGTTTAACCAGTTCAGCCAACTGGTTAAGAATATGGATGGCTGCTTTTGATAAGATCATGTGTCGCTCTGCGTAAACAAACAAATATAGGTGAAACGAATTTTGGTCGTCATGACCCCGTCATAACAGGTGAAAAATATTTTGCCAGGTTGACAGCTTCAGTCTCTTTTACGTACTCTCAACCCATAAAAGGTAAAAAACACCTAAATTATTTGCAAGGCGCTTAAGCGCTCACACCGAAGACGTTTAAAACCAGAGGTTAAGCGACTTTGCCAAGGGTCATTTTTGCTTCATTCTTTACTTCGGTATAAACGGATGAGCTTTCCAACTTGAAATTCAGCTAAAACATACATGCGTGAAATAGACCCTCGTCATCGCTTAAAAAGCGTTTGTGTTTTGGCACGTACCTTGCCTCTTTTGTATATACACGAACTGAAGGGTTAATAATATGAAAAATCTATTATTAGGGACGCTGTTGGCAGTCATCTCTTTCAACGCTCATGCTTACATCTCTGGCATTGCAATCCAGGCAGAGAAAAGCTCAAACATGCAGGTTTACGTCAACGGCAAGTTGTTTAACAAGGAACCCGGGAATTTTGTCCGTATTAAAAGCAAACCAGGGTTATTCCATGTTAAGGTGAAGGTCCTGAATCCTTATGATAACATCTATTATGTTGTAAGGAAGGACATCCGGGTTGAAAAAGGCTATGAGTTCTACTATCGAATGATTTTCGAGAAAGGACAAAGACCCCGCATCCAGGAAATCAGAAGGTACCCTGTTTACAGCAAATACTTTTTGAATCCAGTGCTTTACAACCGACATCCCACTGCATAAAAGATCACCTTCCTGAGCGCTGGGTTTTGGAACGGGATATTAACACGGCGATAAGCACCACCACAAGGATGGCAATAAACTCGTTGTTGTCCGAGTCCCATCCCCAGTTCCAGTGGTAGTGGTCATCGAATATCCATCCGATGGCGCCGAATATTGCGCCGAAAATGGCCCCGATCACTCCGAAGACCGCGCCGATAATCCCGCCAATCAATCCAAATATTCCGCCAATCAGTCCGCCGATGGCGCCAAAGACGCCCCCGATGATTCCGACCGCTACCGGGAACAGCAGTACAAAGACAAAGACAACCATGATGGTAGCAATCGTTTTGGAATCCATTTTTGTGCAGGTAGTTTTTTAGTCTGCCAGCTCAAATTGCATTCCATCTTCAAAAACCGGCTTGCTGATTTAAAAACGCCAGTTTCGATCACTTCCGGTGTCCAGTGCTGAACACCGGAGTGTTCATTTCTTAAAAAGGGTATTCGCCTTTGCCAATGATATAATCAGCAACTTTTCTTCGCGCCACCTTTAGATTGTAAGGTTCTATTTTGGTAAATCTTTTCAGTCCAAGCAACATCAGTCTCAGCTCGTCTCCATCCGCGAAACCATAGATTGCCTGTTTACCTGCTGCACTTGTCTTTTCTGTCGCGTGATGCAGATAAATAAGCGCCATCTCTTTCTCCATTTCGCAATTAGCCTCGCCACGGATACCTGCCAGCTTTTCGACCCGGAGTAAGATGGATTCTGCGACATACACTTCAATCAGCATTTCCGCCAGATTCATGAGTATCTCCTGTTCCTCGGAAAGCTTCATCATGAATTTTTGAACCGCCGCGCCTGCCACCATGAGGCCAGCTTTCTTCAGATTTTGAAGCACCTTTTTTTCTTTTGAAAACAAGCCGCCATCGTCCGAATTTCCGAAATCAGGAATCGCCATCAAATCTTTTTGGACCGCCATCGCCGGCGTCATGAGATCGAGCTGTCCTTTCATGGCACGCTTCAGCAGCATGTCGATGGTAAGTATCCTGTTGATCTCATTGGTGCCCTCGAAGATCCTGTTGATCCGCGCGTCGCGGTAAGCGCGATCCATCGGTCCTTCAGCAGAAAAGCCCATCCCTCCGTAGATTTGCACACCTTCATCGACCACGAAATCCAGGACCTCGGATCCGTGCACTTTCATGATGGCGCATTCAATGGCAAAATCCTCCAGTGATTTCAGTTTGGCTTTTGCAGGTTCAACACCGGAAGCTACCAAAGCGTTGTACGCATCATCAATGTTCTGTCCCGCGCGGTAACAGGCAGCTTCACTCGCGTACACGCGCGTGGCCATTTCGGCGATCTTATGTTTGATCGCACCGAAATTGGCAATCGCAGTTCCAAATTGTTTCCGTTCGCGTGCGTAATTGACAGCGGTGGATATTGTTTTTTTGCTTCCGCCGATAGCAGCCACGGCAAGCTTGATACGGCCGATGTTGAGGATATTTACAGCGATCTTAAAACCGTTCTCCCTTTCAGAAAGAAGATTTTCCGCCGGGACCTTGCAATCGTTGAAGAAGATCTGGCGCGTAGACGAGCCCTTGATCCCCATCTTGTGTTCCTCCTCATTCATGGTGATGCCACCAAACCTTTTCTCCACGATAAAGGCACTCAGGTTTTTGTCATTCTCAATTTTCGCAAACACGATAAAGACATCTGCAAAACCACCGTTGGTGATCCACATTTTCTGGCCGTTGATGAGATAATGTTTACCGTCGGGTGTGGGAACGGCCTTTGTCTTTCCGCTGTTCGCGTCGGAGCCGGAATCAGGTTCAGTGAGGCAATACGCAGCTTTCCATTCACCCGTGGCAAGCTTGGGCAGATACTTCTTCTTCTGTTCGTCGTTCCCGTAATAGAGAATCGGCAACGTGCCAATCCCGGTATGTGCCGAAAGCGCCACCGCCACAGAATGACCTGCGCCAATTACTTCGGCGACGAGCATGGTGGTGTTGAAATCCATTCCGAATCCACCGTACTCTTCCGGCACGGAAGTGCCAAGCAGGCCGAGCTCGCCAGCCTTGTCAAGTAAAGATGGCATAAGCCGGGGATCTTTCATGGAATCTATCTCATCCAGGCGCGGATAGACCTCCTTGTCGAGAAAATCCTTGCACTGCTGTTCAATCATTTTCTGTTCTTCCGAGAACTGCTCCGGGATGAAAACTTCCTGTGCCGAAGTCTCACGGATTAAAAATTCACCACCCTTGATAGCTTTTTTGGTTTCTACTGACGTCGCCATGGCATTATAACTTTAAGTGTTAATTCAACAATTCATAAATTCCTGCAACACCCTGTCCACCGCCAACACAAGCGGTCACCAGGCCGTATTTTTTCTTTTGCCGGCGCATTTCATTGAATAACTGCACGGACAGGCGCGCACCGGACGATCCCAACGGATGCCCTACTGCGATAGCGCCGCCGTTAGGGTTTAGTTTGGCCGGGTCGATTCCGAGCTCGCGAATAACGGCCAGCGACTGGGCAGCGAAGGCTTCATTCAATTCAATGACATCAATATCCTGCAACTGCTTACCGGCAAGTTTAAGCGCCTTGGGCACTGCAGCCACTGGGCCTATACCCATAATTCTTGGATCCACTCCACCTGCCGCATAGCTCAGCATGCGCGCGATCGGCTTCAGATTCAACTGCTTCACCATTCTTTCCGACATCACAGCGACAAAGGCTGCTCCATCCGAAGTCTGCGACGAGTTCCCCGCGGTGACACTTCCTCCCACAGCAAAGACGGGTTTCAGCTTTGAGAGCGCCTCAACCGTTGTATCGGCGCGGATCCCTTCATCCGTGTCGATCACAAATTCCCTTGTTTTCCTTTTATTGTTCTCGTCAACATACACTTCCTTCACCGTGATCGGCACTGTTTCTTCCTTGAACTTGCCTGCCTTGACCGCCGCCGCCGCTTTCATGTGCGACTGCCAGGCAAACTCATCCTGGTCCTGACGCGAAACCTTATACTGTTTTGCAACTTCTTCGGCGGTCAGCCCCATGCTGGTATAGTAAGTAGGATTTTCTTTTGCGATCGCGTAGTTCAGCGCCGTCTTCCATCCCATCACGGGGACAAGTGACATGGACTCTGCACCTCCGGCTATGATCACGTCAGCCTGCTTCGCATGAATACGTGCGCAGGCAATCTGTATTGCCTCAATTCCAGATCCGCAGTAGCGGTTGATCACCATTCCCGGAACTTCTTTTCCCAGGGCCAGCAGTGAGATCATCCTGCCCATCTGCATGCCCTGCTCTGCTTCCTGCACGGCATTTCCGACGATCAGGTCGTCGACCATATTGTTTTCCAATCCGGGAATCGACTTCACCAGATGTTTAATCACATCCGATGCAAGGTCATCGGGTCTGACAAAGCGAAAGCCCCCTTTCTTGGCTTTTCCTACCGCGGTCCTGTAGCCCGCTACGATGTATGCGTCCATTCTTCAATTATTAAAGTTGACTAAATCTAGTTGACATTGGGCAGTAGGCAGTTGACAATGCTGCGTCTGCTGGTGCGGGTTCCCCGTTGCCCTGCTGTTTATTAATTCCGGAGTGGTTTCCCGCCCGTCAAAATCGCTTGAATCCGCTCCAATGTTTTCTTCTCGCCGCAGAGGGAAACGAACGCTTCCCGTTCGAGGTCGAGTAGATATTGTTCGCTGACTTCCTGTGCGGCGGTGAGGTCACCTCCGCACATGATGTTGGCTATCTTCATGGCCACCTTTGCATCGTGGTCTGAAATGTAGTTCCCCATGCGCATGCCGTGCACGCCTGCCATGAACAACGCCATGCCTGTGCGCCCCTGCACGCGGATATTCTTTGCAGGCTGGGGCATCGTGTATCCCGCTTCCGATAACTCAATTGCCGCTTTCTTTCCATCGGATATCTGACGATCGCGGTTGATGGAGATACGGTCAGTCGGACGAAGGATATTCATTTCACGCGCCTCTTCAGCAGAGAGCGCCACCTTGGCCGTCGCAATATTCATGAACGCATTCTGTAAAGCATTCAATTCAACGTCACCTTCCTGAAAGCGATCGCTTACCCTTTTGGTGAGTTCTTTTGTTCCCCCACCGCCAGGAATCAGTCCGACCCCCACCTCAACAAGACCTATATAGGTTTCCGCGGTAGCCTGCGCGATGTCGGCATGCAAAGTCATCTCGCATCCTCCTCCCAGCGTTCTTCCCTGTGGACAAACCACCACCGGCACCGAAGAATACCGCAAGCGCATGGTAGACTGCTGGAACATGCGCACCATAAAATCGATCTCGTCATAATCCTGTTCAATGGCATACATGAATACGAGGCCGAGATTGGCACCGAGAGAAAAATCAGGTCCCTGGTGCCCGACCACCAGCCCGCGAAAATCTTTTTCCGCCAGGTCCACCGCTTTATTCAATCCTTCAATCACTGCCGAGCCAAGCGTATAGCTCTTGCTATGCCAGGAGAAGTTGATCACGCCGTCGCCGAGATCAAGCACCCTGGATTCAGCATTCTTCCAAACAACTTTGTCGGAAATGTTTTCAAGGATGATGAACGCGTCCTTTCCTGGAATACGCTTGTATGATTTTGTGGGGATGTCATAATACGAGCGCTTGCCGCCCTCGACTTTATAGAACGATTTGTGACCTGTTTGCAGCATGTCATAAACCCATTGGTTGGGTTTATAGCCTGCAGCTTCCATCTCTGACACCGTCTTTTCCATACCCACTGCGTCCCAGGTATCAAATGGCCCGATCTGCCAGCCGAAGCCGGCAGACAGGGCGTCATCGATCTTATACAATTCGTCTGTTATTTCAGGGATGCGGTTGCTCACGTACTGGAACAGCGCATAAAAGGAATCGCGATAAAATTCACCGGCCTTGTCTTTTCCCGCGAGCAGGACCTTAAACCGCTGACGGAGATCGTCAATGGTCTTGGTTGTTTCAAGCGTCGAAAATTTTGCTTTGGCCTTCGGCACATACCCGAGCGTTTTAAGATCAAGCGTGAGGATTTCAGTCTCTCCCTTTGTATTCTTCGTTTTCTTGTAAAATCCCTGACCCGTTTTGTCACCAAGCCATTTATTCTGTTCAAGCTTTGTGATGACTTCAGGAAGCTTAAACATTTCGCGCCCTTCATCATGGGGCAACCCGGCGTAAAGATTTTGTGCCACCTTCACCAACGTATCAAGACCTACGACATCCGACGTGCGGAAGGTTGCCGATTTGGGCCGGCCGATCACAGGGCCTGTAAGTTTGTCTACCTCATCAATGTTAAGATCAAGTTTCCGCATCGAGTCTACCACCTTCATGATGGCGTATATGCCGACACGGTTGGCGATAAATGCCGGCGTATCCTTGCAAAGAACAGTAGTCTTACCCAGGAACAGGTCACCATAGTGCATCAGAAAAGACACGATGGAAGGGTCGGTCTTTGCCGTGGGAATAATTTCAAGCAGTTTCAGGTACCGCGGAGGATTAAAGAAGTGTGTTCCGCAGAAATGTTTCTGAAAATCTTCACTTCTTCCTTCCCCCATTAAATGGATGGGGATACCGGAAGTATTGGATGTGATCAGCGTCCCCGGCTTACGGTGTTTCTCGACTTCATCATAGAGCTTTTTCTTGATCTCCAGATTTTCCACCACTACTTCGATGGTCCAATCGTAATCACCGATCTTAGCCAGGTCGTCCGTAAAATTTCCCAGGCTTACACGGGAGGCAAATTTTTTGCTGAACAACGGTGCGGGGTTCGATTTCACGGCATTGTCAAACGAGGTTTGTACAATCCTGTTTTTGACAACGGGGTTATCCAGGGAAATGCCTTTCTTTTTCTCCTCCTCCGTAAGCTCTCGGGGTGCGATGTCGAGCAATAAAACCTCGACACCGATATTAGCGAAATGACACGCAATACGCGAGCCCATAATCCCGGAACCAAGAACTGCAACTTTTCTGATCGTACGATTCATAGTGTGGTTATACCGTTGGTGATGTATTATGACGTGATGTGATCGTAAACGCTGTTTTTTTCGATGACCTTCTGAATATCCGAAAGGACTTCAAAAAAGATGTGAAGCTTCCTGCTATCAACCTGGCCCCGAACCGCTTCATTGAAACGCAAAACCGTCTCCCGCGCTTTCTCTTTTTTCTTTTTGCCCTCCTTCGTCAACACGATGCGCACCATGCGTTTATCGCTGGAATCCGCTTCACGATAGATCAACCCTTCTTCTTCCATGCTTTTCAATAAACGCGATAAACTTCTCGCTTCAAGGCCCATGAGCGGAGCAATTTTTGTCGCCGGCGTTCCCTCAGAATGAATGTTCAGCAACACGAACCCCATAGACATGGTCATGTCGTACTTGGCCGCCTGCTGATTGTACATCCTGGCAATGGCATGCCATGCAGCCTTGATGACATAATCTACCGTTTCTTCCCTTCGCATAATAGTCTTGTCGCCGAAGCCAACGAAGGTATCAAAAATTTGTTATGCATGCCGAGTATTTTTAAAATATATTTGGCGCCATCCTAAGGGGTGGCCTGTTCGATTGAAAAAAGTTGTTCCAGCTTTCTTCCTCCCGCGAAGCGCTTGCCTGCCAGGCCGAATCAGAAATTTCGCCGCGCCATGTTAATAAACGGCAACCCTTTTTCTAAACGTTTTTAACAGTCCTGACGCGTCAAAGACCTCAAACCATACTATATAATATCCTGTTCTCGCCCGCGATCCGTTATCCAGATCTCCGTCCCAGCGGAAGAAACCTTCAGGACCCAGGAGCTGGTTCTCAGCAATTTCCTTCACGCTGCGTCCCTGGGGATCAAAAATTTTTACGTTGGCGACTAAGCCTCCCTGATCAAACCGGTATGTGATCCGCGTAAAATCCTGCGCAATGACATGGGGCTGAATGATTTCCGGTTCAATCATCACCGAGCCATCATCAACCAGGATGCCGTTGCGAACATTTGAATTTACGTAGCCTGGCGTCGCAAATCCCGCGTTCGCACTTGCCGACCTCCAGTTTGGCAGCTCCGCAAATCCAGTGTCCCACGATATTCGCTCCAGAGAAATTCCTTCATCATTCTTTATAAAAGCCATATGCATCCTATCGGAATATGTCATCGAGTCGATGACAATGTCCTCCGGATCTGTAATGACAACCGAGCCATCGTCATCATTGAATGAAGGCAACCCGGTTTTGAGAAAAGTTCCTTCGTTTCCCAACACATACTCTCCTTTTAGTATATTCGGATCCTCCGTAAACACACGATATTCGTTCGGAGACATCAAAAGCGAGCCCTCAGAAATAATGAAAGAAGTATTGCCAGCTGCACTTTCATTATTCCTTACCGACCAGTTTTTAAGATCGACGGTTTTTTCCGAACGGTTATAAACTTCAACAAAGTCGACACCGGTGGGGCGGGGATTGAACAGGACCTCGTTAACAATAATGTCTCCCGGCAACGCCTTTTCCGGAAGCACAAAGTGCAACGCCGCGAATCCGTGCTGAATTCGATTACCAGGGCAATCGTAGACATCCTCCACGGAGATCGTATATGCTTTGCTTCCCTCGATTGGTTTTGAAAGAAAAATCGCGAGACTGGTGAGGTCGGGACCGGAAAACGAAACGGCGTGAATAGGAAGTGGCGGATCGATCCTGATCTGATTCACGCCGGGAGTTTTGCGTTCCAGCATTTCATCGAAGACCAGCAACAACGCAGTGGAGTCCTGCGGAATAGCGGAGATCAACTTAGGGCCAGTGTTATCAGGCATGTTTGCAAAAACGCTATTCATTTTTCCGGGCGTACCTCCACTGTCATCCTCCGCAGCGACCCAATTATCCTTACCACAGATGTTTGCCGGGTCAATGAGTTCCAGTGACCAGCCTCCGTCTGCTTTTTCCTCATCCCCATACCACGAAAATTGATAAGCTAGGGAATCGATGGTCTGGCCCTCAGCATCTTGCAGGGACATGTGATCCCCGGCGTTATTTAATGATGGAAACGGTGAGCATGAAAGTACATCCCCGAAAAGTTTAAACTTCTCAGCAACACCGGATGCGGTCAGTATCAGATATTGTTGCGGTAACAATATATAACTGCCCAGCGCGGTACGCGTCGTTCCATCTGAGAGTATCCACCCGTTAAGGTCGATGGCATGGTCCCCCCGATTGAGGATCTCAACAAATTCAGCTTCCGGCAATCCAACGGCAGGGGTAGGGTCCGCTAAAAGTTCTGTGATAATCACGTCCTTGAAATTGACCGGATGCGGAAGAAAATACAAAAACTTCACTTGCGTTCCGGCGATCGGATTTCCCGCTTTATCCTTTACACCTTGCGTAGAGATGATTTCGTCATAACCATTTTTGAAAGGATCAGAAAATTCCAGTTGAATCGTTTTCTCATCGTCCATCATCACTGCGGAGGCCGGATGCACGCCAGAAGAAAGTGAATAGTTAAAAGTGTCTTCAGCGGATCGGCTATCAAGCGCTTCAGAAAATAAGAGCCGGACAGCATGTGACGACACAACTTCAACAGCGATAATCTCCGGCGGACTGGTATCTGCCGCGGCGATCGATCTTACAACGATGTCATCAAAATAAAATCGGGTCGCATTGCTGATAGTATACGTGCATAACATTCCGCAGTACAGCGAAGGCACATGGGTATCATCCGTGGCAGACGCTTGAGACATGAAGTTGTGGCCGCCCGAATAATCAGTATAGAGTTGCCATTGACCGGCCTTATTTCGGGTCACCTTTATCCGTATCTCAAAAGATGCTGCAATGGCTCCGCTGGTTGCCCGGCACAATGACATACTCGAGTTTCCTGTTTGGCGGAATAGTTCTACGGCGTCATTGGATCCGGCTTCCCCAAACTGCAAATAATAACCATTCAAGGGACCCGTAAGATCCGTCGCATCGCTCGTCAGGTAAAAGCGCCCAAAATTCGCACCTGAAGCGGCGAAGGATTGCTTTATAAAAAATTCCCATTCCATTTCGTCCGTCGCTGAAGCGGAAAGAGCCGTGTATAACCAAGACTTTCCCGCGGCGGTGGTGTTCAGCTGAAGCTGTGAGGCACTGTTCACGAGGTAGTGAGCGGTGGAACCATACCACGGAGGATTTGTTATAAAATCACCATCAGAAAAGTCATCAGAAATCTGCGCATGAAGATTCTGAACCGAGAACAAACTGACAAGGAAGAGTACCGAAAACGATTTCACCCTTAACCCGGGCAAGGGATTAAAGGATATTTTATACAGAGGGTGCATAGAAGAGAGGGTATTTATTTACTTTTACTACGTTAATTTAAAACAAAAATGAAACTCGCAGTAGTAGGTGCCACCGGTTTAGTTGGCCAGGAAATTTTGAAAGTGCTGGAAGAACGGGACTTTCCTTTTAATGAACTGTATCTGGTAGCCTCCGCCAGGTCGGTAGGCCAGCCGATGACCTTCAAAGGGAAAGCCTATCAGATAAAGAGCATTGAAGAGGTTTGTAAGCTGGCGCCGGATGTCGCGATCTTTTCTGCTGGCGGGGGAACCTCTCTGGAATGGGCTCCGAAGTTTGCGGAAGCCGGGACTATTGTCATCGACAACTCATCGGCCTGGAGAATGGATCCTGCGAAAAGACTTATTGTTCCGGAAATCAACGGGCATGTGCTGACGATTGATGACCGGATCATTGCCAATCCGAATTGCTCTACCATTCAGATGGTTCTGGCATTGGCCCCCTTGCACGTAAAATACAAATTGAAAAGGATCGTCGTTTCCACTTATCAATCCGTCACAGGAACAGGTAAGGATGCTGTTCAGCAAATGATGAACGAGCGTCAGGGGGTCGACGGACCGAAAGTATATCCTCACCCGATTGACCTGAATGCTTTGCCGCATATCGATTCGTTCCTCGATAACGGATATACAAAAGAAGAGATGAAAATGGTGAATGAAACGAGAAAGATCCTCGGTGATGATTCCATTGGTGTCACTTCCACTACCGTCCGGATTCCTTCCATCGGAGGCCATTCAGAAGCAGTGAATGTTGAATTCTATGAAGACTTCAACATCAGTGAAGTCAGATCCATCCTTGCGAATACCCCCGGGATCATTGTACAGGATGACCCAAAGAATAATGTATATCCCATGCCGATCAATTCAAAAGGAAGGGATGAAGTGTTTGTTGGAAGGATCCGCAGGGACGAATCACAGCCTAAAACATTGAATATGTGGATCGTGGCAGACAATCTCCGCAAAGGAGCAGCCACCAATGCGGTTCAGATCGCAGAATTTATGCTCGAAAAGAGTCTTGTTTACTGACGATTCGTAAAGGAACAGAAAACCACTCATGCGAGTGGTTTTTTTTTGCCTGAATTTCCCCGCCGGGTAATACCCTTTAAAGCCGGTATCGGAAGATTACCGCCGGTTTCCGAATCCCGGACAAGCGGCAGCTTACTTTTTACGTTATTTACCTCAGAATTGATTCAAAAACTCAATTAAACTATGAAAAAGCACTTTTTGTACGCATTGGCGTTATCCTCGATGGTCTTCCTTTCCTGTGAAAAGGATGAAAAGAATGCCAGGATTGAAGTCTGGCTCACCGATGCCCCGGGGGATTTTCAGGAAGTGAACATTGATTTGCAGGGTGTTGAGGTCCATTCCAATCAATCGGACAACGGCAACGGATGGAAATCCGTCACAGTAGAACCCAAAGTCTACGACCTTCTTGAACTTGCCAACGGCAACGAAACACTGTTGGGGTCACTTGAGCTTCCCGGCGGCCGGCTTTCCCAGATCAGACTGAAGCTGGGAGAAGAAAATTCCGTCAAGGTTGACGATGTCGCTCATCCGCTAACCACACCGAGCAGCCAGCAGTCCGGGTTGAAACTACAGATTAATGAAACCCTTGCCGAAGGCATTACTTACAAGATATTGCTTGATTTCGAGGCAGGTAAGTCAGTCATCAAAAATGGGGCGGGTGTATACATCCTCAAGCCTGTGATCCGCGCCATTACCGAAGCTCAGGATGGCGCCATCAAAGGTGGCCTGAATCCTGACGGCGCATTGCCCGTGACATTAATCGCTGCGGATACAGTGGTGAGCACCACCACAAGCGATGAAACAGGCAACTTTTTGTTCCGCGGCCTGAAGCCTGGAACCTATCGCCTGAAGATCGACCACGACGGAACCGGAGAGGCCCCCGAAGTAGAGAAATCCAACATCACCGTTGAGTTGGGTGTTGTTACCGATGTGGGAGAAATCGAGATCGCGCAATAGTCTGAACAGGTATCATAGGAAGAAGGCAGGAATGATCCTGCCTTCTTTTGTTTTATCTCGTCATTTCAAGGTCAACTCCCTGTCTTCTGATGAAACTGCTTTTCTTTGACAAGTTTTTTGTCCAGGAAGTTCAGGAAGATAATGAAGGCAATGCCGAAAACGGCCAGGCCTTTGTAATTAGACATCCCTTTCAGGAATCCGAAGTCGAGGCGAAAACCGGTATACAGAATGGTGCCGACGAATGCGATCGTCAGTACAAATAATCCGGCGCCGAACCAGAAGTAATCCTTCGAAGTTCCGTCAGCTTTCCGCGCCGCAACGGTCGAAACTATACGCTCGGCAAACCCGGCGGGTAACCGGTAAGCAGGTTCCTTTTTCAGTGCGCGGAAAACGGCCTGGTAGGCCTTCCCATCTTCTGATGATTCAGCCAGACGGCCATTCTCCACAGCTTTTTGCAATTCTTCCTCGTATGGATTCATAACAGCTCTTCTTTACCAAGATACATCTTAACTTTTTCTTTCATCAAATTACGTGCGCGAAAAAGGTAGTTCTTCACCGTTCCTTCCGGCATCTTTGTGATTTCGGCGATTTCAGGATAGTGCATGCCGTCAATATGGTATAAAGTCAGCACCAACCTGTACTGTGGCGGGAGCTGATCCACTAATTTCAGCACAAAATCATCCAAGTCTTTTTCTTCGGCCACCATTTCAGGATTGGAGGGTTCAATAAACGTTTTGGTAAAAGCCTCCTCATCAGGAATGTCAGAATATTGCATCTTTTGCTTCCGCAGGTGATTGATCGCGTGGCGATAAGCAATCGTTGCAATCCAGGTTGATAACCGGGACTGAAATGTAAATTCCTCCAGTTTATCATGCACCTTCATAAAAACGTCCTGGCATAGCTCCTCCCGGTCTTCCTCGCTCTTGACCAGGCGCCCGACCATGTGCGCAACCAGCCGCTCATGCTGCTTTATCAGCAACATAAACGCTTGCATATCACCCGTTAATACGCGCGCGACCAGCGTCCTGTCATCCGTCATTGCATCATTAGACATGCGGGAAAAGTGAAATGTTGCAAGAAGATAGGGAAAAAGGTCGACAGTCCACGGACCATGGCAAGGCTGGGTCGGAGTGTCCGAAATTCTCGGTATGGTACTGCAACATTTGAGAAAAAGGCGGTGTCATACCTCCCAAATCGAACAAAAACAAAAAAATAAACTACTATGGACAGCGACTTGAGAGATGTTTTACTGCCCCTTACCATCCTGGGAACAATCGGTACAGCAATCGTAATGTTTACCCGGACGATCTCGGATTATATCCTGAAAAAGAAAATGATTGAAAAGGGTTATGTCAATGCAGACACCCAGGCAATCTTCAAAAGAAACACCGAAGAAAACAGATACTCGTCCCTGAAGTGGGGGCTCATCATCCTGTTCGGAGGCCTGTCCCTCATTATCATGGAATATATCGACTATGAAAACACCTCGCCGCTCCCATATGGCCTGTTCGCGGTTTTCGTATCGCTGGGGTTTCTCATTTACTATTTCATGGTAAAGAAAGAATTAAACAAGTAGCATAAACGCACACCAGGGTCCTCCCCAATAAAATTGCCAACATGATCAGGAATTACTTTCTGGTTGCCATCCGCAACCTCATCAGGAATAAATTTTTCTCTGCGATCAACATTTTCGGCCTTGCTATCAGCATGTCAATCGGAATGGCCATCATCATGCTGGTGGCTGACCAGATGATGTACGACAGGTACAACACCAAACGCGACCGGATCTTCCGCATCATCTCCAGACCTGTGACAAACACGGGTATTGAGAGCGGGGGGATGGACAATTCTACCTCACCCATGCCACTGCGGGAGGAGCTTCTGGAAAATTTTACCGGGGTTGAAAAGGTGGTGCGATTCAAGCGCGGCTTTGGAAATAACTGGATGCAACTGGAAGGGCAGGACGTCAACATTCCTTTGACAGGATTCTTTGCTGATCCGGAAGCGCTGGAAGTTTTTGAATACAAGCTGCAGTACGGTGATGAGACGACCGCACTGGTGGAACCGTTCTCGGTCGTTCTGACGAAAAAAGCTGCGCGCAAGCTTTTTAAAGAAGAAAATCCGGTTGGGTTGACACTCAAGGTGGGTGATCTTGGCCTGTTCACCGTTACGGGTGTTCTGCAAGAAACCGATCAGAAGTCGCACATTGTTTTCGAAGGCCTCGCGAGCATGGCGACCGCCAAGAGTCTTGCTTCGAATGCACACCCGCAGGGCAGCGTCCACAATGCGCTGGACAACTGGGGAAATTTCTGGGATGGATGGACCTATGTACTGATTGAAAAAGAGCGCTCAAAAGAAGACATCAAAGGACACCTCGACAAGATCTTTAAAAAACATGTTGCCACCATACAGAACCCCGAAGCGTACAAAGCGAATTTCCACCTTCAGTCGCTGACCAGCATTACTCCGGGAAAGTTCATTAACAATTCAATCGGGCCATCCCTCCCCTGGATGTTTGTGTACTTTCTCGGTGGGCTTGCCGCGGTGATCATGCTTACTTCATGCTTCAATTTCACCAATCTTTCTATTGCCCGGTCTTTATCAAGGGCAAGGGAAATCGGGGTCCGTAAAGTGACGGGCGCGGCGCGCTGGCAGATCTTTGTGCAATTCCTTTCAGAATCCATTCTTGTAGCCTTTGTGTCGTTGCTCATTGCCGGCCTCCTGCTGTTTGCCGTGAAGCCCATGATGCTCCAATTAAACTTCGCGCGTATTTTCCAATGGGATCTCCAGGCAAACTACGCGGTTTATGGTGCGTTTATCCTGTTCGCGCTGGTGGTGGGCGTCCTCGCCGGGCTCTTCCCTGCTATTGTATTGTCGGGCCTGCAGCCAGTCAAAGTGTTGAAACGTCTCGAAAATGTCAAGATGTTCTCGGGGATCGGACTGCGAAAAGCGATTCTGGTCCTTCAATTCACGCTCTCTCTGGTGTTCATCTTATCGGTAATTGTACTCTATAATCAGCTGAACCTCTTCATGAGCAAAGATCATGGCTTCAGCATGACAAAGAATATCGTAGTCAAAATGAATAACACGTCTGTTGACGCGCTGAAGACAGAACTCCTCAAATACACCAACATCAAAAGTGCATCCGCCGCCTCCCACGTTCCCGCTTCCGGAACTACGTACGGAAATGGATTTAAGAAAGACCTCCAGGAAAGGGAGTGGACCAACCTCAATTACTTTGTAGTAGACGAGGATTATCTCAAAAACCTTGGAGTAGAACTGGTGGCCGGAACGCACTTTAACCCTGAAGCGGGATTATCCAACAAAAATCATATTGTGATTAATGAAGAAACGGTCAAGGCACTTCATTACGAATCGGCGATTGATGCGCTCGGAGAGGAACTCATCTATCAGCCGGATTCGACACGCAAGACCATTATCGGCGTCGTAAAGAATTACAATCACCAGTTTCTGATGGCTGAAATTGTGCCCATGGCCCTGATCTATGATCCCTCGGAATTTAACCTGCTGCAGGTCAAATACACCGGTAATTATGAAGACGCCACGGCGTCCATCGAAAAAGCCTGGAGCGCAGTGAACCCGCAGCTGAAGATAGATTACAATGACTTCGAGGCTGAGATCAAACAATTCTACGAGATCATTTTCGGGGACCTTGTGAATGTGTTAGGGTTGATCTCGTTTCTCGCGATCATGATATCCTGCCTCGGGCTCCTCGGAATGGCGACCTATGCCACCGAAACAAAGCGGAAGGAAATATCGATCCGCAAGGTACTTGGCTCCAGCGATCAGGCGCTTGTGTACTTACTTTCGAAAGGATTTTTGAATCTGATCTGGATCGCCATTTTGATCGGTGTTCCGCTTGCCTGGTTTATCAACAATATCTGGCTGCAACTCATTGCCTACCGTACTTCGTTCAGCCCGGGTGTCATCATCACGGGGATCGGTGTTCTCATGCTGCTCGGCATTATCACCATCGGATCCCAAACCCTGCGGGCGGCGCTCACAAATCCGGTGGATAATCTTAAAAATGAGTAAAAAAGAAGAGACGCGATACATCGCGTCTCTTCCATTCCTCTCCAAAAAAATTATTTTACTTTCAAAGCATCCTGGTGTGCCTTGATCTGTTTCTCCAGTTGTTTTTTATCACCTACCAATACAAGGGTCATATCTTCGTACTTGAAATAATCACGCGCCATTTGCTGAACCTTCTCGGGCGTGATGCTATGAATATTTTTGACCCTGTCAGTGAGATACGCGTCATCAAGACCATGAAGGTCGAGAAAATTGAGCTGGGAAATAATACCCTGTGGTGTGGAATTCTGAAGGACAAAAACGCCCGCCTCATAATTCTGGATCCCCTTCAATTCCTCTGTGGAAGGAGCCTCGCTCTGGAGCAATCTGATCTCCTTTGCAATTTCCTGGAGCGAAGCTCCGGTATGTTCACTCGTCACATCAGCCTGCTCATACCAGATCGCGCTTCTGTATCCTGCGTTAATAACGCTGCGCGGTGAATAAGTATAGCCTTTGTCTTCACGGATATTGGACGTGATGCGCGAACCAAATGACCCGCCGAGCAACGAATTTGTCACTGAGAGCGGAATGTAGTCCGGCTTTGACGGATCGAGTGTCGGAAGCCCGAGAATGATGGTAGTCTGCGGAGCGCTGGACCTGTCGATCATGGCGACTTCATTTGTCTTTACCGGCGTGGCCACGGGATAATTCACCGCGGGACCCTCCTTCCATTCACCAAACGCTTCTTCGATTGCCTTCTTTACCTCCCCTTCATCAAACTTGCCGACAGCGTACACGACGGTTCTTTTTGCCCCGAAGTTCTCCCCGTAAAAGCCCTTAACTTTTTCAAGGGAATAGCTGTCGAGCATTTCCTGAGTCGGGAACAACCTTCCGTACGCGTGGTCTTTGTAAACAATCGACCTGAATTTCTCGATCGCCTGTGCCTGCGGTACTCCCTTCTGAACCGTCAACTGGCGTTTCAGGTCATTTTTAAGACGGTCAATTTCACTTTGAGGTAAGGAAGGGTTAATCAGGATGTCAGCCAGAATGCGGATCAGGTCAGGCGCAAACTCCGAAAGAACACTTCCGGAAACAGTAGTCTGATTCGGGCCGGTGGAAACATTTACTTCACCACCCATCGCGGCAACCTTTTTTGCAATCGTCTTGAAATCCATTGAGGTCGTGCCCTCACCCATCAGATTTCCGGTGAGATCGGCAAGCCAGATTTCATCCGCACCTTCATGGATGTTCCCGGTCTTGACAATAACGTTGATCTCCACCTTGGGAATGTTTCCATATTGAACAAGCGTTGCGGAAAGGCCGTTTTTGAGTTCAAGGCTTTCTTTTTTGGGTAATTTAAAATCCTGTGGAGTACCGCCCGCAGGCGGAGTCTGTTTCTGAGCCTGAATCGCTGTGACAAAAATGAATGCCGTAATCAGGGTAATGATATATCGCTTGGTTTCTTTCATCGCTTAAGAGTTTAATGTTACTCGCTGTTGATCTTTTTTTTTTGTCAGAGATTCGCCGCCTTCGGATCGACAATCAAGATCGTGCGGTTTGTCGGCCTCAGGTATTCTTCAACAGTTCTCCTGACAACTTCAGGAGTGATCTTCCTGAATTCATGTTCAAGTGTGTTGATACGCGAGGGGTCGTCATCAAACAACGCGAACGCTGCCAGCATATCCGCTGTTCCGAATCCGTAAAGGTCGCCCAGATTGTCATAGAGATTTGAACGCATTTTGATGATGGCAAGATCCAATTCTTCATCCGTGATGGAATTCAATTCGGCCACCGCTTCGTCAACCTGATGGATGATCGAATCGCTTGAAACTTCCGCGTCATGGATAAGATGCGTCATCCACAGCATCGGGCCATTATAGTTGAACATATTGCCGAGATAATTAATGCCACCGCTCACGTTGCTGGTATATCCTTTTTCCTGAACCAGTCGTTGATAGAGCTTGCTGTCACTTCCCTGCAAGAGGAGCTGGTCGATCAACCCCATGGCATAATACTCAGGTGTGTTGCGTTCGGGCATCTTGTAAGCTACTGCGGTTGCAGGCTTATTGGCAAGCTTATCCTCTTTTATGAAACGCTTCTGTTCTGCCTGCTTTGGTTCGCTGATGTCGGGTTTCGCCGGAAGCTCGACGGAAGGAATATTTGCGAAATATTGTTCGACCCATTTTTTGGCATCTGCCGGGTTGAAATCACCCACGATGGCAATTGCCGCGTTGTTCGGGGAATAATACGTCTTGAAGAAATCGTCTACGTCTTCAAGTTTCGCTGAATCCAGATCGGCAAGATCACCGTAGAAGTTGTGTGAATTAAACCAGTTTTCATTGGCATACTGTGGCATATCGAGCCACGGAAAACCCCCGTAAGGCTGATTGAGAACATTGACTTTCACTTCGTTCTTCACGACACCTTGCTGGTTGGTGAGATTTTCCTGGGTGATGTCCAGCCCGCGCATCCGGTCTGCTTCCGCCCACAACGCAGTCTCGAGTTTGTGTGAAGGCATGATCTCAAAATAGTTGGTGAAGTCAAAACGGGTTGAACCATTCAGCACGCCGCCATTCGTCTGCACCAGTTTGATAAATTCCATTTTGCCAAGGTTGTCAGAACCCTGGAACATCATGTGTTCAAAAAGGTGAGCGAAGCCCGTACGGTTTTTTGGCTCTATCCTGAAACCGATGTTGTAGTAAACGGCAACTACAACTGTCGGGGAAGTTTTGTCCTCTGACAGAACAACCTTCAATCCATTGTCGAGCTTGTAGTATTCAACGGGCACTTTGAAGCCCGTGTCTTTTTCTTTATTACCCGAACATGCCGCGAGTGCCGACAGGAGCAAAAGAATGGCAATTTTTTTAAGGTGCTTGATGGGATTCATAGATCAGTAATTGGAAGTATAAAAAGGGTTTATGGAACGCCTGAAAGAAGATGGAAACAAAACAAAGATGGTAAATTTTTTCTATGCTGTCCAAAGAAGAAACAATCACCGCAAACAGGTACATGCCGGGATGCTATTTCCAGTCAGATTCTTCTAACGAAAATATCTCCTCCACTGTTTTGCCAAAAATGCTTGCGATCTTCAATGCCAGCACCGTTGATGGCACGTATTTACCAGCTTCAATGGTGTTGATGGTCTGACGCGAAACATTTACCCTTTTTGCTAACGTCTCCTGGGTGATATCAAGAATTGCCCGCTCAATCCGGATTCTGTTTTTCATGCGGTTTCAGTTTTATGGAACCACCTGTCTTTAAGATGCATTACGAAATTGAACCGGACGATAAAAAAAACGAGGATGGTATACAGGTTATAGATCATCACATAAAAAAAAGCTTCGTCGAACACGAACAAAAGGGCAAGCAGAAGAAGTCCGTAATTCAGATATACACTCCACTGAAGTGATTCCAGCCGTACCTTGCTTACATATTCATCCTCCAATTTTTCTTTGGAAAACGCCACAACAAATCCGCTGACCAGAATCAATACGCCTGCGAGTTCATTTGTAAGATTGTTTTTTAAAGGAGTTCCCGATACGAGCACACCACCACTACCCACCGCCAGCGCGAAGCCGGGGATTTCATATTCAAAGTGCTGAACAATGATTCCGAAAATGACGGAGGGAATCAGCAACATCCATCCAAACTTTTTGAACGAATGGGGGAGTAGGAATCTTGGTTTCATGATGTAAAGTTTGTTTTACATTCTTATACGAAAATCTCACCAAGAATGTTAAGTTTATTTTACATTTTGTCAGAAAAACTTGATTTTGCCGCACAATAAGCGGTACTCCAAGCTGCCTGGAAGTTAAAGCCTCCGGTCTCGCCATCGATATTGAGTACCTCACCCGCGAAAAACAGACCCTTTACCTTTCTGCTCTCCATGGTAGCCAGCTCTATTTCTTTGAGGTCGACCCCTCCGCACGTGACGAACTCCTCCTTGAATGTTGTTTTGCCTTTTATGTGAAATGGGCACTTGATCAGATATTCCAGTAGTTTGTTAAGATTTTTCCCGGAGATCTCACCCCAGACCTTGTTTTCAGGGATTTCAGCAAAGTCGCAAAGACGCACCCAAAGACGCTGGGGAAGTTCAAACAGCGGATTGCCGTAAACTTTTTGTTTGGGTTTTGAAGCTCTGAGGGACTGAAGGAAATCGCGGATTGTTTCCTCCCGGGTGGGTCCGATCCAACTCACCAACGCTGTAAATGCATAATTGACCGAATGGAGATATTCTGCCGCCCAGGCAGAAAGTCTGATGACGGCCGGGCCACTCAGCCCCCAGTGTGTGATCAACAAGGGGCCGTTGTTCTTCAGTTTTGTTGTCGCAATCCTCACTTCAGCATTCGGAACGGCTATCCCCATCAGATCCGTGAATTTTTTTTCGGAATCATTGAAAGTAAAGAGCGAGGGGATCGGGGGAAGAATGCTGTGGCCGAGATTTTCAATAAACCGATAGCCATCGGCCTTTGGATTTCCGCCTGTTGTGATCAAAACGCGTGAGGCGTAGTAAAGCTTTCCTTTCTGTGTGCTGATTTCAAAGGCGTCCTGATTTCGCAAAATCGCGTCCACGCCTTCATTGATTGCAATGTCTATCGCCAGCCGTTGTGCCTGTTCAAGAAAACAGTCAATGATCGTTTGGGAGTCATCAGTCGTCGGAAACATTCTCCCATCTTCTTCCACCTTCAGCTTAACACCTTTCGAAGCAAACCATGCCACAGTATGCGAAGCGCCGTATTCTTTGAAAACGTGACGCAACGCTTTTTCGCCTCTTGGGTAATGGTGCGACAGTTTGACTGCATCGTAACAGTGGTGGGTTACATTGCAGCGGCCCCCACCTGATATCCGTACCTTCGAAAGTAGTTTGGTGGATTTTTCCAGGATCAGTATCTTCCTTCCCTTGTGAATCTCTGCTGCCTGAATCGCTCCATAAAATCCGGCAGCACCCCCTCCCACGACAATCAAATCGTAGTACGGCACATTTTTATTCATACCCGTCATGATCAACTGGCTCAAATGGTGGGACCACCATGGTTCTTATTGTTACTTTTGAAAAACGCTCCGCTTTCATCAACGTACTGCCAATATTAAACAGGAAAACGCAATCGGCCCTTGAAAAAAGAAACAAAAGAAATATTAGAAGCGCTGTCGCATGGCCCCGTCCAGCAATTTATCCTGGAGCATGAGAAGAAGGATATCAGAGACCTCGTTCTCAAAAACAAGGTGCTCTTCGGGATTCCCACAGCCCAACTGATCGAACAGATTGCAACGCGGAGAAAAGCGAAGACCAAGTTGCCGTTATATTATAACACTCCCGGAATAATTTTTCCTCCGCCCGGAAATTTTGAACAAAGTTCTTCTGAAGCCACCGCGAAGTATAAAAACGAAATGATTGCGGCGCTTGCTCAAAAAATCAACAATCGCGGTGCTGATTTGACGGGAGGGTTTGGTGTGGACACATATTTCTTCAGCACAACGTTCGGTGAAATTCATTATGTGGAACCTCAGGCTTCACTGCTGGAAATTGCCCGCTATAACCATGAGCTTCTCGGCGCAAGAAATATTCAGTATCATGCTGCGACCGCGGAAGATTTTATAACAGGCACCGATACCGCGTTTGACTTTATCTATCTGGATCCGTCCAGGAGAACAGCGGAAAAGAAAAAGGTTCATGCGCTGGATGACGCACAGCCCGATGTCCTGAAGTTGAAAGATGAACTTTTTAAGCGGACTTCCCTGATCGTGGTAAAGGCATCGCCATTATTCGACCTGCAAGCCGGGATCTCACAGCTGGGATGTGTAAAAAGAGTTTGTGTGATCTCGGTAGACAATGAATGCAAGGAGCTGTTGTTTTGTTGTGAGAAAGATTTCACAGACGAACCCGTGATCATCGCCGCTAATATTTCTGAGCGCGAACGTGGAAACGACTCATTCGAATTTACGTTCCGCGAAGAAAGAGCGGAAACGATTCATTTCCATGATCCGTTAACGTACCTCTACGAACCCAACGCTGCCATCCTCAAGGCGGGGGCTTTCAAATCAGTGGCGAAACGTTTTAGCCTGAAAAAGATCCAGACCAATACCCACCTTTACACAAGTGAGGAATTGGTGCGGGACTTTCCCGGGCGGATTTTTTTTGTCGAAGCTCTCGTCAAGCCGGAACCTGGTACGCTGAAAAAATATTTCCCGGAGGGGAAAGCCAATGTAACGACAAGGAACTATCCACTGACGCCAGAAGCTTTAAAGAAGAAAACTGGCTTACAAGATGGCGGAGAGAAATTTCTTATCGGCTTCTCCGGGGAGAAGAAAAAGTTTTTGGCTGTCGCCAGCCGGTTGTCACACCCCTTCAGGTGATAACAGTGCTTGTTGCTACAGTGCCTGCAAAATAGTATCGATCTCCGTTTGACCGTTGAAGGATTGCTTCATCTTTCCGTTCGAATAGATGTAAACCGATGGGGTGGGGATAGGACCGTAATATGTCAACACACCTTCCGGATTGGTCCATGCAAACTTTACATTCTTCTTCTCGTCGAGTTTGAAATCTTTCGCAAATCCCATGATCTGATCCATGGCGCTGGAAGAAATGAAATACAAGTTATAGTCTTTGAATTCTCCGAGTCGCTGTTCGATGTGAATGGCCTCTTCCTGGCAATGGCTGCAGTCAGGTTGAAACAAAACGAAAACGTTTTTCCCCTTCAGATTCTTTGTTGAAAGTTCCTCTCCATTTTCAAATCTCAGGACCAGTGGGGGATATTCATTGACTTGCGGCGCGCTTTGTGCCGGGACATTGTCCGGCTTATCCTGTTCCCTGGAGGAACAGCCGGAAAACAACAGCGGAAGAACGAGCAATACGTATGTTATTTTTGACATTTTGATCTAAATTAAAACAAGCGTCCAATATAAGGCATAACTGATGAAGGCTGCGGTCCCATAAACTTTTATTACTTTTTTTCTGTTCTGAACGTCTTCCCACCACAACATCATCCATGGTTTAAGCAGGCCCACGATCAGGCAAAGCAGCGATGTCAAAGAGAGGTACAGAAAAAAACGGTGAATAAAGTCCATCAGGTCAAAATTAAGACAAAATGCAAACCCTTTTTGGATAAACAGTCATTGTAAAACTATATTTGCGACCCCTTCGTTTAGAAGGCAATGCAAACCGATTAACGGATTTAGTGAGGGCGAGCGACTTTTTGAGTATTTATAAAGCGGATGGTTTCGTAAAGACCGTCGCCGCGGGGGTTAAAACGCCTTCTCCGTCCAATATTCGCATTCGTGGCTTGTCCGGAAGCCTTGACGCAATGATGCTCGCCGCTGCCTTCAAGCTTCATCCTCAGGATTATGTTGTGATCTTACAGGATCGCGAAGAAGCCGCCTACCTTCTCAACGACTTACAGAACCTTCTTGAGCGGGAGATCCTGTTGTTCCCCATGTCGTATAAAAGGCCTTACGAGTTTCATGAGATTGAAAACGCGAATATTCTCATGCGCGCCGAGGTGCTGAACCGACTGGCGAACAAAACCGGCAGTGAAATCATTTTGACCTATCCCGATGCGCTCAGTGAGAAGGTGATCAGCAAGCGCTCACTGGCAAGCAACACCTTCACGATCAAGGTAGGTGAAAAACTCGACATGAGTTTTCTTGAGGACTTCCTGCACACCTACGATTTTGAGAAAACAGATTTCGTCTATGAGGCGGGCCAGTTCGCCGTGCGCGGAGGTATCGTCGATATATTTTCTTTTGCGCACGAGTATCCCTGTCGCATCGAGCTCTTCGGCGACGAGGTTGACAGCATCCGGACATTTGAACCCGGGACACAATTATCGGTCGAAACGCAAAAGGCCATCAACATCATACCGAACGTTCAAACCAAACTGATTCAGGAGGAACGCCAGTCTTTTCTGGATTTCATTTCTCCCGATACAAGGTTATGGTTCAAGGATTTTCAGTTGACCGGTGATCTGATCGAAAAGAGTTTCGAGAAAGTACAAGCTTCTTTTGAAAAGATCATGAAGGAGAGCGGAAACACGCAGGTTGTTTCCAGCCCTGATGAGTTGTTTGAGCCCGCCTATAATTTTATCACGCGATCCGAGGGCTTTACCCGGATAGAATTCGGTAACCGCTTCGTGCTGGAACCAAACAAGACCTTCGATTTCAATTCCTCGGGACAACCTTCCTTCAATAAAAATTTCGAGTTGCTGGCGACAAATCTTTCCGACCAGCAGATGCAGGGCTATCAGAATTTTATCGCTGCCGATATGCCCCGCCAACTCGAGCGTTTAAAGGGGGTTTTTGAAGAGTTAAATCCGCAGTTGCAATTTCAACCGCTGGATTTTTCCATCCGCCAGGGATTTACCGATCACGGGTTGAAGATCGTATGCTATACCGATCACCAGATCTTCGAGCGTTTCCATCGCTACCGCGCGAAAGAAAAATTCACGAAATCGAAAGCCCTTACCTTACGGGACTTGCAGACCCTTCAGCCGGGAGATTTTGTAACCCACATCGATTATGGAATTGCCAAGTTTGCCGGGCTCGAGAAGAAAAACGTCAACGGACATGAGCAGGAGGCCATCCGGTTGGTATACCGCGATGATGATTTGTTATATGTAAGCATTCACGCGCTCCACAAGATTTCGAAGTATTCAGGAAAAGATGGATCGCCGCCGGCGATCAGCAAGCTGGGCACACAGGAGTGGGAAACCAAGAAAGCTAAGGCGAAGAAGCGTGTCAAAGACATTGCCAAGGAGCTGATTGAGCTGTATGCGAAACGCAAGTCCGCTCCGGGTTATGCTTTTCCGCCGGACAATTTTCTCCAGGCGGAACTGGAATCCTCATTTATGTATGACGACACGCCGGACCAGGCAAAAGCGACAGAGGATGTCAAGAAAGACATGCAGACCCCGCATCCGATGGATCGCCTGGTTTGCGGCGATGTCGGGTTTGGTAAAACCGAAGTGGCGATCCGCGCCGCCTTCAAGGCAGCGACCGAAGGAAAACAGGTGGCCGTCCTGGTGCCGACTACCATTCTGGCCATGCAGCATTACCGGACGTTCAAAGACCGGCTATCCGGTTTTCCCATCAAGGTTGACTATGTTTCGCGCTTCAAATCTGATAAAGAAGTGAAGCAGATCCTTGCCGACGTTCATGAGGGAAAAATTGACATTCTCATCGGCACGCACCGCATCGTCAGCAAAGATGTCAACTTCAGGAATCTCGGTCTTTTGATCGTGGATGAGGAACAGAAATTCGGCGTGAAAGTAAAGGACCGGTTAAAAGAGCTGAAGGTGAACATCGATGTGCTTACCCTCACAGCTACTCCCATACCCCGGACGTTGCATTTCTCGCTCATGGGAGCGCGCGATCTCAGCATTATCGCCACACCTCCTCCGAACCGTCAGCCAGTAACCACTGAGTTGCATACGTTCAACGAAGCCATCATACGGGATGCAGTCAGTCACGAACTGAAAAGAGGCGGCCAGGTTTTCTTCGTCCACAACCGCGTAAGCGATATCGAGTCGGTGGCTAACACGATTTACAAACTTGTTCCCGACGCCCGCATCGGCATTGCCCACGGACAGATGGAAGGTGATAAACTCGAGAAGGTGATGGTGAAGTTCATCGATGGAGAATACGAAGTACTGGTCTCCACCAACATTATAGAATCCGGGCTCGACATCCCTAACGCCAACACCATTATTATCAACCACGCGCACATGTTTGGATTGTCGGATCTCCACCAGATGCGTGGCCGTGTGGGGAGATCGAACAAAAAGGCTTTTTGTTATCTGCTTACGCCGCCCGCCTCACTGCTTACCGCAGATTCGAGAAAACGCCTCGCCGCGCTGGAGGAATTTTCAGATCTGGGCGACGGCTTTAAAGTAGCGATGCGCGATCTTGATATCCGCGGCGCGGGAAATCTTCTGGGCGCGGAACAAAGCGGTTTCATCAGCGACCTGGGATTTGACACGTATCACAAAATTCTGGATGACGCGATTCAGGAATTGAAGGAAACTGATTTCCGGGATCTGTTTGCTGCTGAACTTGCCGAGAAAGCGAAACTCATCGTTCAGGATTGCGTGATCGAAACCGACCTGGAGATCCTGATCCCCGATACCTATATCAACAATACAAGCGAGCGACTTCAGTTATACTCGCGCCTGGATAATATCAAGGACGAGGATCAACTCGAAAAGTTCACCTCCGAAATGAAAGACCGGTTCGGACCGATTCCTCCCTCGGTTCAGGAATTGATCAATTCGGTGAGACTCCGCTGGTTGGGCGAAAGGCTGGGCTTTGAAAAACTTAGTCTGAAAAACGACAGACTCCGGGCGTATTTTATTACAAACAACGACCAGTATTTTAACTCAGAAACCTTCGGGCTGATCCTGAGTTTTGTCAAAGCCCACTCCCGTCAATGCAAAATGCGGGATTCCGCAGGTAAAGCCATGCTCGTCATTGAAAACATTACTTCTGTGGATGCGGCCATCGACGTGCTGCACCACATGCATCATCAGACCGCCAGGCCTTCCAGCGAGATCTTGTCGAGATAGGGCTCCAGTCCGGTCGACTTGTCGAAAGCGTTGATCATAAGCACTTTCTGATGTTTGGGCGAATAAAACACCTCAACAAAAAAATGGTTGGTGTGGTACAAAAAGACCTTGCAATCACCTAAAGTCCTCTGGGTTAAAAAACTGCCTCTGAAAGTAATGTGGTCACATTTTTTTTCAAAAGGCATAATTCTGAAATCCTGTAACGTGGTCATAGGGTGGTAAAGTTAGAGCCTGGCATATGCGAAAAATTATACCATTTGAGTAAATCCTTACAGGCACTATTTTAAATGCGTTTTTTAAAAAAATCCCCTACGGGTATTTCCCAATTTTGGAAGGTGAATTCTCGATACAATACAGCGCTACCCTTTGACGTTTAAGAAGAGGTTGTCACCCTGGTGAAAGCAAAACGAAGGACGAAAATAGCCCGGCAGTTTATGATACAAAAATGCAAAATTCGAGGTCAGGTTACTTCAACCCTGGCTTTTAAACTTGGGTGATAAACGAATAAGGATTTCACGGCTTGGAAAACACGGTATTATCTCTTTATATTAGCATTTAGTTTAAAGTAAAAATGAAAATGAATTATTCATTCCGAGTTCTTTTGTGGGTCGTTGGTGGATCCGTGGCCTTAACGGGCTGCTCATTATTTGGTGGCAAAGGCGGCAAGCCTACGGCATCCAATCCTGGACAGGTTAGCACGGCAACTGGTCTGGCATTCAACGACGAAGATGCCGGAGGTTTCATGGTGAGTGCTTATGAAGGCCAGCCTGATGCTCCGAACATGGTCTTCATCGAAGGTGGAAGGGCCGTTATGGGTTCGTTTGAAGAGGATGTTATGTCCTACCGCGACAACCTTGAAAGAACTGTTTCAGTTGCTTCTTTTTATATGGACGAAACTGAGATCGCCAACATTCACTGGCTGGAATACATACATTACCTGGCAAAAGATTCTTCCCAGGAAGCTTACGTGGCAGCGCTGCCCGACACCATGGTGTGGGTTGGGAAACTTGCTTTCAACGATCCTTATGTTGAACACTACTTCCGATATCCCGGCTTCCGTTATTTCCCTGTTGTGGGTGTTTCCTGGAGCCAGGCTAACCGCTATGCTGTGTGGAGAACCCGCGCTGTAAATATCAAATTCGCCCAGGATGCTGGTGAAGAATATGCAGAAAGCGACGGACGCATTCCCCTGGAATCCGGTATCGTTGTTCCTTCTTATCGCCTGCCAACGGAAGCGGAATGGGAATACGCAGCACAAGCCCTCATTGGAACTCAGTGGCTTGAAGAAATGCAAACCCACCAGCGGATCTATCCTTGGGATGGACATGCGGTGCGGAATCCTTACGGAAAACAAATGGGATACATGCTTGCAAACTTTAAGCGGGGCCGCGGTGACTACGCGGGTATCGCCGGTCGTCTCAACGATGGTGCGCTTATCACCTCCTATATATACGAGTTCCCTCCGAATGACTACGGCTTGTACAACATGGCTGGTAATGTGAGCGAATGGGTACAGGATGTTTATCGCCCTATGTCTTACCAGGATTTCGATGACCTCAACCCTATGCGCCGCGACGGATTTTTGGATGATGCCAGAAATTACAACAGCGATTACGAAAAGAATCCTGAAGCGTTTACTTCACTCGTGACAGACAGAGCACGCGTGTACAAAGGTGGATCCTGGAAAGATGTAGCCTACTGGATGTCGCCCGGTACCAGAAGATATCTGGATCAGGATTCGGCAACAGCTACCGTCGGCTTCCGTTGCGCGATGATCAGAGCCGGATCGAATTATTGATCACACAGAAAATATTTTGAAGCCCCGCCGAAAGCGGGGCTTTTTTGTTTTGAGCTATGTTACTGCCATGGGTCCTTCGTCCTTTTCTCCTTCTTACCTCATCCGCTGACGCTGGAGCAATTCAGAAACCATCTTAGCTGTCGTATCCGGCGTTACTTCTCATGTGTCCCCTGGAAAACATGCTCCGAAGAATTGGTTGGGGCGATCGGAGAGGCAAAAAAAAGAATTCAGCCAAGAAGGGTTCAGTGAATAGCCACCGGGCATTAGAGAGTTAGTCAAACGCTGCCTAAAAAAGAGCTTGTCCCCAACATGCACTACTGGGTCGCCGCAATGCACGCGATACTCAATTCCGCACATCCGGCTTTGATCAACGCCTGGCCGCATGCCTCCAGCGTCGCCCCGGTGGTTACGACATCGTCGACGAGCAAGATCCGCTTTTCCGCAATACTATCCGGCGCAACCACATGGAAGATCCTGCTGACATTTTCCCACCGGTTCAATTTTGTCTTGCGGGTTTGCGTCTCAGTTTTCTCCGAGCGCATCATATAGGTATCGTTGCACGGTACTGCCAGCATCTGCGACAATCCTTTACCAAACTCCTCGCTTTGGTTGTAACCTCGTATCCGTCTGCGCGAACTGTGCAGCGGCACCGGAATGATCAGGTCAAAAGATTCTTTATAGTCCGCCTCCACCAGATCCTTCCCATAGAACCGGCCAAGCATTTCACCCAGCTCAGGCTGCTGTTTGTACTTTAAGGCGTGGAGCACGTGCTGCACACGGCTCTCCTTCACAAACTTGAAAAGCGTCATTACATGCTTTACCGGCAAGCGGCCCAAGAATTTCTGGTAAAAGGGATTGTCGCGCTGAAGGTGGTAATGCGATTTCGGCATTTCAAGCAGGCATTGGGTACAGATCAACTCTTCGCCCCTGACCAGCGAATTATAGCATCCACGGCAATAGCGCGGATAAAAGAGGGAGATGAAATCCTCCAGGACACCGTTTGACGATGAATTACTCAAATGAATAATATCTTTGCCTGAAAACTTTATCTAATTTAAACAGGTTAAGCCATAAAGTATATGGGTATAGTAGAAGACTTTAACGGTTATCGCAGCCGGATGAATGAAAAGATCCTGGCCTCGGATTCGCTGATCATCAAGCGGATCTTCAACCTGGACACCAACGCCTACACAGCGGGGAACCTTGACGTGCGTTCGAAAGAATTAATCGGTCTGACCTGTTCACTGGTGCTCCGGTGCGACGATTGCGTCCGGTACCATTTGGGAAAATGTAAAGAAATAGGTTTTTCCACGGCAGAAATCAATGAAGCGATGGGTGTCGCCACGCTGGTAGGTGGAACCATCGTCATACCTCACTTGCGCAGGGCCTTTGAATATTGGGAGGAACTTCAAAATGTTTAAACGCGATCTCGACCAGGACAGGAAGTGGAACTCCCTGCTGGCGGAACTTGAAGCCATCATCGGTAAAAAACCAAAAGACCTTAACAGTGTTCTCTTCCTGATCGGTGTTCAGGAACTGGGGCACGGCACTAAAATTTTCTCCAAAGAAGAAAAGCAGGATTTGATGCATATCGGTATTTGCAAAGTTTTGAGCCTGTCGGGTTACTATGAACTCGATGGCCATGATCATGATGGCTGGCCCCACTGGAAACTGATTAAAAAACTCCCCCATTTTGATCTGCTAGAGCAGGAGAAATTATTGAAAATGCATGTGATGGAGTACTTCGAAAAAGAGTATAACTGGTCATCGCAGCAACCAGGCACAACAGCCGACCCGCTGTGAGTCTTTCGGCAAATATTTTTGTTTAAAGTCGAATACAACTTAACTTAGGTGTGAATCAACTTTGATCAGGCAACGTGCGTTTTCTACTTAAACAGTTTGGACGATGAGCGATGGAACAGGACGCATTCATGAAAAGATAAAATCTTTTCAGCGAAAATATTATCTCAACCTCTTTATCAGGGGAGCAATACTTACCCTATCAATCATCATTGGCTATTTCGTTATTGCCTCAGTTCTGGAGCATAACCTATGGCTAAGCCAGTGGGCTCGCCTGGTAATTTTCATCACCTTCTTTGCGGTAGCAGGGTTTTGCATCCTCAGATTTCTAAACCAACCCCTCCGTTGGTGGATCGCAAAACGCGGTCTTGATGAAGAGCAAAGTGCCAGATATATAGGAAGCCATCTCCCTTCAGTAAAAGACCGGCTGGTGAATCTGATCCAGCTGGCCACAACCGCCAAACCCTCTGATCTTACCTTTGCCAGCGTCGAACAAAAGTCACGGGAGTTTGAACGGATTTCTTTCGAGGCGGTGGTGGATCTTAAAGAGAACACAAAGCTGCTCCGTTACCTTGCCATCCCCGTAGGACTGGTCTTACTTATTCTTCTTATCAATCCAGGCATCCTGACCAAAAGCACTGAACGCATTGTTCACTTCAACCGCGCCTATGAACCGGACGCCCCGTTTACTTTCACGGTTGCCAACGAGTCACTGACCGCGTATTACAATGAGAATTTTAACCTGAAGGTTGAATTGGCAGGGAAAGCCGTACCACAGAATGCTTACATCGTTTCCAAGAACCAGCGGCTCAAACTCATTCCCACCGGTCCTGGTAAGTTCGAATATACTTTCGAACGCATCCAGCAGCCGATGCAATTTCAGATTGAAGCGGCAGGTTTCTTTTCTGATGGATTTACCATCGATCTGGTGAACCGACCGGAGCTCACGCGGTTCAATGTGGAACTGGAGTATCCTCGTTACCTGCAGCGGAATAATGAGAAACTCACCAACGCCGGAAACCTGGATGTTCCTGAGGGGACAAACATCCGCTGGAAACTGAGCACCGCCCATGCCGACAAAGCGACTATCAGGTTTAATAGCGATAGCGCGCTATTTGATTTCCAACTATCTGAAAATCAATCTTTTGTATTTGATAAAAAATTCATTGCCGCGGATGAATACGAAATTGGGCTCGAAAATGACAAAAGCCGCAACAAAGAGCGGATTGCCTACTCCGTCCATGTTGTAAAAGATCAGTACCCCCAAATCGTTGTTAACAATTTCAAGGATACCGTATTATATGAGCGCGTTTTGCTGGGCGGAATGGTAAGCGATGATTACGGAGTCACACAACTATCACTGAATTTCCGCGTGCGGAACGAAGACCAGAAAGAAACAATAAATGAGTCCGTAAAAATACCGGTAACAAGAAATCAGTTACAGCAGAGCTTTTTCTATAACTGGTCCATCGATTCCCTGAAGTTGAAGCCTGGCGATCAGCTCGAGTACAACCTTCAGGTGTGGGATAACGACGGTGTTAACGGGCGAAAATCCACACGTTCGGCAAACTATACTTTCCTGGTACCTACGTCGGATAACCTGGTTGCCGAAATCTCCCGGTCTCAAAAAAGCACCGAAGGTCAGATCGACAAGAGTGTTTCCAAAGCCGACAAGCTCCAGGATCAGATCGAACAGGCCACACAGAAATTAAAGGGAAAGCAAAACCTTGACTGGCAGGATAAGAAAATGCTGGAAGACATTATTCAGCAGAAACAGGGTCTTGACCAGATGGTCGATCAGTTTAAGCAGCAAAATAAACTTCTTGAGGAGAAGAAAGAGGCATTCACAGAACAGGACGAACGTATCCGTCAAAAGGCGGAGCAGATCCAGAAGCTGATGGATGAGCTTCTGGATGAAGAAACCAAAAAATTATTTGAGGAGCTTCAGAAATTGCTGAAGGAAAAAACGGATGTCTCCGAAATCCAGAAGCTGCTGGATAAGATGAATCAGAAGACGGACAACCTTGAAAAGGAACTCGAGCGCACACTGGAGCTCTTCAAGCAGTTGCAGTTCGATTTCAAACTGGATCAGACGATCGATGATCTCAAGAAGCAGATTGAAAAACAGAAAGAGATCCTGGCCGAAACTGAGGCTCTGGACAAGGACAAAAAAGGGGACAAGGAGAGTGACGACAAAAAAACAGATGATAAAGTAAAGAGCGATAAGAAGAACAAAGCAGACGATAAGAAAAAAGAAGAGAAGTCGAAGGAATCCGATACGTCTGATAAGAAAGAGAACGCGGGCGAAGAGAAGTCTGAGAAATCCGACAAGTCTCTGAACGAAAAATCCGATAAGGAAAAGAAGGGGGAAAAAGAATCTGGCGAAAAAAAGTCTGAGGAGTCTGGGGAAAAATCTGACAAAGAGAAGCCTGAAAATTCCGACAAGGCTGGAGAAAAACCAAGTGAGAGCAAAGAGCTGGCGAAGGAGCAGGAGAAGGTAAAGGAAGATTTCAAGAAGACCGCCGAGAAGCTAAAAGAGCTGGAGCAATTAGGTGAGGAGTTGAATAAGAATGAGGAGCTTCCTGACGAGCAGGATTCACAGGAGATTCAGGAAGAGCAAAGTGAAAGCAAGGAGATGCTGGACCAGAATTCTCCTTCGAAAGCGAAGCAGCCGCAGAAGAATGCCGTTGAGAAAATGAGTCAGATGCAGCAGCAGATGGAGGGGATGCAAAGTTCGATGATGATGGAGATGGAGGCACAGAACCTGGAGTCTTTGCGTCAGATCATCCATGGTTTGGTAAAATTGTCCTTTGACCAGGAGGGGTTGATGAAAGAGTTCAATGAACTACAGCAGAACGATCCGCGTTTCAACACGTTGGCCCAACTGCAACTAAAGCTGAAAGATGATGCTAAAGTATTGGAAGACAGTTTGTTAGCTTTGGGTAAGAAGGATCCGATGATGGGTTCCTTTATCACGAAGGAAGTAAATGAGCTGAACAATCATATTGAAAAAGTGATTGAATCCAACAAGGAGCGTCGCCGGCCGCAGGCATCGAGTGAGATGCAGTTGACGATGACCTCGATCAACAATCTTGCATTGATGTTGGACGATCATTTTGACATGATGATGCAGATGATGGCGAATGCGCAGCCGTCGATGAAGAAGTCGAAGCAGAAGGGGCAGAAGCCGAGTTTGAGCCAGATGCAGCAGCAGCTGAATCAAAAGATTGAAGAATTAAAGAATGGTGGAAAATCCGGGCGACAGTTGTCAGAGGAGTTGGCTGAGATGGCGGCTGAGCAGGAGCGGATCAGGCGGGCGCTCCAGGAGATGCAGGAGAAAATGAAAGAGGAGGGGCAGATGCCTGGCGGGGAGCTTCCCGGCAAGATGGAGCAAACCGAAATGGATTTGGTGAACAAGCAATTGACAGATCAATTGGTCGAGCGTCAGAAGCAGATTCTTACGCGGCTGCTGGATGCCGAGAAGTCTATGCGGGAACAGGATATGGATGACGAGAGGAAGGGGGAGACTGCCAAGGATTATGAAAAAGAAATTCCCAAGGCATTTGAAGAATATTTGCGACTCAAAGAAAAAGAAGTAGAATTGCTGAAAACCGTTCCGCCGAAACTTTACCCTTATTATAAGAAGGAAGTAAATGAGTATTTTAAGCGAATGGGCACTAAATAAAACCGACAAGCATTCATGAATACGATCAGTATCCAGGTTCCTTCTTTGATGGAAAATATTCGAATGATTGAAAGCTTCATTGACAACGCCAAAGAAAAATTCGACCTCAACGACGACATCTACGGTAACATCATGATTGCTGTGACCGAAGCCGTTAACAATGCGATCAAGCACGGCAATAGCGGGAACAAAAGTAAGAATGTTTATTTAAGCCTCTTCCTGGAGGATAGTCTGATCAAATTCATTGTAAAGGATGAAGGAAAGGGTTTCAATTACGAAACGCTTCCGGATCCCACTTCTCCTGAAAATCTGGAAAAGCCAGGAGGGCGCGGGATCTTTCTAATGAAGCATCTCTCGGACGAAGTTGAGTTCAAAGAAAACGGAAGAGTCGTCGAACTCAGTTTCTACATGAACACCTGATGGCCCGCATCAATTTCTTCGATCAAGACATCTCTTTTAAAATTCCCAAACCACAAAAAACAAGACGGTGGATCCTGGATGTGATCTCCCGGGAAAAGAAGCAGCTGACGGAGATCAACTACATTCTTTGTTCTGACGAGTATTTGTTGTCGATGAACAAGGAGTACCTGAACCACAAAACCCTGACCGACATTATCACTTTCGACAATAGCGAAATTCCGGATGCTATTGAAGGAGATATTTTCATCAGCATCGAGCGAGTACAGGCGAACGCCGTGGAACTCGCAACTGAATTTGATGAAGAACTTCACAGGGTCCTCATTCACGGAGTTTTACATCTGATTGGTTATGGGGATAATACGCCGTCAGAAAAGAAGGTGATGCGCAAAAAAGAAGATGCTTATTTATCTTTGCGGTCGAAATTATGACGATTAAATTCTGTCGCTGTTCCACGTGAAACAATTTGTGGATATGTGGATAAAAATTGTGGGTAAAATTTCAGGTTCCACGTGGAACTATTCGATTCAATATAAAGCTAGGTTAATAAAGAAGTATGTTTCCATCGTATGATGTAATTGTAGTAGGAGCGGGCCACGCCGGCTGTGAAGCGGCAGCGGCAGCGGCAAAAATGGGATCGCGGGTATTGTTGGTGACAATGAACATGAACACCATTGCCCAGATGTCCTGCAATCCCGCAATGGGTGGTGTCGCAAAAGGCCAGATCGTAAGGGAAATTGATGCCCTGGGGGGACTCTCTGGAATTGTCTCGGACAAATCCATGATTCAGTTCAGAATGCTGAATCTCTCGAAGGGACCAGCCATGTGGAGCCCGAGAACACAGAACGACAGGATGCGTTTCTCAGAGGAGTGGCGCCTGGCACTCGAAAGGATCCCAACCCTTGATTTCTGGCAAGAAATGGTAAGCGGCGTTATTGTAAAGAATGGCAGGATAGCAGGTGTCAGAACAAACCTGGGAATAGAGATCCCCGGTAAAGCCGTTGTCTTAACCAACGGTACGTTTCTGAACGGCAAAATCCATATTGGAACCAAAAACTTCGGTGGAGGTCGAACTGCCGAGAAAGCAGCTACCGGCATCACCGAACAACTTATTACACTCGGATTTGAATCGGGCAGGATGAAAACAGGAACTCCTCCCAGGGTAGATGGACGAAGCCTGGACTTTTCAAAAATGGAAGAGCAACCAGGCGACTCCAATCCCTCTAAATTCTCTTATTCCAACACAGAACCCCTCCAAAAGCAAGTCAGCTGCTGGATTACCTATACAAACGACACTGTTCACAAGGAACTCGAGAAAGGCTTCGATCAGTCTCCCATGTTCCAGGGGCGCATCAAAGGCCTTGGGCCCAGATACTGCCCTTCCATAGAAGATAAAATAAACCGGTTCGCAGAAAGGGACCGCCACCAGATCTTCGTAGAACCGGAAGGATGGAATACTGTTGAAATCTATGTGAATGGCTTTTCCACATCACTACCAGAGGATATCCAGTATAATGCTCTAACAAAAATCCCTGGCTTCGAGACAGCACGGATGTTCCGCCCCGGATATGCGATCGAATACGACTACTTCCCTCCAACACAATTAAAAACCACCCTGGAAACCCAGCTCGTGGAAAACCTCTATTTCGCAGGCCAAATCAACGGAACCACGGGTTACGAAGAAGCCGCGTGCCAGGGCCTCATGGCGGGAATCAATGCCCATAACAAAGTTCATGAAAAAGATCCCTTCATCCTCAGACGCTCGGAAGCCTACATCGGCGTGCTGATTGATGATCTGGTAAACAAAGGGACCCAGGAACCCTATCGCATGTTTACCTCAAGGGCTGAATACCGCATTCTCCTCCGGCAGGATAATGCCGACCTGCGTCTCACAGAATCAGGGCACAAGCTCGGCCTGGCCTCTGATGAAAGGATGAAGGTTCTCCTGGATAAGAAAAGTGACATCGATAGCCTGCTGCAGGAACTCAAAAAGATCAAAGTGGAACCCGATGTGGTCAATGAGGATCTTTCATCCTTAAATACAGCCACGATCAAAGAAAAAGTACCCGTGATCAACCTTATACGAAGACCTCACATTGGTATGGAGCAAATCAGGGCGATCGACAAAGGCGTTAAGACTCTACTCGATAAATATTCGGCCGAAGTACAGGAACAGGTGGAAATCTTCCTGAAGTACGAAAGCTACATCGACCGGGAAGAAAAGCTCGCCAGGAAAATAGAAGGCCTCGAAAATTACAAGATCCGAAGTGACTTCGATTACGACCGGGTAAAAGCCCTTTCTTCTGAAGCCCGCGAGAAACTAAAGAAAATCCGCCCGGACACCATTGGCCAGGCATCCCGCATCAGCGGCGTGTCTCCCTCCGATATTTCAGTGCTGACGGTATACCTTGGGAAGTAATGGACCATCTCAAAGCCTGCCCCGTTTGCCAGGGGACCGATTTCTCACATTTTATCTCCTGTAAAGACTATACCGTTTCAAAAGAGACGTTCCATCTGGAACAATGCAGCACCTGCGGGTTCGTAATGACGAACCCAAAACCCTCCGATGCTGAGCTCCCCCGATATTACCAATCCGATGCGTATATATCCCATAGCAATAAGTCCTCGAACATCATCGACCAGATCTACAAAATCTCCCGCACCTATACGCTGCAATGGAAATACAGGTTGATCCAACAACTAAGCCTCAACACACCCAACTCAATCCTGGATTATGGGTGTGGAACCGGCGCCTTCCTGAAAGAATGCAAAAAGAATGGAATCAATGTGACAGGTGTAGAGCCTTCAGAAGTAGCAAGAGAACAAGCACGAAAGAACACGCAGTCTCTCATCGTCCCTGATATCAGCGAGATCGCAAACCAATATGACGCAATCACACTATGGCACGTACTCGAGCATGTAAGCAACCTCAATGAAACCTTAACGCTTTTAAAAAGCCATTTAGCAGAAAATGGCACAATGTTTATTGCTGTACCAAACCTGAAAAGCGCCGACGCAAACAAGTACGGAAAATTCTGGGCCGCATACGACGTCCCACGACACCTATGGCACTTTACGGCAAACACCATGGAGAGGCTCCTGAATAACCATCACTTGAAATTGATCAATGTTGTTCCCATGAAATTGGACGCCTATTATGTGAGCCTGCTCAGTGAAAAGTACAGGAGTGATGGCAAAGGCGCAGTTGCCGGAATGATAAAAGCCGCCCTTCAGGGGTGGAAGTCCAACAGTCTTGCAAAAAATACCCGAGAATATTCAAGCTTGATTTATATAGCCCGAAAATGAAATTGATCAAAAACCTTCACTGGCTCCTGTATGCTTTCTTCCTTCTTGCTTGCGCACGCCAAAGCTCACCAACCGGTGGGCCTAAAGACACAATACCACCAGTCCTCGTCAGAACAATACCACCCAATGAAGCAGTCAACTTCAAAGCGAAAGAAATTGAACTGATCTTCTCGGAAGACGTAATTCTGAATACCCCAAAAGAACAACTTATTGTCACGCCCACCATCAGCAAAGAATACAAGATCGTCTACCGGAAAAACTCGGTTATCCTAACCTTTGACGAACCACTCCAGGATAGCACTACTTACACATTTAACTTCAGAGAAACCGTTCAGGACATCACCGAAAAGAATCCCGTAGAAAATCTTCAGCTCGCCTACAGCACCGGCACTTATATCGACTCGCTTTCTATAGAAGGAACGGTTTATAATATGTTAAAAGGGACATTTGTTAAAGATGCCACAGTCGCACTCCATGTAGAGAACGACACCTTCAACATTTTCGAGCACGCGGCTGTATATTTTACAAAAACAGACGATGAAGGCAAATTCAAGATCAGCCACCTGAAACCCGACAATTATTTCCTCTACGTCTTCGAAGACAAAAACAGAAACCTCATTGTAAACAGTCGATCAGAATCGTACGGCTATCTTCGCGAACATCAATATCTCCTGGATAATATCAAAGACGTTACCGTCGGGTTGATTCGTCTTGATGCCGGCCCGCTAAAACTAACGAGCGCAAGACCCTATAACACATACTTCAATATCAGGACCTCTAAGAATCTCCGGACATTCAAACTAATTGCAGCTGACTCCTCAGAACTTATCTATACGTTCGGTGAAGACAACGCCAATATCAGGCTATACAAAACAACGGAAAGAGACAGCCTCCAGATTCAGTTCCAAGCAATAGACAGCCTCGGCAACATGATCGATACCACCCTGTATGCTAAGCATCTGACGCGAGAAGTAACACCCGAGGAATTCAACGTCAGTGTTCAATCGCCATCGCTTATGGGACACAACGGAAACTTCGAAGCCCAACTCACATTTACCAAACCATTAAAGGAGTTCAATCTCGACTCGATCTACTTCAAAGTAGATTCGTTAACACAGGTAAACTTTACAAAAGAGGATCTCACATGGGAACCATTGAACCGGACACTTAAAATCGCCAGGAAATTTGACAAAGCTCTTTTCGCAAAACCAGACGGCAATGGACAGCCAATGGGCAGGCGCGCAACACCAGCCCCGGCAACCGCTGAACCAGCAACGAAAAAGCAACCCCTTCTGAACGAACTATACCTGGGACTGGGCGCTTTCATCAGCATCGAAGAAGACAGCTCTCAAAAAGTAGTCCAGTCAATCAAACCCGCATATTCTGAAGATCTTTCCATCATCAACATCGAGATACAAACGGACGAAAAAAATTTCATCGTGGAACTCGTAGACAAAACATTCAAAGTTATTCGCCAGGTCAAAAACCAGCGCAAGGTCAAGTTTGAAGACATTGTCCCAGGTGATTATCAGATCCGATTAATAATCGATCAGAATGCAAACGGACGATGGGATGGAGGAAACTATTTCAAGAACGTAGAGCCGGAAAAAGTGATCTATTACGAAAGTGCTGACGGTTCAACCACTATTAAGGGGGTGAAAGCTAACTGGGATGTTGGTGCGGGTGAAATGTTTATAACCTATTGAAAGGTTGTGGACAAGTACTTCTGTAGAATCAAATTCCCTAAAAAAACGTTTAGACTTACAAGGGTTAAACATTTTTGTGAATGAAATCGGAGTTACCAACATGAACCCACAATCGCACTTATTCACATCCGTGATATCCACTCAAAATATAATTGTTGATAAGCCCTTAACCCATTGAAACAGATAGAATTGATCCTTAATTTTAATGAACACTTCATCCACAGGCAACCGGAACGATTATTTATCCACTTATCAACATGACTAATTATAGTTATATAAATATATATATAATACTAATTAATACCAGGGTAGTATTCTTAACAGCGTTCCTGCTGATGTCCTTAAGCGTATCGGGACAAAATCATGCCGACATACAACTTGCAAATGAGTACCTTGTCAAGGGCGATAAGAGAAAGGCGATAGATCTTTACAAGGATCTGAGCCGTAGTGACGCCAACATTCCCTTGATCCATAACAATTATTTAAACCTCATGATCGACATGGGGGCGTTCGAGGAGGCGCAGGACTATCTTAAAAAAGTTTTGCGCAGGGATCCCGAGAACATGCAGTACAAGCTCGACGTTGGATTGGTTTATGTTCGATCAGGAGAGGTAACCAAAGCGGACAAATACTTTAAGGATATGAGCGCCGAGGTGCGGTCGAATATGCAACTTGCAAAAATGATGTCGGATTATCTGGCGGCTCGTTCGCTTTCGGAATATTCCATTATGGCATTGAATGAATGCCGTAACTACCTTGGCAATCCTTACCTCTTTTGTCTTGAGCTTGCCATGCTATACCGGATCCAGGGCCAGCAGGATAAAATGGTACAGGAATACTTAAGTTATGTTACGCAAAGCTCAGCCAACATCCAGTATGTGAAGAACGTGATGCAGGCATTGCTTACCAAACCTGAGGAACTTGAAAGTCTCGAACGGCTGCTGTATGACAAGGTACAGCAAAATCCCGATGTCGAGGTATATTCCGATCTTCTGATCTGGGTAACGATGCAGCAAAAAAATTTCTATGCTTCGTTTATTCAGGCGCGGGCCTATGACAAGCGTTATAAGCGGGAAGGAGAGAAATCGCTGGAAGTAGCCCGGGTTGCGCTGGACAACGATGATTACGACAATGCCTCCAAAATATACCGGTACGTGATCCGCGAATATCGTGGAACCTCCAATCACCTTCTGGCAAGGCTTGGCCTCATCCGCACGAGAGAAGCACGTGTCAGGAAAACGTTTCCAGTGAATGCCGATTCAGTGACTGCGCTGATCGAGGATTATCAGGAATTTATCAGCGAATACCCAAGCAATCCAAATTCATTGGATGCCGCCCGAAATCAGGCGTTGCTTTTTGCGAACTACCTTGATCAGAAAGATGCGGCGATCGGGATTTTAAACCAGTTGACCAATAACCCCCGCGCCACCTTATTTTTAAAATCGAAAGCAAAGCTAGACCTGGGTGACATATACCTGCTGAAAGGTGAGCCCTGGGAATCAACCCTGTTGTACTCGCAAGTTGAAAAAACACAAAAAGAAAATCCGGTGGGCTATGAAGCGAAACTCAAGAACGCCAAACTTTCATACTACAAAGGAAATTTCCGGCTGGCCCAGGAGCACCTCGATATTTTGAAAGAAGCGACCACCAGGGAAATTTCGAATGATGCCATGGAGCTTAGCATGCGTATCAAAGAGAATATTGCGTTTGATTCTGTCGGCGAGGCCCTGAAACAATACGCACGGGTCGAGTTGCTCTTGTATCAGAATAAAATTGATTCCGCGCTCGCGAAAATGAATCAGCTGAAACAGGGAATTTCTGACAGCCTGGTATTTTCAAACCAGACGATTCTTGACGATGTGTATTGGCTTGAAGCGAATATCCGGATGAAGAGAGGCGAATTCCCGGAGGCCCTTGCACTGCTGCAAAAAATTCTCTTGGAATACCCGGATGACGTGTTGTCAGACGACGCATATTTCCTGGAAGGAGAGATCTACGAGCGTCAGATGAAGGATAAAGAAAAGGCTATGGAAATTTACCGGGAGTTTCTCACGAAATATCCGGGAAGTGTTTTTGCGGCCGAAGCACGGAAGCGGTTCAGAACGCTCCGCGGTGATTTTTCTTCTGAAACCTCCACGCCAATCAACTGAAACAATCATCAGTCATTAGGCACTGGGAATTGGGCATTGGGGAAATGAAAGCTAATCTTCTATAGTGCCTTGCATCTCAATCTTGAACCTTCAATTTTAAATCTTGAACTGAACATCGTTACCGATTTTTCCGCAGCCTATTCGCCGTCGTCTTTGTAAAGGAAGGTTTTGGCTTGTCCTTCGGCGCGGATGTATCCGCGGTACATGCCATCGGTGTTGAAGGTCATGGAAACATTTCCTTTGCGGTCAAGTGCGATGACCCCGCCGTCTCCGCCAAGGGCTGGCAGTTTTTTCATAATTACGCTGTCAGCAGCCTGAGTCAGTGAGAGCCCACCGTACTCCATCATCGCGGAGATGTCATGGGCCACCGCCAGGCGGATAAAATACTCTCCCCACCCCGTTGAAGAGACACCACAGGTTTTGTTGTTGGCGTAGGTGCCGGCCCCGATGATGGGGGAATCGCCAACGCGCCCGTATTTTTTGTCACTCATGCCTCCGGTGGAGGTTCCGGCTGCGAGGTTTCCGTGCTGATCGAGTGCGACAGCGCCTACCGTCCCGAATTTTTTCCCGACCTGTTCATTCAGAAGCGCGCCGTCTTTACTTTTTTCCGCTTTTCTTCGGTCGAGGTATTGTTGATATCTGGCAGAATCCACGAAATAGGAGGGGTCGACGATCTCCAGGCCGTGTTCCCCTGCGAATTTTTCTGCGCCCCTGCCGGCGAGCATCACATGGTCGGATTCAGTCATCACGGCGTAAGCGGCCTTTATCGGATTTTTTATCGTCGTCACCCCTGCTACAGCTCCGGCTTTCAGATTACTGCCATCCATGATGGAGGCGTCAAGCTCATTTTTTCCCGAATACGTAAATACGGCACCCTTTCCCGCGTTGAAGAGTGGTGAGTCTTCGAGCATGGTGATAGAGGTGATCACGGCGTCGAGACTGGTGCCGCCGGAAGCCAGAACGGCATAGCCACTGTCGAGTGCCTGCTTCAGCGCTGCATGATAGGCTTCCTGACGTTCAGGGGACATGTTTTCCTTGCGTATCGTGCCGGCGCCGCCGTGAATCACGAGTACGACCTGGGTTTTTTCTTCCGGATGAGGATTGTTCGTATTTTCAGTTTTACAGGATATCATGAGTAATAAACCCACAAAAATTGTCGCAGACCGTATCATATTTCAAAAAATAAAGAGGTTCTTTAGATAAGAAAAGGGAAAAGAAATTTTATAGATTGGAGGGAATTTTACATAATATTTTTTGTTTTACCAGCCAACCTATAATTTTGCGAATCTTTTATTAAACGGAGGAAATCACAATGGCCAAGAATAAAAAGGCACCCGCTAAAGCAGTAAAAAAACTAAAAAAAGTAAAAGCCGCAGCCAAGACTAAAAAAGCTGCGCCTGCTAAAGCTAAGAAAGCTGTGGCCAAAAAGGCGAAGCCAGCTCCGAAAAAGGTCCAGGCAAAAAAACCTGCTACCAAAGCTACTGCACCCAAGGCGGCCCCCAAAGCTGCCATTCCCAAAGCTGCCGCTCCCAAGGTTGCTGCTCCCAAGCCAGCCGCCCCCAGGAAAGAAGTTGAAAAGAAAGTAGCAC
>JBARAD010000105.1:0-118472 GCA_049791675.1 Chryseosolibacter sp.
CGTTATGACCGCATTAATGTGGAGTATGCGGGACAGGTGGTTGCGGAGTAGTTCACGTCCACGGTCGACGGTCCACGGTCCACAGTCGACGGTCCACGGTCAGAGGAAGGGTGGTGTTGACAGTATGTGCTGCGTTAGGAATTGGGAATTAGGAATTAGGCATTAGGAATTGGGCATTAGGCATTAGGCATTAGGAATTAGGAATTAGGAATTAGGAATTAGGCATTGGGCATCGGTAACTCGGCTCTCGGGTGAGAGTCGTGTGGTTTTCATTTGAGATCCCTTCGAATTGGGATTTAGGAATTAGGCATTAGGAATTAGGAATTAGGCATTAGGAATTGGGAATTGGGAATTAGGAATTAGGCATTGGGAATTGGGCATTAGGCGGCAGGCGTGAGTGTTGGGCAGCATGGGAAGGATGTGCGGCAGGTGGTAGGGACGCATCATCATGCGTCCCGCTCATCAAAAATGCACCATCCGTTGCTATTTTATTTCGAATTTTTCGAACCTGGGCGCGAGCAGGTGGTGGATTGAAAACGCCACCAGATAAGCGAAAGCGCAAATGGTGAACAGGACCGTGTAACCCGCCGTCACGTTGCCGCGTGCGGTGAAAATATCCAATAGCCTTCCCGAGAAAACCGGAAAGAGCATCCCGCCGATGGCGCCGGCCATTCCGCCGATGCCCACAACGGAGGCGATAGCGTATTTCGGGAACATGTCAGAAACCGTCGTGAACAGGTTAGCGGACCAGGCCTGGTGCGCCGCACCTGCAAGACCAATGAGGAATACGGCGGGCCAATCTTCCACACGCGTGACGAAAAATATCGGAAGGAAGCAGCATGCGAAAATGAAGAAACCCGTCTTCCTGGCGCGCGTAACACTCCATCCCTTCTTCGTCAGGTAACCGGTTAGCCAGCCGCCCACCAGGCTCAACACAGTGATGATCGTGTAAATACTGACCAGGTGTACCCAGCTTTCCTTGATGTCGAGACCCCGTGTTTTTTTGAAGTAGTCCGGAAGCCAGATCAGAAAGAACCACCAAACGGGATCGGTGATGAATTTCGCCACAATGAATGCCCATGTTTGTTTGTATTTCAGCAATCCAAGCCATGTGGATCTGGGCCCGGTGCTCACATCCGGCCGATCGCTTTGAATAAATCTCAACTCATCTGCAGAGACGCGCTTATTTTTTTCCGGTTGCGAGTAAAAGGGTATCCACAACAAAAGCCAGAAAAGTCCGGCAACGCCCGCGACAATGAACGCCATCTGCCATCCGTACGTGAGCGCGATCCAGGGCACGATGGCAGGGGCGAGAATAGGCCCGACGTTGGTCCCCGCATTGAAAAGTGTTGTCGCAAAAGCGCGTTCGCGCTGGGGAAACCAGGTGGCGGTCGCCTTCACTGCCGAAGGAAAATTGCCGGCCTCGCCCAACCCCAGGGCTGTGCGTGCTGCAAAAAATCCATTCACGCTGGATACAAAAGAGTGCCCCATCGCAGCAAGGCTCCAGGAGACAATCGAAACAGCATAGCCCACCTTCTCGCCAAAGCGGTCTACAAACCATCCGAAAAACAACAGGCCGACAGCATAGGCTCCCTGGAATGCAGAATTTACCAATCCGAATTCCTCATTGGACCATCCCAGTTCCTCGTCCAGTATCGGTTTGATCAGTGACAATATCTGGCGATCGATATAATTGATCGTGGTGGCGATAAAAAGCAGTGCGCAGATCGTCCACCGGAACTTACCGACAGGGGATGCAATGGGTTTTGTCTTTATTTCCAATGGAAAGCGTTTACGATTTTGCCCGGATCTCCCTTACCAACTCCAACGACTGGGAGACCTTTTGCGACAACAGGTCCCAGTTCCGGTTTTGGAGGATATCTCTGGTAAACAATTGTGAGCCCATTCCCACACACATCGCGCCGGCCTTAAACCACGCGGAAAGATTCTCCCGCGTAGGTTCAACGCCTCCGGTGATCATGAGTTTCAGGTCAGGCACCACGGGAAGTATCGAGGAAACGAATCCGGGTCCCAGCACACTTCCGGGAAAAATTTTGATCACCGCCGCGCCATGTTCTTTTGCAGTAACGATCTCTGTTAACGTCGCACATCCCGGAATCCAGGCGATGTTGTGAAGCCTGCATACTTCGGCCATCTCCAGCTTGAGTATGGGGGAAATAATAAAATCCGCTCCGGCATCAATAAATTTTTTCGTCGTATCCGCATCCATGACGGTTCCGATACCCAGCATGAGGTCTGGAAATCTTTTCCGTTCACGCACGAGGGCGGAAAATATTTCAAAGGAATTCGGACGGCGGTTCGTAAATTCAAAAGCGCGCACCCCGCCCCGATAGGCTGCCTCCACTACTTCCAGTGCTTCTTTTTCATGATCATGTGTGAACAAAGGAACGATCCCTTTCTCACGCATCCCGTCAATAATATCCTGTTTACTGAAAGCCATTTTCTTTATCGTAAGAGTTTTCCAATATTTTCACCTTTCACAAGCGTTTCTACTTCCGCGACAGAGACCAGGTTCACATCCCCTTCAATGGAATGCTTCAGGGCACACGCGGCAGTGGCAAATTCCAGCGCCTGCTGATCATTCATTCCCTGCAGTATGCAATATATAAATCCCGCCATAAACGCATCCCCCGCCCCCACCCTGTCAACGATGTGGGTAAGATCATATTGATTCGAGCGCACCATTTGTCCATTCCACAACACTGCAGAGATCCTGTTGTGCGAAGAACTGACCGACTCACGTTCGGTGGTGGCGATCCTTTTGACCATGCTGAACTTCTTCTGGAAATTCGTGCAGGCTTCTTCAAACGTTGCTCCTGAAACCGCAGCACAGTTTTCCATATCTGTGATACCCGCAATCACCACATCGCAATGGCGGATGAGCTCAGGCATCACATCCAGGGCAGTCTTTCCGTATTGCCAGAGATTTCTGCGATAGTTAATGTCACCGGATACCATGACGCCATTTTTCTTCGCGACCGTCAGCGCTTCCAGGCAGACATCCGCCGCTCCCTGGGAAATGGCAGGGGTTATGCCCGTCCAATGAAACCAGGATGCTCCTTTGAGGACAGTATTCCAGTCTATCGAACCAGGCTGGATATGGGCAAATGCGGAATCAAACCGGTCGTAAATGATGCGCGAGGGTCGCTGCATCGCACCATTTTCGAGAAAGTATAATCCCATTCTTTCTTTGCCGTACAGGATTGCGCTGGTATCAACGCCATATTTCTTCAAGGCCTGCGTAGCAGCCTGCCCCAGATCGTTATCGGGAAAACGCGTTACGTGCGCGGCGGGGATTCCGAAGTGCGCCAGGGAAACAGCCACATTCGCCTCAGCCCCGGCATAGGTAACATCCAAAGCTGTGGATTGTGTAAATCGCGAAAAAGCCTGCGTCGAGAAGCGCAGCATGATCTCACCCAAGGTTACTACTTTTCCTTTCATCCGTTATCAATACAAAATTTAAAGGTTTGAAGGTAAGGGTATTCTTTGAATATATCTCCCCATGCATAAATCTTTCAGAATCCGTTCATAAAAAATATAAAAAAATACAAAAGCATGGTAACTTGTGCACCCATTATATCCACAATTGTATATGTCATCACGCGTATTAAAGATCCATCCTTCGGATAATGTACTGGTAGCGCTCACGGATTTAAAAGCAGGTGAAGGTATATCCTACAACGGGACCACCACCACCCTGGTGGAAAATATTCCGGCCAAGCATAAGTTCGTCTATCAACCCATGCCACAGGATGCCGAGATCTTTATGTACGGTGTTCTCGTTGGCAAGGCGACAAAGCCTATCGCCGCGGGCGCCTCAATCAATACGCAAAATGTGAAACATACCGCATCTTCTTTCTCAGGGAGAAATAAGAACGTGGAGTGGAGAGCCCCGGATGTGTCGCGGTGGAAGGACAAAACGTTTCTTGGTTATCACAGGAGTGACGGACAGGTGGGTACTGCCAATTACTGGATTGTGATCCCGATGGTCTTTTGTGAAAACAGAAATGTCAATGCCATCCGCCACGCCTTTGAAGAGGCGTTGGGTTTCTCCAAACCCGATGTTTATCAATCGTTCGTTCATGATCTTGTAGACTTATATAAACAGGGAAAAACGGAAGCGATTCAATCACTCTCGTTTACGCCCGATGCGGGTGAAAGCCGTTCGCGGATCTTCAAGAACATCGATGGCATCAAGTTCCTCACCCACGAGGGAGGCTGTGGCGGGACGCGACAGGATTCTGAAGCGCTTTGCGGATTGCTGGCCGGATACATCAACAATCCAAATGTCGCTGGCGCCACGGTGCTAAGCCTGGGGTGCCAGAATGCGCAGGTTGATATTCTAACCGGCAAATTGCGTCAGCTGAATCCCGCATTTTCCAAACCGCTCGTCATACTGGAGCAGCAAAAGGAGGGGACTGAACAATCTTTACTGGTGAGGGCCATCAAAGAAACTTTCCTGCACCTCGCCGAGGTGAATAAACAGGAGCGCAAACCAGCGTCGCTCAGTAAACTGGTTGTGGGTCTTGAGTGCGGCGGTTCGGATGGCTTTTCCGGTATTTCTGCAAATCCCGCGATTGGCCACACATCGGATCTTGTCGCTGCCCTGGGCGGAAGTTCCATCCTTTCTGAGTTTCCGGAGTTGTGCGGCGTAGAGCAGGAGTTGATCAACCGTTGCGTGAGCGACCCGGTGGCAGACCGTTTCATCGAGCTGATGCGGGCCTATAGCAGGGCAGCTGAAGCCGTCGGTTCCGGTTTTGATATGAATCCTTCGCCGGGCAACATCAAGGACGGCCTTATTACCGACGCGATGAAATCCGCCGGAGCCGCCAAAAAAGGCGGTACCTCCCCCGTGGCGGATGTACTTGATTATACGGAGTACGTGAAACGCCCGGGACTAACCCTCCTTTGCACGCCGGGCAATGATGTCGAGAGCACCACCGCCATGGCGGGTTCAGGGTCTAACATCATGTTGTTTACTACCGGACTCGGCACGCCTACCGGCAACCCCGTGGTTCCTGTCATCAAGGTGTCTTCGAACACTGCCCTTGCTAAGCGGATGCCTGACATTATCGATGTTGATTGCGGGCCCGTTATCGCCGGAGAAAAGACCATTGAAAAAATCGGTGAGGATATCCTCGACCTGATCATCGAAGTTGCGAGCGGCCGGCAAAAGGCGAAAGCCACACTGCTGAATCAGGACGATTTTATTCCCTGGAAACGGGGCGTTTCACTGTGAGTGGTCAGTTGTGAGTGGTGCGTGCGTTAGCTGTGCGTGCTTTTCACAGCCAGGGCCGCCCGCCCGGCAACTGGCATCCGGCTTCCCGGTGTTTGGTAACCGGTTCCCGAAATCCAGACTTCAGTTAATAAACCGCGATATTGGAGATGACAGGGCACGCCTTTGAATCGGTAATATTGATTCGTATCCGGTCTGTTTTCACGGGATCGAATTTCAAAATGCGCTTATAACCTATCGTTGTCGCGGAAGCCAATGGTTTCCACGCGTTGTTTTCCCAGTACTCCACCGTGAAGGCGCTGACCCGCTGTCCCAGTTTGATGTATTCCTGGATAACAACAAAGCTGATGCCGGCAGTTTCCGGAAGTTTCACCTCAAGGCTCGCCTGTGTTGTTGTGTCGTCGGTACTCCAGTATGTGTCCTTGTCCTCATCGGTGACATTGGACGGATGGAAGCGCTGGCTTTCTCCGCGGTATTCGCTGGCAGTAACTTCCGACTTCAGCGCCAGGTTTTTGCTGAATGCCTCCTCTAACAATTTACGCCAACCCAGCAGGGCCGCCACATCTTTTTCGTGGATAAGACCGCGTTTGTCCGGAGGCACATTGAGCAGTAAAGTAGAACCCCTGCCTACGGACGTCAGATAGATATCAAACAACTTCTCCGGAGATTTCACCAGGGAATCTTCTTTTTCGTGATAAAACCATCCGGGTCTGATGGAGACATCTACCTCGGCGGGAATCCACTGCGTTCCCAACGGATGACCCGTGTTCAGAAGATCGGTTATGCCGGGTTTTCCCGCAAATAAGGTATCGGGCGTAATCGTATTCCAGTTTGTTTCACCTGCCACTCCCCTTTCATTTCCTACCCAACGCACGCCCGGCCCCGCATCACTGAAAAAGAGAATTTCCGGCTCTATCTGCCGGACCAACGCCAGGGTTACAGGCCAGTCATAATAGGAAGCGCCATCGATATTGCGTTTTTCATCCGCGCCGCCATAATAACCCGTACCCCCGTTTGCCCCATCAAACCACATTTCAAATGCCGGACCGTACCTGGAAAAGATCTCCTTTAGCTGGTTTCGGTAATATTCAATATAACCCGGTCTCCCGTATTCGGGATGATTGCGATCCCACGGTGAAAGGTAAACGCCAAACTTGAGACCGTGCCGGCGGCAGGCGTCCGCTACTTCCCTGACGACATCGCCTTTGCCATTTTTCCATGGACTGGCCGATACATCATGGTCCGTGTATTCGCTTGGCCAGAGACAAAATCCATCGTGGTGTTTACAGGTTAGGATCGCTCCTTTGAATCCTGCTTTCTTCAGGGTCGATATCCATTGGTCCGCATCGAAGCCTGACGGATTGAATATGGAAGGATCTTCATCGCCATAACCCCACTCCTTGTCCGTGAAGGTGTTCGTCGTAAAATGAATGAAAGCGTTCAGTTCCATTTCATGCCACCGAAGCTGCGCCTCAGAAGGAATGGGTGACAACGGAGCGGGAGGTGCAACCTCACGCTGGTTTTTGCACGACACGATCGCGAGCAGGAGTAGGGGAATGCAATGCTTCATGGCCAAAAATACCACAAGAACGGCCACGTTTTACTCGAAAATAGAATTTATGATGAATTTATACTGTGTGATCAGTGGCGGCGCCTTCACCGTGAAGCTGAAATCTTCAGGGCTTCTGTTATGCCATCCCGCAAAGCTTCCAGTGTGGGATACCGGTAAACGTGACATTCAGTTCCACAATGTTAGATGATTCACAATAAAACCCGAACCACTTGCGCTGAGGAAGTCCCTTGGGATAAAAGGTGTCCCTCCAGTGTTTATAATAAAATCCGGAACAACCAATCCACCATTTTTTCATTGACATTGCGCTGGTTACCGCCAATAATATTATGCAAGCCGGGCCGCACGTTGGCACATGGTCCCATTGCAATCAAAGTCATACGAAGACAATGAAAGGAACACTCCGCGTGGCATGAGTTTTATATGCAAAGCGGTATGGAAAAAATCAAGAACGGAGACCCCGTATTATACAAAAACCTGAAAGGCACCATTTATGGCAAGCCCCGTGAGAACAAGTACAAAGGACTGTTATATACAGTGAAGATCGGCGACGAGTACGTGAAAGCAAGTGCCAGTGAATTAACCCTTAATGCAGAAGAAGCCGCAAGAAACCCGTTTGATCTCTTCTCACAAGAAAGGCGGAAGTCGGCATAATCAGAAATACCCCGGGGCGGATCGTGTCGTTTGCCCCACCTGCCCTGTTTATTCCTCAGGCATTCGCATGTAATTTTTCTGTGGTATCCTGCAACGTTTAGGGAGATGAAATTTGTTATGTTTGCGCCAGAACATAAACAAACTTCCCTTGTACATCACCTATATCCTTATTGGAGTAACTGCGCTGGTTAGCTTATATGCTTTCCAGAACCCGGGCTTTCTATCCGGGGCTATGATGAATCCATATGCGGTTCAGCATCGCCATCAGTATTACCGGTTGGTTTCATCAGGATTTGTACACAAAGACCATACGCATCTGCTGTGGAATATGTTTTCATTGTTCTTTTTTGGAACTGCCATTGAAAGGGAGTTCAATGCGCTGTTCGGTACTGCCGGCAGCTTTTACTTCATTGCCCTTTATATCCTGGCAGTCATTGTTTCGGATGTGCCTACCCTGTTCAAACATAAAGACAGCGCGGGTTACAATTCACTTGGCGCGTCCGGAGGCGTGGCTGCAGTGATCTTTGCCTATATCATCTTCGAACCCCTTGCAGACATCTGTATTTACATTGCCCTGTGTATGCCCGGATTTATCCTCGGCGCTTTATATATCGCTTTTTCATGGTACCAGGGGAGAAAATCAAACGATAACATCAATCACGATGCGCACCTGTACGGTGCCCTGTTCGGATTTATTTTTTGCGTGATCGTCGCACCCTCCTCGATCGGGAATTTTTTGGAACAAATAAAGAACTGGAGACTTTTCACCGAATGAATTTATCGCACACACTTGGGCGTTTACGCCTCACGGGTCTTCTTGAAGGCCTTTCCTTTATTATCCTCCTTGCCATTGCTATGCCTTTGAAATACCTGGCGGGAAGACCGGAAATGGTCAGTATTGTCGGTATGGCACATGGTGTCCTGTTTGTCCTCTACATTTTTCTCACCATTGTGGCAAAGGTAAAATACCCGTGGTCGTGGAAAAAGATGTTACTTCTCTGGGCAGCGAGCGTTGTACCTTTCGGGACGTTCTACGCAGACTATAAGATGCTGCGGCATGAACAGGCTGCCCGGTAGGCCATGCTGTCTTTCCGGCGTGAATCGTAAATCGTGAATAAATCGTAAATCGCGTGAATCGTTTGGAGCGCCGTGCGTATAACCCGGCTGCCTTCAATCCGCTATTTGGGTCACTACCGAAGCGTGATGACCTGTTCCGGCTGTTGACTGATCCGCGTTCGCGGATGCCTTTTTCTCTGTGGCGATTTTGGCCGGGTCACCGAAAACGTAGAAAAGTTTTTTCCGAAGTCCTTTCGCCTGGCGCACATCCCGCATCATATCGGCATATTCATGAAAGTTGATATGGAAAGGATTGGCCTTGTGTTCGATGTTATGGGTTAATCCATACTGGACCTGCTCTTCTTCCGGCTGGTACGTACCAAACATGCGATCCCAGATGATGAAAGTGGCACCGTAATTCTTGTTGATATATTTTTCCTGCGAGCCGTGGTGTACGCGATGGTTTGAAGGCGTGGCAAATACATATTCAATCGCCGGATGGAGTTTTCGGATATACTCAGTATGCACCCAGAACTGAAACAGCACGGCAATCTGATTGGTGACAAAAATGATAACCGGATGAAAGCCCAGGAACGAGACCGGCAAAAAAAAGATGATCTTGATATACTGGACCCAGCTTAAGCGGAAGGAAACGGTGAGATTATAATATTCTCCTGAATGGTGCGCCACATGCGTTGCCCACCAGAAGCGCTGCCGATGTGAAATGTTGTGCGCCCAATAACTGCACAGGTCGAAAAGAATATAACATGGAATGAAGGTCCACCAGTTGAGTTCCATTCTCCATGGGATAAGGTTATAGACCCAAACGAGGACAGTAAACAGGATGAGTTTAAGCGCGGCGCCAATCAGCACATTGCCCAGTCCCACGCATATCGAACCAAAGGTTTCCTTTTTTTCGTAATAGTTCCTGTTCTGGTAATAGGAAATGATGTACTCCACGAGCACAAAGAAGAACATTACCGGCGCAGCCCAGATGATGATATCGGGGGTGTTACTCTGAAGGTTGTCAATATCGGACAATAATATTTTCTCGGCGCCGAAAAGTGTCGTAAAATCCACGTGTATAAATTAGTTGATTAAAAACAGTGGCCGTTGCTCCCAAGGGGTTTTCCCTGGAACTGAGGGTCTATGCCACTTTACGCCACAAATTAACAAACTTCTGAGAACTGTCGTACATTAACTTGAAAAAACCAATGACCACCCCGTTTTTGCTTCCTTCCGAGCATGGGAAAAAAAATGCCCTGAAACAGTTGATAGTCACCGCGTGTATCGTTACCGTGGCTGATGGACTGGCGGCAGTAGTCATGACGTATGTCATGCACGACAGGCCTCCTGTGTTCGTATTTCAATACATCGCCTCAGGACTGTTGGGGCTCGACGCATTTAGTGGCGGATTAACCAGCGCTTTCCTCGGCCTCGTCATCCATTTTCTGATCTCATCAACGTGGACGCTGGTGTTTTTTATTCTTAACAGGCCGATGTCAGCGATCATTTCTTCCAGATTAGCGATAGGGATACTATACGGTATCGTCATTTGGATCTTTATGAACCTGGCCATCCTTCCGCTTAGCCGGGTTCCGGAAGGCCCGCGCTCATGGCAACAGATCTTGACGGGGATTACCGCGCTGATCTTGGCAGCCGGCTTACCGATGTCTTTCCGTTTTGAACGCTTTTATTCCGGTCGCTGATTAACTCTCAAGCCCGACTTTTTCCTTTGCCGTTGCCGGAATCGTTAGATCAGCAAGCGAAATATGAAATTTAGAAACAAGACTCGTGATCACTGCGATCGCTTCCTGCTTCCCGAAATATTCGTTCATGTACCGTACATATTGGATGGCCTCCGCAATATCCGATTCAGTCCACGAAGATTTCGGCGCAACCAGAGCACCGTCACGTTGAAAATTGCCGACAAAAGCCTCACATCCGCCTTTGCACATTAACTTTATTAATTCATTAATTAAAACCTGCTCCATAGTAAGATTCTGTTGCCCAGTTCATGAACCGATCCGTTCCATCAATTCATCTATCTGTATATTATAAGTATTCATTAGCCACTGCACCTGATCGATCGCTTCACTTTTTTCATACCGTGCATTGAGGCTCTTCAAATTGATTAAAGTCGTCTCCAGGAATTGATCATTCCCGGCCGCCGGAAGTGAAGGAATTACGTTTTCCATTCCCGTTTTTTCCAGAAACCTTGACATCTCATGAATTATCTCGCGTTCCATAGTGATAGATTTTTGTGATCTGTGTAATAAGAATTTATTTGACTTTACTTAAAAGCGTTTCAGGAAGACCAATGCTTCCCTAACTGACAAGATTCGAAGCGCAGCAAAGGTGCCAGCCACCCGCCAAAGCACATCAGCGCGATCGTGTGACCGCACCAACAGCCGGCCGCAGTCAATACATGGGAGGGCAGCTTGTGATTCTAAAATATTATACCGGACCGCATATGCGCAAAACGGCTGGTGCCGGATTGGCGGCATGATTTTGTACCTCAATTGAGCGGACACAACCAAAGCGACTATGGATAAGGAGAAAAAAATCAGGGAACCCTTCAAGCCGGAAGACACTCCCAATCCGCCTCAGATCATTGATCCTGAGGTACGCGCCGGGCGGAAGGATCCCGACGCGGAAAAGAAACAAAAATCTTCGGGGCCTCCGGATAAAACCGGCAAACCGGGATCGCTGTCCGATCGCGCCGAGATTGAGGATGAAACGACTCGGTGATTTGTCACATGCAACAATGTTCACTGTTGTTTAAATAGAAAGATCGTTTACCCCGCCGGTAAACGATCTTTATTTATTACGGTATCTGACATTTAATCCAGAACTTCAAGACTCGACAATGGGTGTTGACCCGCGGCGGCGCGGCGAATCCTCTGACAACAACGGTGTAAAACCTTCCGGAAAGGATGTCAACACCTTCTGCTGACAATACATCGGCGCCTCCCGCATTTGTCACAGAGATGTGTAAGTGCCGGCCACGATTTGCTTAAACTCTGCCGATTTCTTAAATCCTTGATCTTTGAACAAAGGGTCCGTCGTGCACTGACGGAAAGATCAAGGCCGGGAGGTGCGGAAAACTTGCCGTAATTGAAATATCCGTGTGCACCATCGATATGAACTGTCAAAAAAGAGTTCCATCCCATGAGATATCTTCCACGCGCCCTGCAGGGCGAACAGTGCGATTATGGTTGGTCTTTTCAAAGCCACCGCTGACAAGACCATTAGAAGAAATGAATGATTATCTTTCGGATTCATTCGCATACCACGCTGAAGAATGATCGATTTACTTCACGAACTCGTTAAAAAACCTGTTTCTTTCCTGGGGGAGAAACTTTCACCAAGGCAATTCCTGATCCTCTCCAGTATCCTTGTCGGTCTAACATCGGGTTTAGCGGCGGTAGGCGTAAAGTACCTGGTTCATTCGATCGGGCAGCTTGTCATATTCTATTCCTCCAATTACGAAGAATTCTTTCTCTTCGCGCTTTTTCCAACGATCGGTATCATGCTGACCGTATTCTACATTCGTTATTTCTTAAACCGGAAATTGCCGAAGGGTAGTGCGGAGATCGTCTATACGATCGCGAAGAAATCCAGTAAGATCCCTTCGGAGCAAACGTACTCGCATATGATCAGCAGCGCACTGACTGTGGGCTTCGGCGGTTCGATGGGTTTGGAATCACCCATGGTGAGTACCGGGTCGGCCATCGGATCGAACTTCGGAACCACCTACAAACTTGGATATAAAGAACGAACCATACTGCTCGCGTGCGGCGCCTCGGCAGGGATCGCGGCAGCGTTCAACTCCCCGATTGCAGGAGTCCTTTTTGCGGTTGAAGTGCTCCTTGCTGATATCAGTACCGCCGCCTTTATTCCCCTGATCATTTCAGCTGCCTCCGGTGCCTTGCTGTCGAAGATCATCCTCAAGGAAGGAATTACGCTATCGTTCTCGCTTCAACAGCCGTTCGATTACCACAACGTACCCTACTATGTACTGCTTGGGCTCATTGCAGGTCTGATATCCCTGTATTACGCCCGCGTTTATACGTGGACGGAAGCCAGAATATGTGAAGTGAACAATCCATGGGTCCGGGCGATCACCGGAGGACTATTGTTATTTGTCATGATCCTTCTTTTCCCGCCCCTGTACGGAGAAGGATATGAAACAATCAAAAGCCTTGCAGAGCTGAAAGCACAGACGCTCTTCAACACCAGTATTCTGTTCTCAATCTTGCAGACAAATCAACAGCATCTTCTGCTTCTTGGCCTTTTGATCTTTCTGAAACCTGTTGCCGCGGCCATCACCATTGGAAGCGGGGGCAATGGAGGTAACTTTGCCCCCGCCCTGTTCGTCGGCGCCTATCTGGGTTTTGTTTTTGCCAGCACGATAAACCTGCTGGGGTTCACCCATATCCCCGAAAGTAATTTTACACTCGTGGCCATGGCGGGAATTCTAAGCGGGATCTTTTATGCTCCCCTCACAGCGATATTTCTCATCGCCGAAATTACCGGAGGGTATGAACTTATGATCCCCCTGATGATCGTTTCCGCGCTTAGCATGACGGTAACCCATTTGTTTGAACCGCTTTCCATGGATTCGAAAAAACTTTCTGCGATGCTGCGCGGAAGCATTGATACACGTGACAAATTCTTACTCAGCAAGCTGGATGTAAGCGAACTGATTGAAACGAACTTTTCGGTCGTCAACCCCGGGGATGATCTCGATGCACTCATTAAGGTCATTGCTCAATCGAACCGGAATATTTTTCCGGTGGTCGACGAAAACAAAAAGCTTGTCGGCATTGTCCAGCTGGACAAGATACGTTCAGTTGTTTTTGACTCCGCGCGCAACCGCGCAGTGACCGTGCAGGAACTCATGACGAAACCCGCGGCGGTAATTCAGGCCAATGAGAACCTGCATCAGGTGCTGGAAAAATTCGAAGAAACAAAGTTATGGAACCTTCCCGTTGTTGACCAGGAAAGGTACGTTGGATTCCTGTCAAAATCGAGTATCCTTACCCGTTATCGGAATGAATTGCTTGAATCAGCGTAGCGAGTCAGTTTGTTTGAAATAAAGCAGGTCTTTCCGAATCATTGCCTGCGATCGCATCTTGAAGAAGTAAAAAAATCACGTAGCGGAATTTACTGACGACGTGAAGATCAGCGCGCTTATGCCAATCGCCGACACCACCGAGCTGAATTGCTTGTGGTCCACAGGCTTTATCATGTAACCATCAGCTTTTATATCAAATGATTCCACATAACTTTTTCCTTCTCTTGAAGAGAGCAGCGCGACCACCGGGATATCCTTTTTATCCGGATCATTTTTCAGTTTATGAAGGATCTGGATACCGTCCACCCTCGGCATTTTCAGATCGAGTAATATAAGCATTGGATCCTGTTCAGGACCGAATAAAAAATCGAGCGCCTTTTCACCGTCATCAATGTGCAGAATAGGCGCGACGAGATTTTGCTTCCTCAACGCCAGAAGTGTTAGTTCAGCGTCATCAGCATCATCTTCAATAAGTAAAATTTCAAACCTGCGTTTATCCATCTTAAATTTCAATGGGTACAAACTAATGGCCTACGGGCGTAAAAAACAAGACCATTCAAAAGGAATGTACCCATCCCTCTAGCGGTCTCTTGAATTCGTCCCACAGCAATAATCCTACCGTTGGAATGTGACTCCCTCAAAATGAAGTTTTGAGCAATTCCAGCATGCTATGCAGCTTTACGCTGTGGAAAATCTCCACACCAGCGCGAGCAGACTTGCGATCTTCCTTAAAGGACCATGAACCCGGTTTCTCATAAAAAGCTGCTGGAATACCAGAGGGCATAGTTTTTTGCTGTGGGTTACAAGCACAAAACACCAGGGTTATGGACAAGAAAACAAAAGAAAAAAGAGAAACACCCATTATTGATGGGGATGCAAGACCTGATATGCCGGTAGGTGGCGGCAATGCAAGAGACCGTAACAAGAACCAAAAACCGGAAAAGGACGAAGAGAAGAAATTCGAATCTGAACGAACCGGTGATATCAATTCACTGGAGGATTTTAAGGACGCAAAATAGGTTTTATCAAAGGTCTATGACCTGATGGCGGCAAGATCTTCCTGAGTGAAGCCGTCCGGCATGGGATTTTTATTGGCTGACCTACTAATATTAACTTAAGTTCAAACGAGATGAAAATCAACTATTACAGCAAGGCGATGGGTCTTTTTTTGCTTCTGACCATTGCAACGCCGGCATTTCCTGCCTCAAACGATATCATTGCAGAAAGCAAAGAAGCCAAAGCCATTCACTTACAGAACAGGCTGGAAGAAATCAAGGCCATTGATAAAAAGGAGCTTTCAAGGGATGAAAAGAAAGCTTTACGTCACGAGGTGAAGGAAATTAAAAAGGAACTTGCAGCCATTAGCGGAGGCGTCTACCTGAGCATAGGAGCGATCCTGTTGATCGCCTTATTACTTATTCTTTTACTTTAGAAGGATACTGCATCATCTCTCCCTCATGATCCGGTGCGCGCCCGGAATGACGGAGCTTTCCTGTTGTGAGAACTTTGCTCATAAGCGTAAGCCATTGCCAGGAGGTCCGCTTCCGCATAGGCGCCTGCAATGAATAAGAGTCCGACAGGCAAGCCGTGCGCTTCGCCCAGCGGTACCGTAATGCTGGGGTAACCTGCCATGGCAGCGCCGGAGCCCATGCCGTAACCGCTGAAGGAATCACCGTTAACGACATCTGTACACCACGCGGGGCCTGTCGCCGGACCACAAAGCGCATCCAGTTGATGCTCCTTCATCAGTCCATCGATGGCCTGCCGTGAGGTAGTCAGTACGTTATTCAGTGCATTCTTGTATTCTTGGCTATCCAGGTCCGCGCGCGCTTCTGAAGCCTCCAGTATTTCCTGTCTGAAGAATGGCATGACCTGATCCGCATGTTCATTGTTGAATGCGATGACCTGTTTCAGTGATTTTACCGATGAATCGGTTCCCGCCAGATATCGATTCAGGCCATCCTTGAACTCGAATTGCAACACCTTGTATTCGTTGTCTCCAATCTCCTTTAACCGGCTCACGAAATCAACTTCTACAATGACAGCGCCCTTCGATCGCATTTGATCCAACGCCGATTGCAGCAGCATATCTACTTTCTCATGAACCTTAAGAAAAGATTTTTCGACGCCGATACGTTTTCCCTGAAGGGCCTCTTCATTCAGAAAACTTGTATAATCTGAAGGAAGATCCTCAGTTCTTTTCAGGATTATTTCATCTTTCGCGTCAAAGGCCGTGATGGCACTGAGCACCATCGCGGCATCTTTTACAGTGCGGGTCATCGGGCCGGCTGTATCCTGTGTTTTGGAAATAGGGATGATCCCCCGCCGGCTGAGGAGCCCAACGGTGGGTTTCAATCCTACGATGCCGTTGATGGATGCGGGACAGCTAATGGATCCGTTGGTTTCTGTACCGATGGCAAAGGAACAAAGGTTGGCGGCGACCGCAACCCCGGAGCCGGAGCTGGACCCGCACGGGTTGCGCTCAAGACTGTAGGGGTTCTTTGTTTGCCCTCCCCTGCTACTCCAGCCACTGCTCGATCGCGTCGACCGGAAGTTTGCCCATTCACTCAAATTTGTTTTGCCCAGAAGTACGGCGCCCGCATTCCGGAGTTGCTCAACGATGGGAGCATCGTTTTTGGCGCGGTGTCCGGACAACGCCAGTGACCCCGCAGTGGTCATCATGTTGTCGGCAGTATCAATATTATCTTTTATAAGGAACGGGATTCCGTGCAACCAGCCCCGCACCCGCCCGTTCTCGCGCTCTTCATCGCGTTGCGCTGCAATGGTCAACGCATCCGGGTTGATTTCAATGACGGATTTCAAGGCTATACCTTGCTGATCAATGGTCTGAATTCGTTGCAGATACAATTCAACGATCCTCCGCGAGGTCAAGGCTCCTGCCTCCATCATTTGACGTAGTTGATCGATAGACATTTCGTCCAGTTCGAAACCAATGGCCGCCTGGGCCGGATCTTTCGTGATCTTCTCCGCCGAAAAATTTTTCTGGCAACTGCTTAGCAGCAATGACGGTAGCGCGTACGTTGTTAACGCAGCGTTTTGCAGAACCTGGCGTCGTTTCATGGCAAGGTGATTGTAAAGGAAAGCCTGGTTCACTGCGTCAAGCGTCAGTAAACCAGGCTGTGTGAAATTTCCGGGAAGATTCCCCCGGCGATCCTGTCAGTAATCGCTCTTACTGCTCTTTTTATCGCGCTTTTCAGCGCGTTTCTCTTTCAGGGTTTTTGCCGGCTTCTTTTTTGTTTCCTTCCGGGCATCTTGTGATTTGGCCATAGCATTAGGTTTTATGGTATAATATTACGAAAAGCCTGTTAAACGCTGAAAAAGAAAAGATCATTTCAGCAACAAATAATCAGTTCCAAGGTGGTAAAATTAATGATCCGGGATTGGAGAATTGACGCTTCAGCTTTATAATTACATTTCGGAGAAAAATATTGGAACGTTGCGCTTACTACCCAATATTTGCAATTAATTCATATACGTTATTAATCCCATTTGTCGTCGGTTTGAAAAACGAACCGACAGTTGGCATAGTTTTTTTAGGTTTTAAACTTCTGTGCCTTGCGCAGAACGCATAAGCAGTGTTTAGCGGCGCTGCACGATAGGGGTAACACCTGAACCTGATATCTGATTGAAATTATTTTTATAATAATTGCCCTATGAGAAAAAAAAATAATCACTCGTCTTCCATTGCCCGGAAAGACAAGACTGATTCCAACGGCGCGTCCGCATCCCACGTCGCCGTTGTTCCCAAGAAAGTGAGCAAGAAAAGGAAGGTGGCGGCGGCGAAGGTCAAATATGTCCAGTCTATGCAGGAGGCTGATCAGTTGCATCAGTTATCCGGTATGATGGATAACCGCGCGCTGCTCAGTGTGCTCACCGAAGTTAGAAACGGAAATTTCTCTGTACGCATGCCATTCGATCAGATCGGGCTTAGTGGTAAGGTATGCGATACTGTTAACGAGATCATCTCGCTGAATGAACGGATGATTCAGGAGTTTACCAAAGCAGGGCAAATCATCGGTAAACAGGGAAAGCTTAATCAACGTATTGAAATACCAAACGCCAGAGGCTTGTGGAGCCATGGGGTTGACTCACTGAATATACTGATCTCCGATCTCGTTCATCCCACGATTGAGATTGCGCGTGTTATCAGTTCCGTGGCCAAGGGAAATCTTTCCCAGGCGATGCCGCTGGAAATCGGCGGGCATACCCTTCAGGGTGAATTCGCGCAAATTGCCAAGGAAGTTAACGACATGGTGAAGCAGTTGAACCTCTTCTCCATGGAAGTTACGCGCGTGGCGCGGGAAGTGGGTTCGGAAGGAAAACTCGGAGGGCAGGCCAAGGTTAAAGGGGTCGCCGGTGTATGGAAAGATCTTACCGATTCTGTAAACCAGATGGGTAGCAACCTTACCGCGCAGGTGCGGAACATCGCCGAAGTAACGACGGCGGTTGCTAAAGGCGATCTTTCAAAAAAAATTACCGTGGATGTGAAAGGAGAAATCCTGGAGCTGAAAAACACAATCAACACGATGGTGGACCAGCTCAACTCCTTCTCGTCTGAAGTAACCCGTGTGGCCCTCGAGGTAGGTACGGAAGGGAAACTTGGTGGTCAGGCGCAGGTGAAAGGCGTGGCAGGTACCTGGAAAGATCTGACGGACTCTGTGAACCAGATGGCGTCAAACCTCACGGGCCAGGTACGGAATATTGCAGAAGTAACCACTGCAGTGGCGAAAGGTGATCTGTCTAAGAAGATCACCGTGGACGTCAAAGGCGAAATTCTCGAATTGAAGAACACCATCAATACGATGGTGGATCAGTTGAACTCGTTCTCTTCCGAAGTAACGCGCGTTGCAAGGGAGGTAGGTTCCGAGGGTAAATTAGGTGGACAGGCGACAGTAAAAGGTGTAGGTGGTGTCTGGAAGGACCTTACGGATTCCGTAAACCTGATGGCTTCCAACCTTACCGGTCAGGTACGCAATATTGCGCAGGTAACAACCGCCATGGCGAGGGGCGATCTGTCGCGCAAGATCACGGTCGACGTAAAAGGTGAAATTCTCGAGTTGAAAGACACGATCAACACGATGGTGGACCAGCTCAACTCGTTTGCATCGGAAGTAACCCGTGTGGCGCGCGAGGTGGGCTCGGAAGGTAAACTCGGCGGACAGGCAACCGTGAAGGGTGTCGGTGGCGTTTGGAAAGACCTTACCGATTCCGTGAATCAAATGGCTTCGAACCTTACCGGTCAGGTCCGGAACATCGCGCAGGTAACGACCGCGGTGGCGAAAGGAGATCTTTCCCGGAAGATCACCATGGACGTACGCGGTGAGATCCTTGAATTGAAAGACACGATCAATACGATGGTGGACCAGCTTAACTCGTTTGCCTCCGAAGTGACCCGCGTGGCACGCGAAGTAGGTTCGGAAGGTATGCTGGGTGGTCAGGCGGATGTTCCGGGCGTAGGCGGTACGTGGAAAGACCTGACTGACTCCGTAAACAAAATGGCGGGTAACCTCACTTCCCAGGTGCGGAATATTGCCGAAGTGACCACAGCGGTGGCGAACGGAGATTTGTCGCGCAAAATTACCGTGGACGTTAAAGGCGAAATTCTGGAATTGAAAAACACCATCAATACGATGGTGGATCAGCTGAACTCCTTCGGTTCAGAAGTAACACGTGTGGCAAGGGAAGTAGGTTCAGAAGGAAAACTTGGCGGACAGGCCACGGTGGTTGGTGTCGGCGGCGTATGGAAAGACCTGACCGAATCCGTAAACCAGATGGCTTCGAACCTCACCGGACAGGTGCGTAATATCGCCGAGGTGACCACTGCGGTAGCGAAAGGAGATCTGTCGCGCAAGATCACGGTGGATGCCAAAGGTGAGATCCTTGAATTGAAGATCACCATCAATACGATGGTGGATCAGTTGAACTCCTTTGGTTCTGAAGTAACGCGTGTTGCGCGCGAAGTGGGCTCCGACGGCCAACTCGGAGGTCAGGCTGATGTGCCGGGTGTTGCAGGTACCTGGAAAGACCTTACTGACTCCGTAAACAAAATGGCCTCTAACCTAACCTCTCAGGTACGGAACATTGCCGAAGTGACCACGGCGGTGGCGAACGGAGACCTGTCACGCAAGATCACAGTGGATGTTCAGGGTGAGATCCTTGAATTGAAAAATACCATCAACACCATGGTGGACCAGCTGCGCGGATTTGCCTCCGAGGTAACCCGTGTAGCGCGCGAAGTGGGTACGGAAGGAAAACTCGGCGGCCAGGCAAGTGTACCCGGTGTAGCGGGTACCTGGAAGGATCTTACAGACTCCGTGAACCAGATGGCAGGAAATCTTACTGCGCAGGTTCGCAATATCGCTGATGTGGCCATTGCCGTGGCGAACGGCGACCTCTCGAAAAAGATTACCGTAGACGTCCGGGGTGAAATCCTCCAGCTGAAAGAAACACTGAACACGATGGTGGATCAGCTGCGGGCCTTCGCCTCCGAGGTAACGCGCGTTGCACGCGAGGTAGGCACAGACGGAAAACTCGGCGGACAGGCCTTTGTTCCCGGCGTGGCAGGTACCTGGAAAGATCTTACTGACTCTGTAAACAAAATGACGGGTAACCTGACCGATCAGGTTCGCAACATTGCCCAGGTAACGAAGGCCGTTGCCTCCGGTGACTTGTCCAAGACCGTAGCCATCGATGTGAAAGGCGAGATCCTCGAACTGAAAAACACCATCAACACGATGGTGGAACAGCTCAACTCGTTTGCCTTTGAAGTAACGCGTGTAGCCAGGGAGGTAGGTACCGAAGGTAAGCTCGGAGGACAGGCCGAAGTGAAAGGCGTGGCAGGAACCTGGAAAGACCTTACCGACTCGGTGAACATGATGGCGTCCAACCTCACCAGCCAGGTGCGCGGTATCGCGAAAGTTGTGACGTCTGTGGCTACCGGAAATCTCCGCCAGAAACTATCCATCAATGCGAAAGGTGAAGTAGCCCAGCTGACGGAAACCATCAATGAAATGATCGAGACGCTGGCCGTATTTGCCGATCAGGTAACGACGGTAGCGCGCGAGGTGGGTGTTGAAGGGAGATTGGGAGGCCAGGCCAACGTGCCCGGCGCTTCCGGTATCTGGAAAAACCTCACCGAAAACGTGAACCAGCTCGCCCAGAATCTCACCACCCAGGTGCGTTCCATTTCTGAAGTGGCCTCGGCGGTAACGAAGGGCGATCTTACCCGCACCATCCGCGTTGAAGCCAAAGGCGAAGTGGAGGCGCTGAAGGATACGATCAACCAGATGATCGCGAACCTCAGGGCAACGACCCTCCGCAACCAGGAAACCGACTGGCTGAAATCTAACCTCGCCAAGTTCACGCAGATGCTGCAGGGGCAGAAAGATCTCAACGCAGTGACTACACGCATCCTTTCGGAACTCGCACAGGTGGTAAACGCACATTACGGCGCCTTCTATATCCTGAAACAGGATGAGAAGACGGGAGCGACAACGCTTTCCCTGTACGCAGGATATGCCTACAAGGAAGAAAAAAATATTGTCAGGGAATTCAGGATCGGCGAAGGACTTGTCGGCCAGTGCGCGCTGGAAAAAGAAAGGATCCTGCTGACCAATGTTCCTTCCAACTATATCAAGATCAATTCAGGTCTTGGAAAGGCAAAACCCTCCAACCTGATCATCCTGCCGGTGTTGTTTGAAAACAACGTGAAGGCGGTCATTGAACTGGCCTCACTCGACACGTTCAGCCAGACCCACCTGGACTTCCTGAGCCAGCTGACAGAATCTATCGGTATCGTGCTGAACACCATTGAAGCCAATACGCGGACAGAGGGACTCCTCACACAATCCCAGTCGCTGGCAAGCGAGCTCAAGATACAGCAGGAAGAATTACGCAGAACAAACGACGAACTGCAGGATAAGGCACTGCTCCTCGTGAAGCAGAAAGAGGAAGTGGAAGCGAAGAATAAAGAAGTGGAAGAAGCAAGACGGTCACTCGAAGAAAAAGCCGAACAGCTTCAGCTCACTTCCAAATACAAGTCCGAGTTCCTCGCGAATATGTCGCATGAATTAAGGACGCCGCTGAACAGCTTGTTGATCCTTGCCCAGCAATTGTATGAGAACGCCGAAGGAAATCTCTCCGAAAAGCAGGTCCGCTACGCCAAGACAATTCACTCCTGTGGCGATGACCTCATCCAGCTGATCAACGACATCCTCGATCTTTCAAAGATCGAATCCGGATTTATTTCCACCAACATTGCGCCGGTTAACCTGACCGAGATCGCGGGATTTGTGGAGACTACTTTCAGGCCAATATCGGAAGCACGCAATCTCAGATTCAGCATTCAAACTGCCGAGAACCTGCCTTCTACTATTGACACCGATATCCAAAGACTGAACCAGATCCTGAAGAATCTCCTGTCGAACGCCTTTAAATTTACCGAGAAAGGCGGCGTGAACCTTCGTGTCTTCCAGGCAGATAAGGGCTGGAAATCCAACCCGAACCTTGATACCGCAAGAACAGTCATCGGATTTTCCATCTCCGACACCGGTATCGGTATCCCCATGGAAAAACAATTGATCATCTTCGAGGCATTCCAGCAGGCCGAAGGATCCACAAGCCGTAAATACGGCGGAACAGGATTGGGACTTTCCATCAGCCGCGGATTGGCGGAATTACTTGGCGGAACCATCGAACTCGACAGCCATCCGGGAAGGGGAAGTACCTTTACCCTCTACCTGCCGATCGATGGCACAGGTTTAGCCTCTCCTGCAGACCGGGAGAGTATGAAAGTGATCCAGCAGCTGCAGCTTGAGAAAGATAAGGAACAGGAAGGCTTAAGCAGTCTGCTCACCAACCTGCATATCACGAAGGAGGGAGTCGAGACCCGAAACCTGGAGATTGTTAGTGAATTGATCAATGAAGCCGGTGATGACCGGAACAACATACAACCGTCCGACAAGGTGGTGCTCGTCGTTGAAGATGACTTAAGGTTCAGCAGGATCATTATTGAAAAGGCGCACGAACGCGAGTTGAAAGCGGTGGTTGCAACCAACTACCTTGAAGTTTTCGACTTCATCAACCGCTTCTCCCCTGTTGCCATCACCCTCGACGTAAAGTTACCTGACACCAGTGGCTGGAAGGTGATCGATCTGTTGAGGAATGATCTGAACTACAGGCATATTCCGATCTATGTGATCTCCGGAGAGGAGAACCGTGTCCTGGCCCTGAAACGAGGCGCCCGGAGCTTTCTGCTCAAGCCGCTCAGCAACGAGTCAATTGACCAGATCTTTAATGACATTGTTGACTTCAGTGCCAAATCAAAAAGGAATGTACTGGTGGTTGAAGACAATGAGATCGATTCTTCACAGATCGCAAAGGTCCTCTCTGACGACCACGTGACGGTAAACATCGCCACGACCGGAGAGCGCGCGTTGAAAATGATCGGCGATAATCGGTACGATTGCATTATTCTGGATTATACCCTGCCCGATATTTCCGGAAGCGATCTTCTGAGAGAAGTCAGCAAGGCGAAAAAAGACCTTACACCTGTTGTCGTCTATTCAGCTAAGGATTTCAACCGGAAGGAGCTGAATCAGATAAATCTTACTTCGAATGCGGTTTTGATGAAGGGCGTAAACTCTATTGAAAATCTCCTCGAAGAGGTCGTCACCCAACTGCATATTCCTCACAAGGAATTGCAGCCTAACAAACGCCGGATCATTGAAAATATCCGTAATAAGGAAGACATCCTTTCCGGCAAAAATGTTTTGATCGTGGATGATGACGTCCGTAACTTATTCGCCCTGACAACGGTATTCGAGCGTTTCAATATCAATGTCATCACGGCGGAAAGCGGACACGAAGCAATTCAGATCCTCAACGAGAATTCGAAGATCGACATGGTATTGATGGATATCATGATGCCGGAAATGGATGGTTACGAAACTACCCAGAGAATCAGAAGGGAGAATAAAAACAGTACTTTGCCGATTATTGCAGTGACGGCGAAAGCAATGAAAGGCGACCGGCAGAAGTGCATTGAAGCAGGAGCTTCCGACTACATCACCAAACCGGTCAAGATCGATCAGTTGCTTTCTTTAATGAGATTGTGGTTTTTTAAATAGCGAGGGTTAAATGCATCCAAAAATCTTATTAGTTGATGATCGGGAAGACAATCTTTTGGCCATTGAGACCATTTTTGAACCTGACGGTTACCGCTTTGTAAAGGCAAACTCCGGAAGGGAGGCTTTGAAGATTCTGCTCAGGGAATTTGATTTTGCGCTTATACTGATGGACGTAAAGATGCCGAATCTCAACGGTTTTGAAACGGCCTCCCTCATTTATGAGCGGGACAAGCTGAAACACATACCCATTATCTTCATTACCGCCAATAATTTCGGCGATGAGAACCTCTACAGGGGATATCAGGCCGGGGCGATCGACTATATCTACAAGCCGATCAAACCCGAGGTCCTTCGCGCCAAGGTGTCGGTCCTGATCGACCTCTACAGGAAGAACCGCCAGTTGCTTGCGCAGGAACAAAGACTGGTGGCCATCAACAAGAGCCTGGAAATGGAGATCAAGGAGCGCAAGTCGAGCGAAGAAAAAGTCAAACACCTGAACCGCCAGCTGCTGGAGAATATCGCCAGCCTGGAGCAGGCAAATAAAGACCTCGACCGTTTCGCATTCATGGCCTCCCACGATCTACAGGAACCCCTGCGAAAGATCAGGATGTTCAGCGACAGGCTTGCCCTCAAGTATAATGAACTGATGGATGACGATGGAAGAACCAATATCCAGCGCATTCACAAAGCTGCCGAACGGATGCAGAATCTCATTACAGACATCCTGACCTTCTCCAAAATTTCGGTTGATACACCGTCTTTCGTAAACTGTGATATGAACGCATTACTGGATGAAGTGTTGGTCGACCTCGATGAAGAAGTGAGGTCGAAGAATGGAAAGGTGATGATTGAAAAACTGCCGGTACTCAGTGTAAATCCGAGCCTCATAAAACCACTGTTCCACAACCTGATCGGCAATGCCCTTAAATACTGCAAAAAGGACACTGCACCGCAGGTTAAGATAACTTCCGAGATCAGCGGTCAGCTCAACGGAAAAGCCAATGGCGAAAGCATCAAGTATTGCAGGATCTTTATCCAGGATAACGGAATCGGTTTTGACCAGAAATATGCCGAGGAGATCTTCGGGATGTTCAAAAGACTGCACCACAATTCAGAGTTTCAGGGTACGGGCATAGGCCTGGCGCTCTGCAAAAAAATTGTTGAGCAACACAAAGGGTATATTTCTGCCCGCAGCAAACTGAATGAAGGCTCCACGTTTATTGTTTCCCTACCGCTTCAGCCTAAAACCGAATCCCTGACGGTCTCGTCATAAGTTCATTTATTGAGCTGGCAGGCGCCTATGCTGTCATGGCTGAATTCCTATTGCTGCTGCTTCCCCATAATTGAGCAACCAGGGAGCAAATCTACAGCAGGTGGCATTATCTTTTAATCGCTGCTGACAGCAGTCCACCATGATCTCTAAAAAGACACACAAAGCCATTCTTATCATTGTCGTCCTATGTCTCGCCATAGGTGGCTTCGTGTGGCTTCGCTCCTATGTTTTTTCGAATATGGGCCTGAGTCTGCAGAAGAAAATTCAGGCGCTGGAATTGAGCGGATTCAAAGTCACATACGACTCACTCTCGATTGACTGGAGAAAAAACATTATTCAGGTCCACGGCCTCCTCCTCGAAAAGAATGCTTACGATACGGCCTGCGTCTATCCGGAGTTCATTGCAGTAGCACATGTGCGTGCCGAAGGCATAAGCCTGTTCCCCCTCGTGTTCAGCAACGTACTGGATTTCGAGGTGCTTCACCTGGACACGCCACGGGCCATCATCCGGCAAAACTCGCTGTTGAAGCTTGATTCGGCTGCACAGCGCGAAAACGAATTTACGCTGAAGGTGGAGAAAGTATTTTTCCGTTCTGCCGACGTGCAGTACACCGATAGCGTGGCCTGCGGGCTGATCACGGGGATTGGAAGTAACCTGACCATTGAAGGACTTGCGTTGGAATTCTTTGCGGATAGGCCACTTAAATATACTGTCGAGACCGTGACGCTTGACAGTACCGAGGTGACTCTCCCCCGAAGTTTTTATACTTACAGGATCCGCCAGGCAAAAATTGACGTGCGAAACGAAAAACTGGCGATCGATTCCATCAGGATCATTCCGGCGTATGGTACCCTTGAGTTCGGCAGGCGCCGCGGTTATGAGATCGACCGGTTCGATGGCCTTATCCCTTTTATAAAAGCAGATAATTTTGTCATTTCGTTTGAGGATTCCCTTCGGGTGAAAGTCGGGCTGGCGGAAGTGCAATTCTACCTCAAACTCTTTCGTGACAAGCGGCTGCCGTTCAGGAAGGTTCGTAAATCATTGCCCGTAGATGCCATCCGGGATCTGTCTTTCGGTCTGGAGATTGACTCGCTGAAAGTAACCAGGAGCTTCGTTCAATACGATGAGTTTCCCGAGGAAGCTTCCGACGCCGGTGGGCTCTTTTTCGACAATCTTTACGCCGTTATCACCAACATCACCAACGCTTCGCAGAAAGGGATCACACACCTCGCCGCACAGGCCGCGCTGATGGGCAACGGAACGATATCGGTGTCTGTTGACTTCCCTTTGGACAAGGACAAAAAGTCGTCCTTAACGGGGTCACTGACAAACTTCCCCATGTCAAGAATTAATCCCATGCTTGGGCCCTCCACGAACATAAAAGTAGAGTCCGGCACGATGAAGAAAATGTCATTCAACTTTACGTTTAATGCTGTGCGGTCTGATGGCGAGATCGAATTGAACTACGAAAACCTTAAACTCATTTCCTTCAAGGAAGAAGATAAAAAAAAGAAGAAGGGTAAGGCACCGGAGAAGGATAACCTGAAGACCTTTATCATGAACACCTTTATCTTCCGCAAGAACATGGATGAAAACGTCCCCGAGGAGAAACGAACCGGTACTGTGATGTATCTGCGCGATGAGAACCGGTCCATATTCAACTTTTGGGCAAAATCACTCCTTTCCGGCCTTAAATCAGCTTATAATCTTGATAAGGTAGCTGAAAAGAAAAGTCAGCGCGAGCAGCGAAAAGAAGAAAGGCTCGCGCGCAGGCTTGAACGGAAGATGAAGAAGGAGGAAAAAAAGAAAGACAGAGGGTAATTGAACCTGAGTTTACAAATAATCCTTCAGCGTGTTCAGGCGCAAAGGCTTTTCAAGAATGGTCACGGTCTGGCTATCGCGATCTTTCATATCGGGAGGCAGGTAGTCATACGCGCTGATCAGGTTAATCTTGCAGGTCGGAAATGCTTCGAGCAGATACGACATCTTCTCCCACCCAAGGCCATCCGGTAGATTGTTGTCGATGAAAACCACATCCGGGGATACTTCTTTTATGAGGGAAAGGCCCGTCCCCAGGGTATTGGCAAGGAAAACATCGTGATTCAGTTCAAGAAAATAGGTTTTCATTAAATGACATAAGTCCTCCTCATCATCAATGATTACGATTTTTTTCCTGGACATCGTGGTGAAGATATTATTTATCCTAAAAACGGGCAAATCCCCAAGCTGCTTAATATCAAAATATATCCCTGTTTGCCGTAGAAAACTGTCTACAGGGCCGAAAGCAAACCGAGGGTACAGTTTTTTATTATCCTACACATATTAACAAACATTTAAAGAGGAATATTCATATGAACTCAACAAGCAAAACAATTTTGGCAGTAATGGGCGCCGCCGCTGTTGGCGCAGTAATAGGCATGTTGGTTGCACCGGAGAAGGGAAGCGATCTGAGAAGGAAAATCACCGATGCTACCGGTGACTGGACAACGCAGTTGAGCGACCTTTTGGCACAGGGAAAAGAGCAATTGAACAGCCTGAAAAATAAGGCTACATCACAGGCTTCATCCTATACTTCCGAAGGCGAAGAACGCTTCAACAGCGTTAAAGAAAGGGTATAAGCCAGAGGCTGTTTCAAGAGTACGGTTTCCACGTTTCGCGGTATTGATACCGCAGGGAGGATTGCGGTATTCTTGAAGCAGCTTTTTGCTTTTAGAGACGCTCTGAGTCCCGGATTTCGTGGATCGGGCTGCCAAATAAAGTCGACAAAAAGCAACATTTTTCTCAAACGCTCACTGAAAATAAGATGCATGATGAAAACCACCGAAAAGCCACCGAAGAAAAAACCGGCTCGAAGAGAAAATGAAGCAGACCTTTCCCAGAAAAAGCCCGCATCTTCGCAAAAGCCCGATGCATCGGCGCCCAACCGTTCTGCGACGCCCTCGGGAAATCCCTCCGAAGAAGAAGTGATCTCAAATCTGACCCGCCCGGTGACCAACCAGGACGAGCAGGACAAGATCACGAACACCGATGGAAAAGATATTCCGATAGCCGATAAATAACGATCATTTCCCCCGGCTCAATACAACCCAATCGCTACACGTTGCAATGATTCTACATCCGCATCGTGGCATAATTTTTTTGAAATCTCAGACTGAAACAATGCAGGGACCTGGCAGCGCAAGCGGGCCAGTGATGTATATATAGAACATGGACTTACAACCCAGTTCATGTTCACAAGGGGTTACCTAGCGGTAACCTTTTTTTATGCCTGATTGAAAGTGATTACAAACGAGGTTCCGGCGTTCACCTTGGATTTTACTTCTATCGCGGCATTGTGCGCCTGAATGATATTGAGCGTTGACGCCAGCCCGAGGCCAATGCCATTGCGTTTAGAAGTAAAGTATGGCTCGAACAATTTGGAAAGGTTCTCCTGTGGAATACCGCATCCGTTATCGGTTATTTCAAGGCTGTAACTTTCTTCGTTGTGGTAAAGCGAGATGCTGAGTTCACCCTTCACATTCTCGATCGCCTCAATTGCGTTGATAATGATGTTGAGCAGGGCTATCTTCAATTTCTCCTTATCCGCTCGGATGAAGCATGGAAACTCGGGATAGTTGACCTTCAGTTTTATTTGCTTCAGTGTGAGCCTGTCCAGTGCGATACCGATGGTCTCGTCAACAGCCGTTTGAAGAACGACGCGCTCGAAAACCATTTCTGTGGGCTTGGAGGAAGTGAGCAATTCGGTGATTAGATCATTGATCCGCTTGCCATTCCGATCGATGATGTCAATATAGATACGTTCTTCGCCCTTCGTCATGGAACCCAACTGCTCCAGGGACATATGGATATTACTCAAAGGATTTCTTACTTCATGCGCGAGCGTTCGCACCAAACGGCCGGTGGCGGCGAGCTTCTCCGCAAGCAGGGTTGCCCTTTCGGTTTTCTTCTGATTGGTGATATCATGAAGAATGCCCTGAAGGTATCTGCTATTGGTGCTGTCCAGCTCTGTTGAAAGATACAGTATACAATTCCGGCGCTTGCCCTTTGCATTGATGATCTCAAGCTCCAGGTCGTTCACCTCGCCGGTTTTTTCAAGCTTGGTGCGGATCGCTGACCGGATGTTTTCGCTATCGATGAATTGATAAAGCGTTTGCCTTACCAGCTGACTCTTTTCAGTTCCAACGAGGTTCAGCATAGCGGCATTCACGTCTCTGAATACGAGAGACAGGTCGGTGGTGAACACAGCCTCCTTGGATTTCTCGAATATGTTGCGATACTTTCTTTCGTTTGCCCTCAGGGCTTTGGTGGACGCGGCCCTTTCCAGTGAATATCGGATGCATCGCTCCAGTTTCTCGGCCGTGAGTTCAGATTTGATCAGATAGTCCACAGCACCCATCTGCATCGCTTGTTTATCGATGGCCGAATTTCCTTTGCCGGTGAGCAGGATGATGGGTTCTTCACAGCTCATTTTCATCGCTTCCCCAAGCAGGTCAATACCGGTTTTTGCGCCCAGGCGGTAATCCACGAAATAAAGATGGAATTTCTTGGACGCGATTTCCTCGAGAGCAGTCTTGTAATTATAGCACCACTGAATATCGAATGTGCGGTCCTCTATGCCGTTGATGAAACCACTTGTCAGGATAAAGTCGTCTTCATCATCGTCAATTATTAAAATGCGAACGGGCTGGGATGTATTAAGCATGGTTAAAATTGCTTCTCCGGAAGAATGATGGTAAAAGTGGCTCCCTCATCGGGCTGACTGTGGGCAAAGATCAAACCGTTGTGTTTCTCAACGATTTTCTTGCAGATCGCCAGGCCGATGCCGGAACCGGGATATTCGGACTTGCCGTTAAGCCGTTGAAAAATCTGAAAGATCTTTTCAGCATATTCAGGCTCAAAGCCGATACCGTTATCCTGCACTTCAATTTTATGGAAATGATTGTTCCCGGCTAAGCCGAGAACATGTTTTTCTGTTCTGTTGAGTTTCGTTGCGCGTACACTGACTTCCGGCACCACCTGGTTCTTGCGGAATTTGATGGCGTTCGAGAGAATGTTACTGAATAACTGGGTCATTTCAGAGGTAACGGCTTCCAGGGTAGGAAAGGTTCCGGAGAAATTAATGCGCGCCTTCGTTTCTTCGATTTTAAGTTCGAGTTCGGAAATTACATTCTCAAGAACGGATTGGATATTGACCTGGTCAAAAGTATGCGACCGCCGGTTTGCGCGTGAGAAATCAAGGAGGTTATCGATCAGTGTGCGCATGTTCCCGGTGGAAATAAGAATGCGCTCAATGAATAACTGGCCTTCATTGTCAAGGGCATTATCGTACTTGGCCTTCAACCGTTCTGTGAACATGGAAATTTTACGCAACGGCTCCTGCATATCATGTGAAGCGATGTAAGCAAATTCCTCCAGGTCGCGATTCGACCGGTTCAATTCCCGGATGTTTCGCTCCTGTTCTTTTTCGAAGCTTTTCAGTGCTGTGATATCGCGGTTGATACAGAGCATCTTCACAACTTCGCCGTGCTCATCCTTTACCAGTCGCCCTTTGGTTGAAATATTCTTCAGTTGACCTGAATGCGTCTTAATAATGTACTCATACGAAAAATCAGTTTTCTCCTTCAGCGCGCTATGGATGATGTCGTGAAATGGTTGCGCGTACTCCTCCGGCAGGTGGCTTATATAAAACTCCAGGCTAATATTTCCGGGAAGTTCCTGTCTGGAATAACCCAGCAGACTGTACAGGCCGGCCGTCCACGTAACTGTATTGGTACTGATATCCCACGACCAACTTCCGAACTGCAGGAGTTCTTCAGTTTCATCCAATAACTCGCTGGTAGTTTCTATTTCGTCTTTGCGCTTCAAAGCCTCGGTCATATCTTGTGCTACAAATAAAACCAACTGGGCCAGCCCGTCTTCTTTTCTTTTGAGGGCCGTTGCTTTCAGTTGGTAAGAATGATAATGTCCATTTCCGTCTGACAAACGCGCCCTGCAGTAACCTGACAGGGATGCATTGGGATGGTTAACAGAGTCGATAAGCTTGTCAATACAAATGCTATCCTGCGGGTGAAGCAACGACACCAGACCCCCATCCCATTCCTTTAAGTCCCTTGATTCGCGACCCGTAAATTCCGTGAACCTGCGGTTTCCATATTGAAGCCTGCGGCGTTCAACATCATAGACAAATATGAGATCCGGAAAATGGTCGACCAGGTCTTCTGATTTGAATTGCGGCTGGTCCCTTTCATGTTGAAAAAATACACTTAGATAATTGATTTTTTCATTCATAAAACCCTACAGTTCCTGATTGTTCAAGTCTTTGTATTGTTTGATCTTATTGTACAAAGTCTTACGATCAATCTTCAGCAGTTTTGCGGCTTTACTTTTGTTGAAATCCACTTTCTTAAGCGTCTCCAGGATCCACTCATATTCGGCATCGATGCTCACGCTTTTTAAACCGGGTTCGCGGATCGCTGCAGGCTGACTCGCTGCTGTTGCGGTCTCACGGGCCGCGGCCACAGGTACCTGTTCACCCGTATTTTCAAATTGGAGTTTGCGGTAGTTGACCAGTTCAAAAGGGATACTCTTGATATCGATGACGCTGCTGTCGGCCATCAGGGTGGCACGTTTTACGACGTTCTTCAATTCGCGGAGGTTGCCATGCCACACATATTTGCGGAACACATCCTCCACTTCAGGAGAGAACCGTTTCACATTTTTGGCAAGTTCTTTATTGGTTTGTACCAGGAAGTGATTGGCAAAGACCATAATATCGTTTACGCGTTCGCGCAGCGGCGGAACATTGATCTGAAACTCGTTGAACCGGTGATACAAATCCTCGCGGAAATGTCCTGTACGGGCGGCGTCCCAGAGTTTCTTATTGCTCGCAACGATGATGCGAACATCCAGGTCGATATCTTTGATACCTCCCACGCGCCGCATTTTGCGCTCCTGAACAACCCGCAACAAGGTTACCTGAACATCATACGGGAGGTTGGAAATTTCATCCAGAAAGATGGTACCGCCATTGGCAAGTTCAAAACTTCCCACTTTTTGTCCGATCGCGCCTGTGAACGATCCCTTTTCATGACCGAACAATTCACTGCCAGCCAATTCGCGTGAGAGCGTACCGCAGTCGATCGCGATAAAAGGCTTGTTACTGCGCCGGCTCCGTTTGTGAATTTCCTGCGCGATCACTTCCTTACCACTACCGCTTTCACCGTAGATAATGATGCTGTAATTCGTAGGGGCTACCAGGTCGATCTGGTTGAGAATATTCTTGAAATCCGCACTATCTCCAAAAATATAGGAGCTGGTCTCGGGAGAATAACGCTTGTTTGCAAGTGCAACCTTATCCTCCTTGGAGGTGGTGTCGTCTTCCGCGGTGGTTTCTGCCACAGGGGTACCGGTAATTCCGGCTTTCTCTTCCGCGGATTTGCTTAATGCTTTGCGAATCGTCAGCAGAATCTCATCCGGCAACAGAGGTTTGGTAACGTAGTCCATCGCTCCCAGCTTCATGACCTCCACAGCAGTCTTGATGTTGCTGTAGCCGGTGATGATGATCACGGGAACAGAAGGATTTTTCTCTTTGATCTTCTTGAGAATGGAACTTCCGCTCATATCCTCTAAACGGAAGTCGCAGAGGATGAGATCCGGTTCTACATTTTCAAGGATCTCCAGCGCTGCCTTTCCCGAGGTGGCTTCAATTACCTCAAATCCGTGTTTGGAAAGAAATCGTTTTAAAACAAAACATAAATCCTTATCATCATCGATGATTAGTATTTTTTCCATGGGCCTGTCTGTCATCGGTCAATTAAGTTGTTGTCGTTTGTTTGAATTAGGCCAAAAATGCCCGCATTTGTGCTGCCGGAATGTGCAATTGTTCACGGTATTTTGTTACCGTTCTGCGCGCAATTTCGAAACCGCGTTTGGCGAGTACTTTCACCAGCTGCTGGTCAGAATAAGGACATTTCTTGTCTTCAGCCTGTATAACCTCTTCAATTGTTTTCTGAATCACCTTATTGCTTACAACTTCTCCCTTGTGATTGGCAATCCCTTCGGTAAACAACGACTTGAGCAAAACATTTCCAAAATGAGTTTGAACATATTTGTTGCAGGTAATGCGTGAAACGGTGGAAATATCAACGCCTACCATATCGGCAACATTCTTAAGAATCATGGGCTTCAACTTCGTGATGTCGCCTTCCTGGAAGTAATCGCTCTGAAGACGAACAATGGCTTCCATCACTTTTAGCATCGTGGTTTCACGCTGGCGTATCGCATTGACAAACCACTCCGCCGCGTTCAACTTACTTTTCAAATATTGTTTTGAACGATTATCTGTCTGGCTTTTCTCGGTATCATAAACCATCTTCTTCCAGGAAGAGCTGATACTCAGTTTGGAGGAGCGCTCTCTTGCCAGGGATACGTGCATAATATCGTCTTCCTGCGCCAGGATGAAATCAGGCAGGATCGTTTCTGTCTGGGGAGTAACACTTGCTGCCGTAACAGGCTTTAATTTCAGCGTACCCAGCAGGTGGAAGATCTCCTTCAGATCCTCTTCTTCAATTTTGAGATCATTGATTATCTTTTCAAAATTCCGGTGCATCAATTCATAATAGTAATTATCAAGAACGCACAGGGCGAGCTTAATATCCGGTGAAACCGGCATGGCTCTCAGTTGAAGCGCCAGACATTCCTTGATGTTGCCAGTAGCTACACCGATAGGCTCGAGTTGCTGGATGATCGCGATCACTCTTTGTACAGTCTCCGGCTCTATCCATTTGCTGAACTTCATCGAATAATCGTCTGCGAGATTCTCACAGCTGAATTCGAGAAAACCTTCATCTGTAAGGCTGTCGATAATAAAATTTCCTACTTCTGTTTCCTGTTCAGTTAACCGCTGAAGGGCTAACTGGTTCTTCAGTTCCTGCCTGAAATCTTCTACTTCAATGATTGGTTTTTCCAATGGAGCCTTCGACTGGAAATGCTGCGCGTTCTCAGTCTTATAATCCGGGATGTCATCATAACAATACTCTTCCCAGTCTTTAAAATCCTGGCCTGAATCCTGAACGCCATTGTCAAACGCTCCGTCATCATCCGCCTTCTCCTCAATGAGCGGATTCTCCTCAAGCTCGTTCTGAATACGTTGTTCCAATTCAATGGTATTCAGGTGTAAAAGCTGCAGCATTTGTAAATGCTGCGGGTGAATCTTCAACTGTTGCTTTTGTGTCAGGTTTTGGTAAAGCATAATATCATAGGGTCGGTTAATACTGCGTAGTCTTTTGCAAGCTTGGCACCACTTTTCGCAAAACAGCAATATTTTTTCTAACACATTGATATTCACTATTTTAAAAAATCAAAAGCCCGTTTCAGTCGCCCGGTTAACCACGCCGGTGTGGAATCATTTCCCACCTTCCTTGAAATAAAGATAAGACCTTGTGGACGAAATTCCACACGAACACCCAAAATAATAGCTAAACACCACGAAATAGTACATGGAAACAGCGCGAATCCATCTGAAAAACACGGTGAGACAACAGCTTAAATATTACCGTTTTCCTCTGGGTGTGTATTGGAAATTACGCTTTCAACTTTACTGAGATCAAGCTGAGAGAAGAGTATGTAAACAATTGCAAAAGTGACGTTCGCCATGTCGCGTTTCCATTGGATCATATAGATCCAGAGAACTTCTGTCCCGGCGTTTGTCCCTGGCAAGACATAGTTGTCCAGATAGCTTTTTACCAGGTTTCTCATAAACATCATCCACTGAATCCTCATACCCTTTGCAATTGCATTGTATAATTAAAAGGGAATGCCGGCTGCTACACCGCTCATTTATGGGGCTCCTTGTGTACAATTTTCCACACCAAATGGCTGAATAACCTCGTTTATTACCTGCATTTGCAGGTGACGTGGTCGATGGCACATGATTAGTTCTCAAACAGGTATTGTTAACCAAAAAAAATAGAAATATATGCTACGCTGGACTTTGACATTTTTGGTGATAGCGCTCATTGCTGCTGTCTTTGGATTTACGGGGATAGCCGCAGGCGCGGCTTCAATCGCAAAAATTATCTTTTACATATTTCTGGTGTTTTTTGTGATCAGTTTGATCACAGGCGCATTCAGAAGATCTGATTGAGATCGTCACCTGTAAAGAAAATGGAGAAAAGTGCAGTCCAGGATTGCACTTTTTTTTATTCCGCCTGTTTCTGTTTTTCTTCCATCGTGGCAATATCCTCCTTCGTGGGAGAAAGCTCTGTCACTTCCTGTTTGATGATGAAGACAGCAGTCTTCTCAGGAACGATGCCACCGCCAAAGTTCATCGTGTAGATCTTCGTGAACTCTGCGCCAAAGTAAAGTATGATGGAGGTGTAATACACCCAAAGTAAAATGATCACCACAGAAGCCGCGGTGCCATAAGTGATCCCGACATTGGAGGTGCCTAGATAAAGACTGATCAGAAATTTCCCCAGCAAAAATAAGACTGCCGTGAAGGTCGCCCCGACGAAGGTGTCTTTCCAACGGATCTTTGCATCGGGAAGGATCTTGAAAATGATCGCAAAGAGACTTGTGATAATCACAAAGAGGATCACATAATTCAGTCCCTGAAAGACAATCACCATCGCCTGGGGAAAGTAAACCTGTAGCTTGTCGTATAAAAGGTCCATTAACGCATGCACCCCCAGTGAGACCATGAGTACAAAACCAAAACTTATGATCAGCGAAAAAGAAAGGAGCCTGTCAAAAAAGAATTTGACCAATCCCCGTTTGGGTTTTGTTTTGATCGACCAGATGTAGTTGATCGAATCCTGCATTTCAGTAAACACGCCTGTGGCGCCGATGACCAGGAACACCAGTCCCAGCACTGCACCGCTCTGACTGAATTGCGATTCCTGGATATTACCGATAATATCCTGGATCTGCAGGGCCGCCGCGTCCCCCACCAGCCCTTTGATCTGCCAGTAAATCTTGCCTTCGACCGCATCCCTGCCAAAAAAAATTCCAGCCAGGGAAATTATAATGATCAGGACCGGGCCCAGTGAAAATACCGTGTAATACGACAAAGAAGCACTGAACTTCAGTCCATGATCATTTATAAATTCCGTAAAAGCCTGGCGGAGAATAAGCCAAAACTTACGCATGAAGGTCGGTGACTTTTACCTTTTGAATTTCTTCGATTTGGACAATAAATTTAGAAACGTTTTCATCGGCATAAGCGCCATAACCGTCTACGAGGGTGCCTTTGCCGCCGTCATTGGTCTCGATGACATAAAGTATGGTATTGTCTCCCGGGTCTGACTGACCTTCAAACCGGTAAAAATTGACGATTCGAACCTGCTCCGGCTTGTAGATCTTGTTCTTGTCGAAAGTAGCAAGCCCCGCTTCCGTGACCTGGTAGTCTTCCCGGTATCCCTCTTCTTTCATGCGGTTAACACATGAGGTTAAATCCTTCATCCAGGTGAGTTCTGGCCTGTCCGGTGTTATTGAAGATTTCATGTTTTTAATTTATTTAAGTGTATTGCCGGCGAACCATCGCCGGCACATTACCTGATTTTGATTATGATACGGCCTCGTGCATGTCACGATATCTTTTGACCACGTCGTGAGAGCTTTGGATGGCGTTCTTCTGTTCGACGATCAATTGACGTATCTCAGCAGAAATTTCTGCATCGGATTCCAGCGCCAGATTATAGGCTTTCAATGCCGCGTCCTCGCCAAATTCACAGAGCGCCAATACCGACTTGCGGTCTCTTGCCGTAATTCCGGATTTGATGTCCATCCAGAGTCTGTACAGCTTACCGGACTGGGTGGAATCCACGGCGGGAGTGCCTCCCAGATTGCGGACTTCAGTTGACAGCGCATTGGCGTACTGTACACTGGTGTTGGCCATGTTGGCGAACATTGTTTTCAAATCTATATCAGTAGGCTTCAATTCTTCCACAGCCTTATGGTAACCTTCGGTGCGGTCATGGTTAATCCGAATGAGGTCATTTAGAACCTCCACTAAATCTTTATTTGCTTCCATATCTCCTTTTAGTTTAAAAGTGTTTTGCGGTAGGGAACATGAAAACTATGCCAAGGCAGCCTTTCTGACCCCCGAAAAACGGAATATTTGCGGGCTTGAACCGGCCATTCCGACCACTAACTGCCACAGTTTGTGGAGTTTGTGCTACAGCCGCTATGGCTCGTTTTGCCGGAAACGCTGATAAACGCTGGAAATCAACGTTGAAATTCCGCTGGCATAACTTTTAAAACAGGTAGGGTGAAGGATTCATTTCACGGACGTGAATGAACAAATTAAATGAATCGAGGAGCTAACGGTAATGGTGATGAAAACAGTGTTAAGAATTTTTGCTTTGGTTATCCTGACAGGTGTAATGGTTTCGCTTTCAAGCTGCACAACGGAGCGCGATCGCGACAATGACAACACGACTGAGGAAGTGACAGTGGATTTTGAAAAAGAAAGAAATGACCTGCGGGATGAGTTGCGCGAACTTAGAAACGATATTGATCGCGAACTTGAGAAAGTGGATAACAGATTGGACAGGGCTGCTAAAGACAAAGACGGTGATGATGACCGTGTTGAACTTGAAAAAGCCAATCGCGATCTGACCCAGGAACGTTCACGCCTGGACAAGACACTTGAAGACATAGAAAACTCCAGTGAAGAAACCTGGGGCGATGTAAAGGTCGCCGCGCGTAACACTTCACAGGATGTAAAGGCAGCCTTCCAGAAAATGGGAAATGAACTGGAGGCGCTGTTCAAGGATGACGACACTCAAGATTAGTTGTTCTATAGTCAGGTTTTAGCTAGTGGGGTTTAAAAGTCGTTACCATTCCTGGTAGCGGCTTTTTTTTTATTCCTCTCGTAAGAGGCCATCATGTTACTGAAAATAAAAAAAGGTCGGCATTGACGCTGACCTTTTTTATTGACATTTCAGTGGCGGCTATTCTTCCATTTCCTGACTGGCAGACTGGTTGATGTTGGCCTCAGCCAGCTGTGTCAGCAGCTCATCGGTCTCCTTTTCTTCATCCAAAGTCTGACCGAGAAGGTCCTTTATTTCATTTCTGCCCAGGGTTTTGGCCAACGTGGCGAGGCCTCCGTAAGTGGCAATCTCATAATGCTCGACTTTCTGCGCAGCAATAATCAGGGCCACATCGCGGGTTGACGTACCTTCCTCCGTATCTTCAATGACGGACTCCGCTTCTTTCACCAGTCCCTCCATCGCATCGCATTTTTTGCCGCGTGCTTTCTCACCGAGCATTTCGAATACCTCTTCAAGGCGCGCCACCTGCTCCTGGGTTACGGCAAGGTGTTCTGCAAATGCTTTGGCAAGTTCCTCCGAAGAAGCAGCTTTTTCCATTTTTGGCAAAGCTTTCACCAGGTGTTTCTCCGCCCAGTAAATATCCCGTAACTCGTCGATGAACAACTCCAGAAGCATGGAGTTATTTTCTTCCTGGGTATAGGCCGGTGTTTGCTTTTTACTACCTGCACTTTTTTTACCTGTCTTTTCCATAGTTTATTGATTTAAGTTGTTGTTTAACTGAGGCCCTTGCCTTCAAATAGGATTTTGTGTTTCCGGGTAAGCCGGATTTCGGTGTGACATGTTCATAATGCTGCTCTACCCTTCCCCTCGCCGCATTTATTGAGATGGGCTCCAGACCTACTGAAACCGCTTTTTGAATGCATAGCCAGGGTGTTGCGAAAAAAGGTTGTGCCATTCATTGCGCGTCTTACTGCGCGGTTGGAGTGTATGGATTTACGTGTTGTGTCCGTTATTTTCCTCATTGAAATGCCTTCATCCGATACTTTCCCGGCGAAAATTCAGGTGTGATCTTCTCAAAATCATGCGATTGAAAGCACCTTTTTGACACGAAGTCTTTTTGAAAACCCGGTATACACGTGTTTGTTATTCTGGTAATTTACACGCTACTTGCCCGGATAAAGGCCAGCTGAAGTGATCGTATGAAAACAATTGTCGGAATCATTCCTGCAAGGTTCGCCTCCTCCAGGTTTCCCGGAAAGCCCCTCATAGACATCGCGGGGAAAAGCATGATTGAACGGGTATATGCGCAGGCAAAAAAATCCGGAGGACTCTCTGAGGTCATTGTTGCTACAGACCACCCGGCAATTGAAGAAAAGGTCAGAAGTTTTGGTGGCACGGTGTGCCTGACTTCGCCTGACCATCCCAGCGGAACGGATCGCTGTGCAGAAGTACTCGCTAAAATGGAAATATCCTGCGATGCCGTCCTGAATATTCAGGGCGACGAACCTTTTATCGACCCGCGGCAGATCGATCTCGTATGCTCCTGCTTTGATGATGCGAGAACGGACCTGGCAACCCTCATCAAGAAAATTGTATCAGCGGATGTGTTATTCAATCCGAATTCACCGAAGGTCATCGTTGACCAGCAACAGTTTGCCATCTATTTCAGCCGCCATCCCATTCCTTACATTCGCGGCTTTGAACAGGAGCAATGGCTCGCCAGACACACGTTTTACCAGCACATTGGCATTTACGGGTATCGCCCACACATCCTGCAACAGATTACCCGTCTCCCCCCCTCTTCTCTCGAGAAGGCCGAGTCCCTTGAACAATTGCGCTGGGTTGAAAATGGATTCAAAATAAAAACAGCCATCACCCCCTTTGAAACCATTGCCATTGATACGCCGGAAGACCTGGAAAGGGTGCTGGGGAAATAAGCGATCGTGTAACCCCCACAGAGCGGGGGTGAGGAATTCATGGAGAAGATCGGCTTACGGCAAGCTTCCCGGATCTTTCCATGTGCAATGTACCGCGCGCAAACTTTTCGATCTCCGAATAGACGCCTTCAACATCGCCTGAACTCAGCGGCGACCCCAGCACATGCGCGCCTGCATCAGGCATCGCTTTCGCTACTTTCAGCGAATCAGGGGTGGCGAGCTGTTGATGCATCTCCAGCATGGCGCTGACCTTTACTTCAGGATCCTGCTCGTCCTCGTTCCTGTAATAATACAAGGTAAGCGATGGCTGCGTGACGGATGCGAAGGTTTTTCGCGTCATGGTTGACTCTACGAGTTCCTGTAACTGCACTACCGACTCAAGACGGTATTTCCGGTTCCAGTATTTTGACTTTTCTTCGCTGGCCCCTGTTTCATTGTATTTCCCGCCCTTTACCATTCTCGCAATCTGCAGGCCCCACGGATCGTTCAACAGGAAGGCGGCCGGGTTATTGATGGCAATGTTGGGCGACATGCTGATCAGCGCATGGACATCTTCCGGAAATTTTGCGGCAAGCATGAGCGCAAGCGTTCCTCCGGTGGAGGTGCTCATCAGGATCACTTTGTCTCCCAGTTTCTTTCCGATCGCCAGCGCCTCCCGCGCGCTGTCCCACACACGGTCAGCAGTGAAATACAGTAACGACTCCGTTGTGTCGATGCCGTGATCGGATAAGCGCGTGAGAAACAGGTTACACCCGAAATTTTCCGCAAAGCGCCGATGCACCGGGTCGCCTTCCTCCTGGCTGGCGGAGAAACCGTGCAGGTAAACTACCGCGTATTCGGTTTTTTCCCGGGTACTGTCATGCCACACGATCCGGGCCTCGTTGTCCGGCTTGATCCTGTACGACATTTCCTTTTTCCTGACATAGTCCACAAGCGCTGCGGGAGCATCCGGAATACCCGGAAGGATGTCCTCATAGCTTGGAGGCACCGGCGCGGGTCCGAGAAAATAAAGCGCGATAATGACAACAAAGGGAAACGTGATGCTGATCCACCGCCGGGTTTTCATAAGAAATTGTTTCAGGCGGATAAGTTAAGTATAAAGGAGCATTTATCCTTTTCCGGAAAAAACAGTCTGCAACGTCATAAAAAAACCTCCGCCCTTTCGGGCGGAGGTGATGAGGGGCTGGACTGAAATCATTTGGGTGTGGCTTTAAACACGGTCTTGATACCCGCCAGACCGCAACAACTCGGCGCTATGTATTCAATATCGAAAGTAATCTCCCCCGATACCGGGTCAATAACAGTTCCCGCATTGAACCTGATGACAATCTGGGTACCATAATCAACCGACTCCGGATCAGCAATCAGATTGCCGCAGATATCCGTAAACCTGTACTTGACAGGAAAACCGAAAATACTCATGGTCGCATCTGACAATTCATAGTACCCGGGAGCGATGGTAGCGATGGTTTGACCCGGTTCAGAAGTGGCCTCTCCATTATCTCCCGAAATCAACGTCAGATCGTATGTGCCGTTCAGGGCGGAAGCACAGGCAACATTGTACGTAACAAAAACGGGATCGTTGGCAACAACACTTGGGCTATACCCGCCATCCAAATAACGGCCATCCGCCAATAAAACATTTCCCCCTACCACAAAAGAATCGCCCAGGCTCAAAGTATCCCTGGTCAGGAATTCCTGAGGGAAAAGGCTGATCAATTGGTCAATAGAAAGGTTGACGGTTTGCGGAAAACTGTTTACCGTACTTTGGGTAACCGTCTGGGATGTACCCGTTTCACTGTTGTTAAATGTGATCAATACGTCGATGCTGGAAACAGCTTCCGTTCCCAGGCGATCGACATCAAAGGAAAGTGTGGTCGCATCCAGATCCTGAAAATTGATAAACCCGGTATCGGTATCCTTTTGCAAAAAGACCGGTACGGAACTTCGTGTAAAATCGGGAATCGGATACTTCTCTTCATCTTCACATGCACCGATGAAAAGCGCCAGCAGACTGAACGCTATATATCTTATTTGATTTTTCATTTTTCGTAAATTTTAGTTGGTCATTCATCAGTTAGGATCCCAGAAGATGCGATCGGTCGTAACGTTTTTCTGCTCTGGCGCATTCTGATTCAGGTTCAGGGATGACGGTACGTTATAGGCCAGCGACACCGGATAGCCCCGACTCGTCACTGTATAGGGCAACGGATCGCTGTTGGGATCAAACATGATCGGGAAGCCTGTCCTGCGATAATCGGTATACGCATCCAGTGCGAACCCGAAACTGGCAATCCATTTTTCCGTCATGATCAATTCCAGTTTGCCGGTGTTGTCGGCGGCGTCATACTGCGCCATCACTGCATCCACATATGCGGTGATGTCAGCATCTTCGATCAGGGGAGCATCCGTTTCTTCGGCAATGCTGTTCACCTTATTAAAAGACGCCATCATGGCTGCTTCAAAAAGAGCGCCTGCGTCCCCGGCCACACCGGGTTCCGTAAGCACCAGTTCCGCCTGGGTATACAATGAACTGAAATGGGTCAGTAACCGCTGGGCAACATCGCCCGGTCCTGAGACGGCGCCCGAGAGATTAACTTCGCCTCCCAGTCCATCATCATATCTGCCGCCTATCGGATATAGACCAAGTACCGTCTGTGATCTGTCTTGCTGAAATCCCTGATTGATGCCCTGAGAGGAAAACCATATGGAAACAAACCCATTGTCATCGATGTACTCAGTTGGATTCTGCGCGTCAGCGGGGTCCGTCAGCTGATTGAACCAGTAGTAGGGCACCCGTGGGTCAACGATCCCTGCCAGCACATCATTCAGGGTACTTTGTCCGGTCATGATCTCATAAAAATACGGGCTGATGTAAGAGAGCCTGTTGCCCGGCGTGTACTCCAGTACGAACGCAGGATTGCGGTCATCCGGAGCGACGGAAGTTCCATAGGCCAGTTCAAAGTCCTCTCCTTCTGCCATGAGATCGCCTTCGGTCAGCAACGCATTTACTTCCGCCGCGACATCGTCCACAAGACGTATCTGATTATACATTTTCAGTTTCAGCGTCTTGGCAAATCTGATCCATCTTCCGGCGTCACCTTCATAAATCAGATCGGCATCGGCAGGGTCTGCGCCTTCTTCCGTCTCCAGATCCGCAATACCGGCGTCGATCATCGTGAACAGTTGCGGATAGATCGTCGCATCATCATCGAAGTGGGGAAACTGTATTTCCGCGTTTCTGAGCGCCTCGGAAAATGGAATGTCACCCCACATATCAACCATCATGCTGTAGGAGTACGCTGTCAGGATCTTTGCAATCCCCACATGCTGGAGGTTATTCTCCTCAGTACCCTGATCAATGATCACCTTGAAATCCTGCAATGCGTTGGAGTACAGATTTTGCCACGCCGTCTGAATCTGAAAGTCCTCACCCGAAACATTGTAACTATCGACACTCCCGCGCTGCACGGTCTGATGAACGAGTATGGAGGCAGGTGTCGAAAGTCCGGGACTTCCAATACCGAATGAATTGACCATCGCCACCTCTCCCGCCGTAAGCAGCTGGTTGACGGTGACTTTAGCCGGAAGGTTTGGATCGACGTTTATGTCGAGAAAATCTTCGCATCCTGAGGCAAAGGCAATGATCGTTGCCAGCCCCGATATCTTTATAAGTTTACTGAATTGCATAGTCTTGAAAGTTTTTTAGAAGGACAACGAAAGGTTGACACCATAGCGCTTCACGGAAGGTGCAGCATTATATTCAAGCCCCGTATAATTCTGGGCGCCGAATGAATTGGTCTCCGGGTCGAAATTGGTATGCTCGGGGAAATTGGGAGCCTTGTACCAAAGGTTGCGTCCGGTTAAAGTGATGCTGGCCGAGCCAAAAGGTGTCTTGCTCAATAATGACTTCGGCAAACTGTATCCAAGCGCTACTTCACTTAACCTGATGACCGTCGCATCGAAAACATTAAGCTCGTCAGCGGAGTTGATGGCAAACGATCCCCCTGCTGTCTGGAAGTAAACGTCGTTCAAAAGAACCTGTGTGGTGTTCGGAATCTTCTGTCCGTCCCCATCCAGTATCGGTTCGTTGGTGTTGGTATCTCCCCACACACCCGGGACGACGAAGTAACCTTCCCTGTCTTCTGTGTCTTTGGTTACGCCGCGACCCAGATAAAATTGTGTTGTCGCAGAATAGAGATCGCCGCCATGGCGGTAGTTCCAAAGGCAGGAAAGGGTCAGACCCTTGTAATTGAACCCTGTCCCGAGACTTGCAAGCCACTGCGGGTTGGGATCACCGATGAATCTGAAATCACTTGACTGGATCGCCAGACCCGTAGCAGGATCTATCAGAAGGTTTCCCTCGTCATCACGAACATTGTAGGTGCCTTTCAGTACGCCATAAGGCTGACCCGGTGCGAGCGTAGGTGTAACCTGTCCGCCATACAAATTCCGCAGGATGATCTCTTCAATTCCGGGGATTAAGGACTCTACGTAATTTCTGTTTTTGGTAAACGTGCCAAACAGCGTCCATGAAAAACCGTTGCTCATTTGCACTGGTGTGGCATCGAGACCGATCTCTAACCCTTTGTTTGACATTTCACCGAAATTGGTGATATACTGGTTGAAGCCTGTTTCATCCGCCAGCGAGATGGGGGCAATTTGATCGGTGGTGCGGATATCATACGCTGAAATGGTCAGCTTCAACCTGTCATTGAACATTTGCAGATCGGCGCCAAGCTCGATACTGGTTGTGAATTCAGGCGTCAGGTTCTCGTCGTAAACGGTGATACCGGTAGACGCCCCGGGGATTCCCCGGAAGGGAAGGTCATTTCCCGGCACAGCGCCAACGAGACCGCTACTGTTACCGAGGTTGAGATCATACGTAGGATACAGGTAGTAAACCGGCGCATCATTACCGATCTTGGACCACGCTGCACGGATCTTCCCGCTGCTCAGGAACGAGGATGATAGGTCAAACGCATCCGTGAAAACGAAAGAAGTGCTCACGGACGGATAGAAGAAACTCTGCTTGTCTTTCGGCAGTGTGGAGGACCAGTCATTTCGTCCCGTAACATTCAGGAACAGATAGTCCTTGTATCCCAGCGTAATATCACCCAGGACACCCAGTAGCCGCTGGCGTTGATATCTACCTCCGAAAGGTGTCACATCATTGAAGTTGTCAATATCATCGATTTCAAATGCAACCGCATCCACCGCTTTCACCTGCTGATTTTCTTTCGTCCGTTGATTGACGCTGGCGCCAAGAATTGCTTTGAAGCTGATGTTTTCGCTGATGGGCCGGTCGGCGGTCAACAGCAAATTCGATTCAATTTCCTGGAAGTAAATGTCGTCCGTGATCAGCTGTCCGATTCCTGCCGCACCGACGGAACCTCTCCGCGTAATCTCCTTTCTCCGGTCGTTGTAGGTATTGATCCCGATCTTGTAGCTGACGTTCAGCCAATCGTTGAAATCGTAACCTGCATTCAGTGCTGCGGCAATCCGGTTCACGTCACTTCTCAAACCGTTGTAACGCGAAGAATAGTATGGATTATCCGCGGCGGCGCCCAGAAAGAAGACTTGCTGGCGCGTGGCCGGATCTTCAATAGGCTGTCCGGTGATATCCCAGTTTCTTCCGGGGAAAAGGATCCTGGAAAGGACGGAAGCGCTGACCTGGTTGGCGGATCCATATCCGCTTAAAGGTCCGCGCTGCACGGAGTTGATGAATGACATGTTGCCACCGATGTTCAAACCGTTTTCCAGTTCCGTATTTCCGCCGATGCTGATGTTCGTCCGTCCATATTCCGAAAAGGGAATATATCCATCCTGTTTCATCCGTGACGCTACCGCTGTGAATACAGATTTCTCATTTCCACCCCGGATCGTAATGGAGTTATCAAAGACCTTTCCGTCGCGGAAGAAATCCTTCACATTGTCGGGGTATGCGCGGTAGGGCACCATATCCGGATGGTCCGGGAAGACTCCGGCATAGGCGGTCCAGTATGGGATCGAATCTACTTCGCTTCCATTGGGCGTGATGGTTCCGTCCGCATTGTAGTTAACACCTGGTCCGGGTCGGTCAAATGCCGGCCCCCAGCTTCCATTGGCTTCAGCATACTGCCCCCGGGAACCATTGCCATATTTGTTCTGGTAGTTGGGAAGGTTTGCGATCTGTTCAATGGCAAATCCCGATGAATACGTGATCTCCAGACCTTTCCGGGAAGCGCGACTGCTTCCGGCCTTCGTAGTGATGACCACCACGCCGTTGGACGCCCTGACCCCGTATAACGCTGCTGCAGCGCCGCCGGGCAGAATATTGATAGACTCGATGTTGTTGGGATCAATGTCTCCGACACGCCCGCTATAAGCTGAGCCATCGGTCAACTGGTTTGACGAGTTGTCAAATGAATTGTCGAAAGGGATGCCATCGACCACAAACAAGGGCTGATTGTTTCCGAAGAAAGACTTGTTACCCCTGATCGTAATGCGTGTAGCGCTACCGGGAGTACCACTCGTGCTCAGGATGTTTACGCCGGGAACTTTCCCCTGCAGACTGCGGAGCGCGTCGGGCTCCGACTTCATGGCCACTTTGTCGCCGGAAACATTAGCAACCGCATAGCCGAGTGCTCTTGTCTGCCGTTCAATACCCGCGGCGGTAACGACCACCTCGCCGAGTTGCTGAACATCCTGCGCCATCTGTACATCCACGATAGACCTTGCTCCCACGAGGGCCTCCACCGACGTCAGCCCGATGAAGGAAAACACCAACGAGGCATCCTGTGGCACGGAAAGACTGTACGTTCCGTTTACATCTGTCACAGTTCCTATTGCCGATCCTTTAATAACGACGTTGACTCCCGGCAAGGGGGAGCCGTCTTCGGAGGAAGTCACCTTTCCGGTAACGGTCCGCTCCTGCGCAAGCACACTACTAAACATAGCGCACAGGCACATTACTGTTAATAGTAAAATCTTCATCATACTTTTTTGGTTAATGTGATTCATCAAAGCTCCCCCGTATGCCGCGGCATAAGGGACGGTTTACCAAAACTCCCAAAAGCCGGAGTCAAAAGAATGACTTGATTGGAGGTATATTATCGTGAGTATTATAACGTCTTTTGGGTTATCCGGCGGAACGGAAAAAATGCGGAAAAAAAAAGCCTCTCCATAAGAGGGGCTATCCTTCAGGAAAATCTTCATTAACCTGAGCTGACGAAGCACGGTGGTTGTGTGCGATGAAGGATGATGAAACAAATTTTCAATATAATCCCGAAAAAATAATCACCCATGTGGGTTGATTTTTTTTTCAAGCCAGATCCTCAAAACCTGAAGACGATCAGATCAACTTTTCAAGGTTTGCCTTGGCAATGGCTTCTGATTTACTGTTGACCTGGAGCTTGGAGTAGATATTTTTAATATGGGTCTTCGCGGTTTCCTTGGAAATAAAAAGTTCTTCCGATATCTGTGTGTAAGTCTTGCCTTCGGAGATGAGCTGAAGAATTTCCGTTTCCCGGCGTGTCAGCGGCGAATTCGGATTCACATGATAATTGTCGATCACCATGCGGGCAATCCTGCTGCTCATGGGCGCCCCGCCTTTCACGATCTCCTCCAGGGCGGACAACAGTTCCATATAGTTGGCGCTTTTTGTGATGTATCCGGAGGCGCCGGCTTTCAACGCTTCAAACACCAGTTCACTGTCTTCATAAACTGTCACCATGACGATTTCACTGTGCGGGCTTTTCTCCTTTATTATTTTGGTACCCTGGATACCATTCATTCCCGGCAGTTCAATGTCCATCAATATTATTTCAGGCTTATCACGGTTAATATTCTCTATGGCGTCCTCACAATTGCTGTACGCATTGATCACCATGAATTTCTGGGAACTGTTTACAATAAGGCTGAAACTGTTTCTGATCTCCTGATCATCTTCAACAATCAGAACTCTTTTTTTAAAGGGTAAGGCCATATTTTAAGGTTTTGTTTAGCTTGAAGTTGAGAACGATTTTGGTTCCTTTATGCTTGTTACTCTGTATACGTAAAAGAGCCTTGATCCTGTCGGCTCTTTCCCGGATATTTTTCAATCCGTTGGAATTTTCCACTTCCCCCAAATAAAAGCCGATTCCGTCGTCTTCAAATGACATTTCAAATGCATCCTGCACCCGCACCAGCGTCAGGGTGACATTTTGGGCACCCGAATATTTGAAGGCATTGGTCATGGCTTCCTTGAAAATGAGGTTGGCTTCACGGCTGAATCCGTAAGGAAGTTTACATTTTTCCTTCACTTCATTGTAGGCCCGGAAACTGATATTTTTCTCCTCAAACAATTTCTCGCCAAAATCCCGGATGTGAAGGAATAATTTTGAAAGCTCGTCATTACCCGGATCGATCGACCAGATAAAATCCCTGGTACCGGTATACAGATATTTCGCAGAATCTTCCACCTTGGTGTAAAGGTCGGTATGGTTTCCATTCTTGTTATTGGTACCATTCAGCTTCAACAAACTTACATAATTGATAATGCGCGTTAGCTGGTTTCCCATCTCATCATGAAAGTCGCGGGCAATCTCTTTACGCAAAGTTTCCTGTTCCTTCACCCGTACCCGTTCCATCATCATCAATTTATTGACCCGGCCCTTCACGCGTATATATAATATAAGTGTCACCGCACCTGCCAGCAAGATGAACAAGCCTACCAGAAAGGACGCGGTTTTGTAGAAAGGTGTTCTGACAGTAAACGGATAATCCACGGCCGCAGGTGCCCAACTGCCTTGATTGTCTGTCGCCATTACACGAAAGGAATATTTTCCGGGAGGAAGGTTGCTGTAGGTAACCTCGTTATTGGAAGAAGGCGGTGACCAGGTCTTATCGAAGTTTTCCAGAAAGTATTTGAACTTCACAGATTTCGGATAGCGCTTATCCACCCTGTTGAAACGGAATGTGATGTGATTAATTTCCGGGGGCAGCTGCGGATCAACCGGTAACTTAAAAAAGCCCGTCACGTCCTTGGAAAACTCATGGACCGAATATTGGCCGTAAAACAATTCAACGGACGTAAGATGTAAACCAAAGGGCTTCTTCACATTGCGGTTGAATGCATTGAACTGATACAGCCCGTCGATGAGACCAAATAATTTTTGATCGCCCACGAGGTAGAACGCATTCTGATTCGTTTCAACGCCGGTCAGGCCATTGTCATAATCAAAATGAAGATTTTCCACGATCTCCAGGTCGCGGCTGAGTTTCAGCCGCGTGATCCCTTTCTCCGTTCCGATCCATAAGTAACCATCGGGATCCTCCGCTACAAAATAGATGAAGTCGGAAGGCAGTCCATGGTGCGTGCTGATTACTTTCTTAAACCGTGTTTCCGGATTGTAGATGGCAACGCCACCCCCACCCGAGCCCAGAAGGATCAATGAATCCCTGAAGGATTGAATGGAGAGTATCCCTGCGTTTTCGATCTCGGGAATTGAAATTGGATTAACCACACCCTTTTCGACGGTTGTCACGCCAAATTCATTACCGATAAATAACTTTCGGTAAAAACGGGAATAGTGGGCAGCACTTATATTATCCGAACTCAAACCCTGTTGCATTGTAATGTGCTTGAAGGTTTTGCCATCATAATAATTCATTCCTGCATTGAACGTGCCCGCGTACATATTTCCGGCCTCATCGAACTGTATTTTCACGACAGCAGAACTTGACAAACCATCGGCGCGGGTCAGCCATGTAAAGGAATCGGTCCCGCGATTGTACTTACCCAATCCAAAAGAGGTTCCCACCCAAATGGTATGATCCGGTGACTCTGCAATGGTATGGACTTCGTTGCGGGAGGGCTGCCTTCTGTCAGCATATGATTTTACCTTGCCGTTTTCAATTTTCCAGAGTCCTTTGCTCATGGACCCGATCCAGGTGGCCCCCGCGTTATCACGGTGAATGGCCATGACTACGTTCAGACCCTCGGGGCTGATCCGGTCGAAATCCTGGATATAGTATTTATACAATCCCATCCCGTGCGTGGCAAACCACGTGTTGCCCTCGGAATCAACGAGTACCTGGTTGATCTCCACATCACGCATCACGGTATCCACCATTGTAGTGCCATCGGCTGACAGGTTCTCTTTCATGATCGCGTTCCGGTATCGCGTCCAGAAAACCTGATTCACCGTATCCACGTAGAGTATATGGTTATTTATCGGAAGGGTGGCAGGAATAAAATCGCGCTTTTCAAAATCGATTGTAAAACGTCCCCTATCCGTGCTGAGCCAGACCTGTTTGTTGTAGTTAAAGACCCCGTACAATCTGTCGAATCTGTTTTTGTGGCTGAAATGATAATATCCATTTTCCGATTTGACATGGAAATTACTGTCTGTATCATAAAGGAGCACAGATCTATCAGGATTGAGATGGCAATAGGCTACAGTCTTATCTCCCGCGATGGGTTTGGACCAGTAGTATACTGAGTCGTTATGGATTTTGCCGAGGTTGCCGGGCGCTGAAATAAAAAAAAGCGTATCCTTCAATTCAAATACGCGCCTCATGCGCTTCGCACTGACCGGTGAGCCAGGCTGATTGAAAGTCTTAAAGCTGACCCCGTCGAATCTCGACATACCCCTGGGATGAATGATCCAAAGGTTTTCTCTTGAATCGAGTTTCAGGTAGGTGACGATGTTACTGAGTAACCCGTCAAGGGTGGTATAAACTTTAAATTCGCGTCCATCGAATCTGGCGAGCCCACCGCCGTGCGTACCGATCCAGAGGTAACCGTTCTTATCCTCGAGCATGATGTTCACCTGTGATTGCGGGAGTCCGTCAATGGCCTTGTAATTCCGCATGGAATACCGCTGAGGAACGCCTGTTGTGTACAGGCACAAAAGAAAACCGGTCACCAGAAGATAACGCATAAAGAGATCTATCTGCAAAGTACGAGATATCGTTCCGTAAAGATATCCCCCCACCCGCGGTATAACTATCAAGATAAATGCTATTTTTTCCGGTCTCAGTACGACTTCGATTTTTGGGTCGTTGTCGCGGTGTCGGCAGCATCATGTAGCATTTTCAACCAGATATCCGTTAGCGGTCGGCGGTGATCCGGAGATCAGCGGCATCCGGGATCATTTCAAAATTATCTCACCGCCGTTAATGAGCCGAAGCTTTTACGGTTCTATCCTGCGGAAGGGCGATCATGGTCTGGACCACCTCTCCGACCGGTTCCTGATTGCGATAAGGAAGACCAAGGAAGGCTGCGATGGTTTTTGCAACTTGCTTCTGATAGGTCTTTGATTTCATCCGCATTTCTCCGAACGCAGGCGTGTCCGGGCCGATCACCGCGAACCAGATATGTCTGGACCCCGCCGCCAGAAGGCGATGGGTCCGCCAGTTGTTCTTTCCATTTCCCCTGCCATGATCAGTCGTTATAAACATTGTTGTCTGATCCCTGTAGTCTGGTTGCGACTGGATCCAGCGCCACAATGATGCAAGCATTTTATCGATGCTGTTGGCTGCTCTCAGATAGTCACCATACCTTCCGCCATGTGCATGATGATCTGTTTCATCGAAACCGATAAATGTGACGCGCGGCCTTTCGCGCTTCAGATATTCGAAGGCGTAGTGAAAGGTTAATGAATCTGACCGCTCACTTGTTTCAAGCTGATGTTTATTCAGCAACTTCTCCGCCCGCGAAATATTTCCCTCAGCCAGATCGCTACCGGCATTTACATAGATGTCGGATTTGGATTCGCGAAGGATGTATGGAAACGCATCCCACGTTGCGAAGGCGGCCACCTCATTATCAAAACTGTTGTGCTGTTCGATCGCTTCCAGAACCGTCGGATGGGGATTCACTATTTTCTTGTTTGAAGATACTTTCCGATGGGGAAACCCTACCAGCATTTCACTGTAGCCGGGATAAGAAAGCAAGTGGTGGTTTTTACAGTTTACCTTATTCTTCAGATCTCTGTTTCCATAAAGCTGGCCTTCCTGCACGACATGCGTCCAGATGAACGGCATCAGCAATTTTCTTCGCTGCGTCTCCTCGGGATGTAAGAAGTTCTCTATGTCCCGGGTATCCACATATTTTCCCTCCCGCAGGATGTCGGGGTCTGCACCGTGAAAGAATTCCTGCCACCGGTACCCGTCGATTGTTACGAGAATGATATTTTTTGTCTCCGGCGCCTGCGCCCGGCAAAAGGAAGGGAAGCAAAATATAAAAAAACAAGCGGCAACGGATCGTAAATTCATAGAACGCATTTCAGATAAGGAAACAAAATCTATTCCCGTTGGCAGACTGAGATCTTCAATGGGAGCTTAAACAGCGCTGCGCCGGAGGATCCGGAGCTTTGAACCGGAGTTGTCAGTATTCCAAAGCCCGAAAATGACCTGTAAATGCATGATAATCGTGCTTTTTTACCTTACTTGTCAGTATGTGGTCGAATTTTCATACGCACACCTTCTATTGCGACGGGAAAGGAACACCCGAAGACTACCTGCGGTCCGCAACGCGCGTGGGGCTGATGTCCATCGGTTTTTCTTCTCATGCGCCGGTGCCGTTTCCCTGTCAATGGTGCATGAAGCAGGAGGCCTTTGGTGATTACCTGGCAGCGGTGGAATCGCTGAAAGCGGACTTCCCGGAAATTGAGATCCACAAAGGGCTGGAGGTGGATTTCATCCCTCGCATCGTCTCCCCTTCGGATTTCAGACGGCAACTGGACTTTACCATCGGCTCCATCCATTTTGTGGATTCTTTTGAGGGAAAATACTGGGAGATTGATAACACCCTGGCCATTTTTAATGAAGGGCTGGAAAAGATCTTCCATAACAACGTCCGGGCTGCCATCAGCCGCTACCTCGAACTGACGCGCGAAATGGTGCTGACTTCGCCACCTGATGTGGTGGGCCACCTTGATAAGATCAAGATCCACAATACACCACACCCTTACTTCGAGGAATCGGAAAGCTGGTACAGGGAGGAAGTGTTCAGGACTTTAAAAACCATTAAGGATGCAAACATCATTATGGAAGTCAATACGCGTGGTCTGTACAAGAAAAAATCATCCACGACCTATCCCAGTCCCTGGATCCTGGAACGCGCCCATGATTTAAAAATACCTGTTACGCTCAGCAGTGACGCGCACCATCCCGATGAGCTGATACACGGGTTTGACAGCTCCGCCCGTTTGTTGCAGGATATCGGTTTTAAAAATTTATCTATCTTGAAATGCGGCATCTGGAAACAAATGCCATTCAACGCGTATGGCATTGATCAGTGAATCCGTTATCACCCGCAATCTGAAACTCACAAACGGTTTTTGGTTTACTGTTTATGCATCCGTCAGCGCCTTTTGTCTATACACGTGTATCTACGCCTTCCGCAAAACCTTTACCGCCGCAACATTCGACGGACTCACCTATCTGAATGTAAGCTACAAGGTGTGGCTCATCACCTTTCAGGTGGTGGGTTATGGACTGGCCAAATTTGCCGGCATCAAAATCATTTCCGAACTGAAAGCGCATAAACGGGCGACGGGCATCCTGATCATGATCACCATCGCCGGAATTTCCTGGTTCTTTTTCGCCATCGTTCCACCGCCCTATAATCTAATCTTTCTTTTTACCAATGGATTTCCCCTGGGCATGGGCTGGGGAATGGTGTTCGGATATATGGAGGGAAGAAGGATGACCGAGGTACTGGGTGCGTCGCTGGCGGTAAGTTTTATTTTTTCCGGCGGTTTGTGCCGTTCCGTCGGAGCATTTCTTATTCGCGACTGGAATGTCTCGGAATTCTGGATGCCCTTCACCGCCGCTTGTGTTTTTACGGTCCCGCTACTCGTCTTTCTGTGGTTGACCGACAAACTTCCGCCCCCAACACCCCTGGATGAGGCGCTGAGAACAAAAAGGCAACCCATGGACTATCAGGACCGAAAAAAATTCCTGCACGCATTCCTGCCGGGTATTATCCTCTTTGTGCTCGTATACATGCTTCTCACAGCTTTCCGTGATTTCCGGGAGAATTTCTCGTCCGACGTCTGGAAAAGCGTGGGCTATGGCAATTCCCCTGAAATTTTCACGCAAACCGAAACGCCGGTTTCGCTTGCAATCCTTGCGATCATGGGAAGCATCATGCTCATCAAAAACAACAGGACTGCGCTCATGGTGAATCACTTTATCATCATGGCGGGCATGGTACTCATTGGGTTGAGCACACTTCTGTTTGAAAAAGGAATCATCGAAGCACCCCTGTGGATGGTGCTGATCGGAACCGGTTTGTATATGGGATATGTTCCCTTCAACAGCATATTCTTTGACCGTATGATCGCCACCTTTCAATACGTCGGTACCGTCGGCTTCATTATGTATGTGGCGGACGCCTTCGGTTACGTGGGCAGCGTCGCCGTTCTCTTCTTCAAGGAATTTTCCGCACCCGGGATGAGCTTTATCGATCTATTCATTTCCGGGGGATACTTCCTCTCCATCGCAGGTTCATTTTTAATTCTAGGGTCGATGTGGTATTTTCATCATAAACATCGGCGGTGGGCAGGTAATGCCGGCGACAGGCATTTGGAGACAACAGGAAAGGCTGAAAAGTTCGAGAGAAAGTTTTAAAATGAAACAAATCATGATCGATTTTAACCTGACGGCAACGAAGCTTGTATGCCTGCTGCTGATCGTGTTGCAACCTGATGTGTATGGGCAGGAAGTTCCCGTGCAAAGAACATTGCGCGTTGGCGTTGCAGGACTAACCCACGGACATGTTCACTGGATCCTGGGGGCGGCGCAGCGCGGGGAGCTGGAGATCGTTGGCATTGCTGAGGCTGACAAAGACCTGGCTGAACGCCTCATGAGTCAGTATAACATCCCATCGGGCGTTTTATATACTGATCTTTCAAAAATGTTGACGGCGGCGAAACCCGAAGCAGTCACCGCTTTCGGATCCATCTACGATCACCTCATGGTCGTGAAAGAATGCGCGCCCAGGAAAATCCATGTGATGGTCGAGAAACCCCTCGCGGTGAGCCTCGACCATGCTCGGCAAATGGAGCAGCTTGCGCGCCAACACAACATCCATCTCCTGACGAATTATGAAACAACGTGGTATGGCAGCAACCACCGAGCTTTCCAAATGATCCATGAACAAAAGCTGTTCGGAGACATCACCAAAATGGTAGTACATGACGGGCACCAGGGACCCAAAGAGATCGGCGTGAACAAGGAGTTCCTGGAGTGGCTCACCGATCCCAGGCTCAACGGCGGCGGAGCACTGATGGACTTCGGTTGCTATGGCGCCAATCTCATCACGTGGCTGATGAAAGGACAACGCCCGCTTTCGGTCTTTGCCGTGACGCAGCAGATCAAACCACACATCTACAGCAAGGTCGACGATGAGGCAACCATTGTTGTCACCTACCCGAAAGCGCAGGCCATCATACAGGCTTCGTGGAACTGGCCTTACAGCCGGAAGGACATGGAGATCTATGGCAAGACAGGATTCATCACGGCCGACAAAAAAGGAATCCGTTATCTGACAGATGCTCAAATACCCGTAAAAGAAGAGGAAATCGAAGGACGCCAGATACCCTACAACGATCCCTTTGCTTTCCTCACCGCAATAATACGCGGCAACATCAAAATGAATGATGACGATCTTTCATCGTTGCCGGTGAACATGACAGCAATGGAAATTCTTGATGCGGCGCAGCAATCGGCGAGGAGCGGGAAGGTTATCTATCTGCCCCGGAAATAATTTAATACCATTCCGCAGGTTTTGGTAAAGCAGGTAAAGATTCCTCGACGAGCCGGATGGCCCTTTCCCGGAGAACGGGATGTCCACTTTCCATCAACATCAACATCCGCCTGGCTTCCCGTACATAAGTCCTGGCAAAATCTGCGTCCTGCCGCACAATATCGGATACGTTGTCAATGATATCAGCATATTTGACCGACTGCGCTTCAGGACTCACCAGCGAAAGGCGCCGTGCCTCCTTGTCTTTTCGCGTGCGCCGGTTCAATCCCGGGTAAGCGGACTTGATGAATATATCCGTGAGTTCTGTCACCAGTGCCACAACCTGCGCCGCCGCTGCAGGATCCAGAATTTCAAGGAGCGCGCTTTCCATTTCCGTGCCGGTGACAGGGGTATCCTCCAGCACGTCGTGAAGGATGGCCGCAGAAAGCACACGAATGTCATTGTTGAATTCGCGCACCATTTCCATTACCCTCACCGGATGCACAATATATTTTTCGCCCGAGTATTTGCGCACCTGGTCTCCGTGAGCCTTGTCAGCATAAGCAGTGACGTAACGTATGATTTCAATTCCTGAAACATCCATAATTCTATTATTAAACAAAATTCATGCACGAACCCGTATTGAGAACCCTTTCGGAAAACAATGTGGTATTGGGGTGCAAAATTCCCAGCATGAAAGAATATTACTTCTCTAAAATGCCGCTTTATTTATAGTGTTGGCCGGCTATCCATGTCGATGGACGATGATTTTCAGGAAGTGCATATGTAGTAACAACCCTTGCGCTAAACTAATTCAACAGGATCCTGAAAATCTGGAGATACCTGCCGTCGTCAGTTGTTTGATAGCGGTTGTACACCAGGGCGTTGCCAGCATGATCCCACACCACCGTAAGCACTGGCGCCTGATCATCGGAGGTCCTCACGGTGATCCTCCGTGACACTCCGGTCCGGATGTCAGTTATCCAGATGCTGTTATCGCAAATAAATGCCACAGATTTTCCGTCGGGACTGATATTAAATTGTGCCTGTATAGAAGATTCAAGTTCCGTTACCTGCCGGATTTCTCCACCATTGGTGGGAACTTCATAGAGCTGAACGATACCGTTGTCGTCTTTCATTAGAAAATATATGCGCGCACCATCGGGCGCAGACCTGAGCCAAAAGCGTGGTCCCTGCACGCCGGGAAATTTTCGTCTGTCGGTAAATGTCACTCTGCGCTGCACAACGCCAAGCGGTACCGTGGGTCTGGTCGTGAGCGTACCTTCCAACGTCTGGCCTGGTGCTGCATGTGTGACGTCATCCGGGATATCAGAGACAAACACTTCTGTCAGTGGGGAGCCGTCCTTTACGCGCACAATGCCCTGAAAGGCAATGGCTCTTCGCTGGTGTGCGCCATCCTTCTTGTCGTAACCATTTTTTCCCACCCAGCATTCGTCAAGCGCTTTCTCCACCTCATCGCTTCCTGCTGCAGGTGTCTCGGTAACAGTAGCAACAACCACTGTAAAATACTGACCCGAGAAATTTTCGGCTGTCTCCTCCGCAAGCGTTACCTGTTTTACCGGGGCCATCACGCCAATGGTACGCAGATCCTTCGAGTCCGGATTCACCTGCTCCTGTTTTTCCATCAGCCAGTCGTTATAGGTAAAGCTGATCCATTCACCATCCCCGCTCCAGCTATGGGCATGGGTTCCTCCACGCAAGGCACCGGGAACCAGTGGACCTGAGATGCTCCTAGCTTCGGCGTGGCTGATCACTCCCGGATCCTGTTCATTCAGGATCGCGCCAAAACGCCGGGTGAAGCCATAGGGATTTTCTTCGTCACAGTTGGTCAGTCCATGAATGAAGATCATCCTGTCCTTCAAGGGATGAAAAGCAACGGCGCCCACACCAGGTCCGTGAATGGTCTGGCCTGCCGTTGTATACAGCCTGACAATCTCACCTGTCCTGATGTTTACCTTTTCAATGCAACAGGTGCGGCCGATGTGCGTCTGATCGTTGCGCGTATCGTAAACAACCCATTGATCATCGGGTGAAAATACCTGGGCCGAATTTAACATGTGGCCATAACGGCCTGACGTAAGTTGCACCTCCTGCATGGTATCGTAATTGGTTTTGTATAAAGACCGCACCTGTGATAAAAGGCCAGCGAAAAAAAATAAGCTCAGACAAATGTGTCGTATCATGCCATTATCCGGACATGCCGGAGAGCCTTAAGCGCAGTTTTGAAATCAGTATACCGGATAAGAAGATGGTGAGGGTCCCCACAACGATGACCATGTTCACATGAAGTGAGTTTTTCAAAATGGAATATTCCTCCGGGATCATGTATGAAAATGTCATCCACAGGATCACCAGAATACCGACGATCGTTGCGCCCTTTGCCGCAGCATTGCCCGTGCTTTTGCTGATGATCCCCAACAGGAACAGCCCCAGCATCCCCCCGGCAAAAATACCCGCCAGTTGCCACCAGATATCCAGAATACTTTTAACGCCAATCATCAGTATACCTGCGCCAATGGAAAAGATCCCGATGGCGCCGGTGGCGGCATACAACACGATCATTTCCTGTTTCTGTGTAGTGTTTTTATTGATGTAGCGCTGATAAATATCCTTTAGAAAAACCGTGGCACTTGCGTTCATTCCGCTACTGATGGTGCTCATTGCCGCGGAGAGAATTGCCGCGATGATCAAACCCAGCAGCCCCGCGGGTACCTTGTTCACCATAAAATATGGCAAGACCTTGTCCCCATAGTCACTGGGTTGAAGCGTGCTGCTATCGACTCCTTTTTCCAGGGCTACCTGTTGCTTTATGGTTTCTATCAACTCGGGATGTTGGTGAAAATAGGCATACAATGCCGTTCCAATAAAGAAGAAAACCAACGACACGGGTACATACCAGTAAACACACAGCCAGATACTCTTCGCAGCCTCCTTCTCTGTTTTTGCCGTATGGTATCGCTGTACGTAATTCTGATCGATACCGAAATTATTGAGATTGATAAAGAAGCCATACAGAAAGATCACCCAAAAGGTAGATGAACCCAGATCAGTCACATCGTAACTCCCGAGGCTGAATTTATTGTCAGCAGATCCGATAGCAATGATGTCTGCGACACCGTTATCCATTCCATAGACGATAATACCGAGTACGACGAGGGCGCCGATGGTTTTAATAATTCCCTGCACGACTTCCGTCCAGATGACTGCCTCGATTCCTCCAAGCATGGTATAGGAAATAATGCATGCCCCACTCACGATCATGATGGTGCTCATGTCTATACCCGTGAGCGCTTCCAGCGTAAGCGCAATTCCGAAAAAAATGGAACCCATGCGCGCGAGTTGCGTAAGCACAAAGCAGATCATGGCGTACGTCCTTGCCCAGGGCCCGAACCGGTGCTCGAGGTGGGTATAGGCACTGACCTCGCCTGTCTTCCGGTAGAAGGGAACAAAATACTTTGCGGAGATCCACGCGGCAAAGGGCATTGACAAACTGAATACAAAGGCATTCCAATCGCTGCCGAAAGCTTTTCCGGGAACACCCAGGAAAGTATTACTGCTTAAAAAAGTCGCGTACAGGCTGATGCCCAAAGCCCATCCCGGAATATGGCCCGAAGCTTTGGTGAACTGATCGGTGCTTTGCTTCTTTCTCGAAAAGTAAACGCCGATCCCGATCATTCCCAACAGATACAGGGCAATAACGGATAAGTCGACTATGGGGAGAGAATTCATTCGTGCAATGGTGGAGTATAAAAACAATTAAGGTCAGGATTCAGAAACTTTGAGCCGGAAAACGTCGCGCCAGTTTTTGACCGTGGCATTATTCACGAGCGGCTTTGCCCACAAACCTACACTGAAGATATAACCCAGTGTAATAAAAAGCGCAAGCATGGCCAGCTGCAAACCTACCAGTTCGGCAAGACCACCGATGATCAGCGGCATCACAGCGCCACCGGCGATACCGGAACACAGGATACCTGAAAACGTGCCATGATGGCGCGGCACTGAATTCAATCCCAACGACACAAGGATAGACCACACCACAGACAAGAAGAATCCTGTCAGTGGAAAACAAATCAGGGCAGCATCCAGCGGACCGAAGAGCGCTGTCGCCAGGGCCGCCATGGTGCACACTGCCGCGCCGGTCAATACTTTCCGGCTGTCAACCAGCTTCAGTATGAACAATCCCAGAAGACATCCAATGGTCATCAACCCCCAGAAATAAGAAATGATGACCGCCCCTGTAGTAGAAGGATCTGTTCCGTGGTACATCTGAAGAAATTTCGACGTCCAGTTTGCAATACCCTGCTCCGTGCCCACGTAGGCGAAAATCCCAAGAAAAAAAAGCCAGACAACCTTGTTCCCGATCAGGGATTTGAAACCCGCGCCGATGTCGACCTTTTCGTCTTCCTTCAATTCAACTTTTGGAAATTTAACAAGTGCGACAGTCACCACCATCAGAAGTGCCGTCAGGGCAAAGACCCAGTACAGGGCAACCCATTTGATATCGGCCGATACCAACCGGTTGAAAAGCAGGATCAGTGATCCGGTATTGTCTGTGTGAATGTTGCTGACAAGATAGCTATACAGCAATGGACTGAGGAAGGAGGCGGAACCAAAAAACAATTGCGCAAACACCGAATTGAAAGCGAAATGCTCTTCGCCGCCAGCCTGCCGCAACAATGGATTGATCACCACCTGGAGCATCGCCATCCCGATTCCAATCGAAAACAATGAGATCAATGCAACTTCGAAAGTTGGAAATAACGCGAACATGAGGGCGGCCACGAATGCGAGCGCAAAACCCGATAATGTAACGGCCTTTTCCGAATACTTTTCTATAAGGATGCCTGCGGGGATCGACATCACACCGTACGCCACGAAAAACGAAAATGGCAGAAACCCGGCCAGCCCAATACTCAGATCAAAGCTGTCAATGATGTCGGGAATGAGTGGCCCCAGGATATTCGTCAAAAATGAAATGACGAAAAAGATCAAAAAGATCAGCAGTACAATAAAGGTGTTTCGTTTCATTGGCTCAGCCTGTTAGCAACATTTCTCAGGAAGCCCTGAATCTCAGATCGCCTCCTGTGCACCTAGATACATAATTTTTTGCTAAGGTTAAATCTATTTTACGCAACATCATTCCCCTTTTACGCCTACGATACCGCAAAAAGCGAAAACCCCTCGGCTGGCTGAATGCAAAGCAGGATGCACGATGTTACTCCCGGTGCCGGTAGTTTTTGAAATGTTTGGGAGAGGTACCCATGATCTGCTTAAATACCTTGGAAAAATGATACTGGTCGAAGAAACCCAGGGCATACGCAATGGATTTAATGGTTTGATCCGTGTTCTGTAACATCTGGCAGGCGCGCTGAACTTTCATCGATGTATAAAGATTGAGTGGTGACTGCATCGTTTTCCTTTTAAACAAGGCGCAGTAATGCGACACCGATAACCCTGCAGCTTTCGCGAGGTCCTGAAGCGTGACATTACCATGAATGTTCTCCCGCATAAATTCAATGCTTTGAATCACGCCATCTTTCTTTCCATGTTTCTTCGCAGAAAGAATGGTGAGCCGGAAAGAACAGAGAAAACTGTAAAAACGACTGTTGGCATACACCAGGTTTTCCATGTTCTCCAGGAGCTCCAGGTGGTGCAGAATGTCATTGAACTGGGCGATCCTCCCCACCAGGGGTTTTGCCTTCCGCGGTGCGTAATTATTTTTTCCCATCAGGTGAAGCAACATGTTGGCGGCCTGGGTACCGGAGAAATAAGCCCAATAGATACTCCATGGATTTTCCTTTGATGAACCGAGGCGGACGGGCGTATCATGCGCAAGTGTGAAAAAATCATTTTCGCCGACGGGAAAAGTCTTGCCGCTTACGGAATACCACCCCTCACCCTTGGCCACATAGATCAGCAGATAATGGTTGCCTGAGGTGTGTTTTTTAAAAGGCTTGAAAGCGGTATCACCCTCGAAACCTATCTCCGTGATGAACAGATTTTTACACAAAGGATGCTGACTCATCCTTTTTTGCACACTGTGCGGAATCACGCAATAGCGATGAAGCGGAGATTTTTCAATGGCGTCCATACGAAAAAAGCAAACTGCGAACCGCAAGATAAGGGGAAACACGAAAACGCAACCATAATTTTATACATCTTTTTAGTAAAGGCCTACATTGATCAGCGGTTCGTTCTTTTCCAACTTGTAAGGGTAAATAAACTTCCATAAACCCTGAACTAATCATGTTGCGTTACAACGTTCAAATCCTGCCCGCAGTATTTACCCCGATGTTTGAAGATGGATCCATCCATTACGCACAAACAAAGGCCTTGTATCAGCGTTGTATCGAATCGGGGTTCAAGGGAATATTTCTAAACGGCACCACGGGAGAATGCATGTCGCTTCATGTTGACGAAAGGAAAAAAATGGTAGAAGCCTGGGTGGAATGCCGGAAGAAAAACAACAACCCTGACTTTAGAATTTTTGTGCACGTGGGCAGCGCTAATTTGTATGAAGCTGCTGAAATGGCGGAGCACGCGCAGGCACAGGGCGTGAACGGGATCGCCATGGTACCCACGTTCTATTTCCGCCCAAGAACACTGGCGGACCTCGTAGAACAATGCAAATATGTTGCGGCCGCGGCGCCGGAAGTGCCCTTCTACTACTATAACATCCCTTCGATGACCGGGGTAAATTTCCCTTTGATCAATTTCATAGAATCGGCCATCAGGGAAATCCCGACATTCTCGGGGTTGAAAAACAGTTTCAACGACCTGGTCGACTACCAGCAGTGCCTCCATTATGCGAAGGAGGATTACGCAATGTACTGGGGCACGGATGAGGTCTTCATGATGGTGTATGCGGCAGGAAACCGCCACTATGTGGGAAGCACCTACAATTTCATGGGTGACATCTATTTCAAGATGCTGGACGCATTTCACGCGGCAAACTTTGAAAAACTGAACACGCTTCAGGCTGAAGCCAACAACATCTACAAGATCCTCGGCGATTATAATTCACTGATCGCCGGAAAAGAAATGATGCGCCATATTGGAATCGACTGCGGTCCTGTGCGCAGGCCGCTGAAGAATCTGAAAGCGTCGGACAGCGCAGCGCTCCTGGAACGGTTAAACAAAACCACGTTCTTTAATTACGCACTGAGTGAAAAGCCCATGAAAATATAAACCAAGACCGCAGACCGGAAGCATTTTTAAGGAGGAGAATAATATCATACATCAACTGGTGCGGTGCCAGGGGAAGGCAGGGAGGATCATTTTCACCGCTGAAACTTTCCCGGATGATCATCATACAGTCAACCCGGGAAGACAAAAAACTTGAACTCATTAACCACCAACGGATATGTGCAAAATAATTTTATTGAGTGACTTTGCCGAGGAGTTTGGTAAGAACCTGCTCCGCGGGATTGCCCGGTACTCGAAAGAACACGGGCCATGGACGTTTTGCCGTATGCCCGGTTATTACCGGGAAACCATCGGAATAGATGGAATATTGGCCTGGGCAAAAGAATGGAAAGCAGATGGAATTATCGGACAATTCTACAATAACGAGGAGGTCTTGAAATTCAGACAGGCAAAAATACCCGTCATCGCGCAGGATTTTAAAGAAAGGTTTCAGGAGATCCCCAATATCACCGGTGCCTATAAGGAAACCGGACGCATGGGCGCCGAATACTTTCTGAAAAAAGGTTTTAAGAACTTTGCCTTCTATGGTTTCAGAAACATTGTGTGGTCACGCGAACGTGCTGACGGATTCAAGGAACGTGTGAAAGAAGCAGGTTACGACGTACACGTGCATGAACGCACGGATTCACGCGGAATGGACCTATGGCACTACAAGCCCTCAACCCTCACAAAATGGCTGAAGTCGCTGCCTAAACCCATTGCCCTCATGTCATGCGACGATAACATGGGCAATCACATCACGGAGGCAAGCCGGCTGATGAAGATCAGGATCCCGGAAGAAATCGCGGTGCTCGGTGTGGATAACGACGAAATGCTATGTGAACTGTCTGATCCCCCCCTCTCAAGCATCGGGCTCGATACGGAACGAAGCGGATACGAAGCCGCGCGCCTCATGCACCAGATGATTGAAAAGAAAACCGGAAAATTCAATGACATCTACGTGCAGCCTACACAGGTTGTCTCCCGCGTCTCGACCGATATTTTTGCAAGCGCGGATAAGTACATTGTCGATGCCTTGAAATACATCCACGATAACCTGGATAAGAATCTCAAAGTCAGCCAGGTTTTGAAAGAAGTTCCCATGTCCCGCAGATCACTTGAAAAGCGGTTCGTAATGACCACCGGGTATCCGGTATATGAATACATCTACAACAAGCGAATTGAAAAGTTCACGCAAAAACTATTGGAGACTGACTTGACCATTTTTGAGATCGCGCTCGACCTTGGACTGAGTGACAGTAAAAACATCGCCAGGCAGTTCAAACAGCTGAAGGGATTGACTCCGGTCGCATACCGGAAGAAGTATGTGTTGCAGAAAGCGTGAAGAAAAATTGAAAGTTGAAACGCAAGCCTGGTTAAAAGGATTTCTTTCCTCCGGCCACGCGGGATTTTTCTCCACGAGCGATGCGGCCTGCACCTAAATCACTATTCCCGGAGATTTCAGGACGCAACAGCAGGAACTTCAACCTACTCCGGCCAGCGGAGCTCAAACCGCACGTTGCTGCCGGGCATATCACCATGGCTGTTGACGGCAATCACTGCGAGGAAAGCAATCATCGCAATGATAGTAGCCGCAACGGCCAACCATACTATTGGCCTGCTTTCATAGATCTCGAAATCGCCCGTCGTCCTCGGGATAAGGAAGACTATCACCAGGAAATTGATGATATACAAGTATTGCTCGGCCGGATGTACAAATATGCCCGTAATAAGGAAGCTGAGAAAGATATACAGCCCTGTGTAGAGAATAAAGAATTCCTTCAAAAACAAATAGTGATCCGGGGTCCCTTTCGGAGAGGAATAGTTCCTGTTCAGCGCCCTGGCAGCAACCATGAGAATGACCACGATTGCCATCGCTTTAAAAAGGAAGATGGTCGAAGCCGCGTCATTACCGGTCACGAAATCAAACCTCCGTGTCACGAACGACTGGTCCCACACTACAAAGGGTATCAATAGTGCGACAAAGAGGATCGGAATGAGATTCGAATGCAGTGAAGGTTTTTCATCATATACAGGCCAGGAAGATGTGAAGGTTCCATAGGCCATACCCGTGCCGCCAAAAAATCCGATGGAATATTCCATTACATTCCAGAAATTAAAATCGATGCCCGACACATTTCCCATCACCTGGAGAAAATTCCCGAAAGCGAAACCGAAGCCCGCTCCCAATGCTGACCAGACGGCAACTTTCATTACGCCCCGATACCGGTTGCGGGCAATATACCAGGCTACGGCAATACTTGCACCAAGGCATGCCGCCCACATTTCCGAACGCGGAGGCGTCATAAGCCACTCGAGCTGGTTGATCAGTACAGCATACGTCAGTAGTCCGAAAGCAACCATCTCCGCCAGCAACGAATACCATTTTATCCTGCTTGTTTTGGAGTCGAGCAGTGCTAAACCAAAAAGACCGCCACCCAAAAAACCATAGAGAATACCGATGACAAAGAGCATGAGCAGTCCGTAAAAAACGTTCAGCAGGTCGGTACCTCTTCCATACCCTACCACGGCGCCATAGCTGATGACGCCGCTGATACCCCATCCGAAAGCGGCAGCGAGAACGACTCGAAAAGCTTTCGGGTACCAGTCTTTGCGTTTGGCAACCAGTATGAGGCATAGTGCGCCAATGGCGCCCGCCCACGCCGCGCCCTGCTCATGACCGAATCTTCCGCGTACAGCCCATGCTGTTCCCAACGCAATGGCTACTGCAAGGATTGATAGATGGATCTGCTTGTTCTGCATTGGCTGGCAATTGACTGAGGTTATTCCTTTACCCAGGTGGCGGGGAAAGTAACGTATTTAATTGTTTTTCCCGGGCTGATATCGTTGCGGTGGAAACTGTACACGACATGTATCCGGCCGTCATTGCCGGCGACCACGGAGGGATAGTGACTGGACGCAGGTTTTTCTGTGCGGTCATCATGCTCCAGCTGCTTCTTCCATTTCCATGATTTCCCCTCATCATCGGAGATTGCGACCGTCAGATCAAAACGACCATCCTCCTGATCGTTAAACACGATGAGCCATTCGCCGCCAGACAGCGTCACCATATCGAAACCTGCTCCGGGGTTGGGAAGAATGTCGTCTTTCGGTATCGTCCATGTCATCCCATTGTCATGCGATTCGGTTCGCTGCATGCGTTGCGGGGGAGGTCCGTTGTCGCGGAGGTAAGCTACCAGCGCGCCGTCTTTCCTGATGCCGATCGTCGCCTGAATGCCGGCGCCTCCCAGCACAGGGTTACTGAACATCCAGTTTTGTCCTCCATCATCGGTAAGCGCAAAAAGTGTACAATCCAGACCATCAGAATACAATGGCACAATCATCCGGTTGCCGGAGAATACAGCCTTATTTTTCGTTTGCCATCCGATCCGCCGCGTCAAAGGATAGCCCAGCTGTGCGGATATTTCTTTCTCTCCCTCCCTGATCCTTCCACTGCGCACCATGTTCATGCCTTTTGAAAGGCTGTCGAGTTTTATTTTATATGCCTCCCAGGCCTCTGTGATAAAACTTTTAACGCTATCGGACATCTGCGGCATTAACGTTTCCTTCAAATAGGCCTCGTATTCTCTCAACTGGGTGGCTACTCCTTCCACAAAACGGTCTCCGGGCTGAATACCGCGTTCCGTTTTGTCACCTGGCTTCACAAATAATACATCCTGCCATTTCCAATGGGGAGCACCCGCTTTTTCGTAATCCTCGCTGATGCGATACATGGGAATAGAAGTTTCCCATTGGTTGGCAAGAACAGGATACCACATCAGCCACAATCTCTTCTGCTGGTCAATAAACAGGATCGGATTGATGTCGGGAAAGCCTTTGACATCCGCCATCAGAAATGCAGCTGACCATGTTGTGTCACCTTTGCTCAGACGGGAACCCATGATCCGCACATCATCCGCCCATCGCTCGCCGGAACCCTGAAACCAGGCCGTCAACACATCACCGTTCGGCAACTCCACCACGGTAGCCCCATGCACATGCTCATCCTGATAGGGAAAAATGATCCCTGCATGAGGCGCACTGGTGTTTTTCTCACCGCCGTCCTGCGATTGACAAGCTACACATAACCACCAGATACCTGTAATGATAAAAATACTTTTCATTTTGAATTCACTTTTTTACATGTCTTATTAAGTCTCTCACGCGCTGAACGTCGTCAGTCTGAATGACGTCAACGCCGAACCGGATGGCTTTTCGATAATTTGACATCCGGTCATCCTTCCCCAGAAGATCACAAAATACCCTGATACCCTTTGCATGGCATGCTTCGACCAGCGCCGGATCTAATTCTTCCCACGCCACATCGAATGCATATGGATGAAGCTCCGCAATGATCGATTCTGCAAAGGATGGAACATAGGCAGGTAACAGCCGTGCCGTCGGCGCAATGTTCCTGATTTCCCGCAATGTCGCGACAGCGCCATAAAAGACGGCGCTGTCCAGTAACTGATATTGGCTCAGGATGCGGACAACCTCCGCCGGCCGGATATCCTTGCAATCAACATAGAGCCTGACATAGCGACCTCCCGTACGATTGAACCGGGAGACCAGTCCGCAAACCTCTTCCAGCGCAGGGACTTGTTCTTTTTCATACGCCGCGCCAAACCAGCGCCCGGCGGAAATTTTTTTTATGTCTTTAAAGGATACACTATTCACAGTTGCATCCAGCCCTGTGGTTCTTTTCAGTGATGCGTCGTGGAGGCAGATTTGTTCGCCGTCTGCGGTCGTCCTCACATCCACTTCAACAAAGTCAGCGCCCATCTTCATGGCTTTGCTGAAAGACGCCAGTGTATTTTCCGGAGCAACCCGCGAAGCACCGCGATGAGCCGAAATCCCCGGATGGCGCGCGGCCTGAATTGACAGGATCGCAACAGTTGAACCATCACCGATAACGGTGTCCCTGGGGGAAAGAGAATGGAGGATAAGTATTGGCGGAAGGAATGTTGCATCCGAGGAATTCTCAGGATGTGTTGCATGCGGCGCGCGGTGGGCGGCCACCAGAACACCTTTCCCGGAAGGATCAAAGAAATTTCTCCGGATAGCCTCCACATCCTGCTGCGCGGCGGCGGCGTATGCACCTATCGCTAAGCCGAGTAGAACGGATGTCCGCGTGATCATGACCTTGCCTCCGCTACTTCAGGAAAACCTCGTCATTGTCCGTTACGAACATGCGGGTACTCTTGGTGTATTCTCCGCCGTTGGGGTCTTTGTATTTAAGATCGAGGTAAAAAGCGCGATAGCCGCTCTCCGGAAATGATTGCGCGGCTGTGATCACGGCGGATTTCCGCTTCTTCAGTTCAAGACTTTTACCCGACCATTTTTCATCGCGGAAGTCGGTGTCTTCAGAATCGGTTGACCAGAGGATCGCATCCACCAGCACATCAGGCGAGGTGTTAACTTTCAGGCTTATTCCTTTTTTAGTTTGCGCAAGATCCCATTCAAGCGTGGGGTAGCCGGCGCCTGCCAGTGTGCGTCCAAAAAATGCGCTGAGACCTGTCAACGCCTGCTGTTTGTCGCCAAGGCCATGTCCTACATTTGGAACATAGTGAATAAAATTCACACCCGGAATGCTGTCGATGTAATGTTTAACGGCATCCACCGTCCAGTATTCATCGTTTGTTCCCATGAAGATCATTTTCGGCATGGTCAGCTTTTTGCGGTATGAATACGGGTCAATCATTGTCGTAATGGCTTTACCTTTCTCGGTGCCCGTATTCTGAGGGATGCCAAGCTTCACATAATCCTCGATCTGCACGCTGTAGTCCTTCCACATCTTCACCTGGTAATCGAGGTTGACAGGCATATTCAGGATATCGATCACCATGGGCGCGATGGCGGCGACGCGTTTGTCGCTGGCGCCGGTAAGCCATGTGGTCCATCCGCGTTTCGAAGCGCCGGAAACAACAAAGCGGTTGATAACATGCTGAAGTTTCTGCTTTGAAAATTCCTGAATGGCATCCATCGCGCGTACGGCGCTCTTTACCATCGGAAAAAGCAATGGCCAGCTATAGTCACCATCTTCTTTCCATTTGTGCAGTGTATAGGATATCAGCGCATCTTCCGTCAGGTCCCCGGCCAACGGTTGGTTGGGCGTTTGTTTGAGCAGGGCTACAATTCCCCTGTTCTTCGATGCAACGAGGCTGAGCGTCCTGGTGAGCTCATCATCCTGCCCGCTCCAGTTTGGCAGGCCCTTCCTGTTACTGCCTCCGGTAATGAACAGCAACGCGCCATCGTATTTATTTTCAGCAGGAACGAGAATCGTTAGTTGATGTGTCCATACATATTCATGCCATTGCTGCGATGTCAACAGCAGGCTATACGCATTTACTGTACCGATCTTGTAGGATTCTTTTAATTCCCAGCGATACATGTTGTCTCCGTTGTTCAGATAGCCTTCCAGGGCCGTCTCCGGCGTCAGACTGTCCTGGCTGTCCTGCGCATTGGAAGACAAAAAAGAGAGCAGGGCTACTGCAAAGATGCACGCGACTTGGGTGAATAGTTTCATTGTTTATGGGGTGTGTATTTTTAGCAAAAATATCTTTTATTTTTTCTCCTCACTGCCATCTAACCGTGCCATCCATTCCAATACTTCACGCATGTAAATTTCTCCGGTCATTTCGCCCAGGCTGGTGCGGGAAACATAATCGTAGCGCTTAAAACTCTGAAAGTCCACCGGGGTTAAAATATAACCAAAGGCATCGTTGGTCAGTCCGAAAAGAAAAGCCTGATCGGTATTCATTTTTCGTTTGAGGTAATAACCGATGTTCGGCAGTGCCTCCCCGGGAATGGTAAGTACTTTTGCCGAACCGATCCTGAGATAATTGACCGTTGTTGAGATCGAGTCGCCTTTTGCCGAAGTCATTTTAACAGGAGAGTGATGGAGGATATAGCGCATGATCTCGGAATCAACGGGAAAACTGACTTTGCGGGCGGCGCAATACAGCGCAGGGTTATCCTGCACAGGCGCCTGTTCCACGATGCGCAATGCCTCGTCACCAAGTAAATGTCCGATCCGTATACATTCCTCCCACGTGTTGGCTTCTTTATTGTTATCAAGACGAACATCGGCCGTCACCATCCCTCCCTGGGCACCATTCATAAAAATGGCTACGCCGCCTGTTTTGGATTCAATCCGCTCGTACAGCGGTCCGCAAAGATCCGGACTCAGAATTCCCTGGCCGGAACCGAGCACCTCCGGATGAACTGCATAATTCACGAGGGTGGCGATTGTCTTCCCTTTATTGTTTCCGCTTTCTGCGATTGCCTGGATCACGCCACAGCGCGGGTCGTACAACTGGGGGGCGTAATAGTTGTAGGCAATCTTGCCTTTTGCTTCACCCACTGCAATTTTTAACGACGCAGGTTGTAAATTCTTTTGAGCCTCGTTTACAGCATCGGCGATCTGCTTCACACACCAGTCAAGATACTTAAGATCCGCATTCGATCTTCCGTTTTCATCGGGGAAGCCGTACGCATCCGGTGCGCTGTGGGTATGCGTTGCGCCAATCAGAATATTTTCCGGGGCGATATCCTTGATCAGGGCCCGGGAGCGATCGCCCAGCGCGGAGGACCACCCGAGGTTGTCAACGCTGACGATCGCGATGCGCGTGTTCCCTTTTTCAATGACCAGGGCCCTCGCAAAAAGATCGCCTTTCTTTTCGGCCGATCTTTTCGGGGTGCCGATGCCCCCCGAAACCGGGAGCAACGGATCCGGCGTAATGATGCGCACGGCCGCGCCGGCTTTCAGCGCCTGTGCCGTGGCGTGAAAGTGGCCGAGGACAACAACCACGAAGATCACGAGGATGGCCCTGTTCATACGGACAAAGGATAAGTACACACTTCTGTCAAGGTTATCCATAAAAGTATCATTATTACGAACTCTTTCAGCCACAGATCGCGCAAATTAAAGGGCAAAAAACGCAGACTGGCTACTTTCCTGGCCTCCGAAATTATCTGACAATTATCCTTAACGCGCCATACCGCGTTCGCAGCATTTTCAATTCATCCCCGGTCTTTCCGGTTGACCCCAAACCAGCGGCAAAAAAAAAGGGACAATAAGAACTGTCCCTGCTATTTGCTCAAAAGGTGAATTAGGTGTTGGCCCCTACTCCACGATCACCGCCTCAATATTCAGATACTCCGCAATCTTCTTCACGGTCTCAGCATGATGGCCGATACCCAATGCGAAGTGGTGCGTAGGCCCTTCTTTCACCCATTTCTTCAGGAAAGTTCTGGTATCCGGCTTAAAGAAACCGCGCGTGTTCGTATTCCCCGTGGGCGGAATAGGCCCCGCCACCGACGTGCCTTCGGCAATCACAAACTTGAACTTACCCTCATAGGTTGAACTGATGCTCAGCATCGTGATCGGACCTTCCTTGATCTTGAATTCCACGCCCGCACCAAAGCCGGGCTTCCCGTGATACTTCTTCAGACTCCTCAGCACCGGTTTACCCTGTGCGATGGTGACGTTGTGAGGACCGTCATGTCCGACCAGAATAAAATTCTCCTTAAAATCTACCGGGTGAAATTCAGCAAAGCTTCCTCCAATGCCCAGACGATCGAAGATGAACATCGCAATACAGGTCTTCAGATCGGATTCTCCACACATCGGGAAACCGGCGCCGGTCAGCAATGAATTTCCGACGATCAGGTTCGCCATCACCTGGCTTGTGACGCTGTTGGCTTCGCCTTCGTAATAATAAGCAAGACCGTCGAGGTTCTTCTCCTTCACGAACTTTTGCAACGCAATGGATACACGTGCGGCGACTTCCAGATCCGAATCTTTCAGCTTTTCGGAAATAGGGTCGGAAACAGGATCCGGCGTATCGAAGAAATCCAGGATGTGTTTCTTTTCCTCGTTGACCTCCTCCGGGGTTACGGATTTGTACTGCGTGACGATCTCGTGTTCCTCACACTGCACAACGTGCGGGCTAAAATGCGCGGTGATCATCGTGGCGTCGGTGTGCATGTCAAGCATGGATTCGATCGGGTGACCGATGTGGCCTATGCGCGCGGTCTTCAGATCATGAAGCACCTTCGCGATCCTGCAGTACACGGCAATCTCCGCCTCGGCCTGCGGATCATCGTGCAACGTGCCCACGATGGTGTCAGGCACTCTCTTTCCCATCCGCACTGCCACACCTGTAAACTCGGGCAATGAACAGATGTCATCATTATACAATTGCATATAAGTGGACGCCTTTGTATAATCCATCGCCTTGTCTGGCTGAAGCGCGACCAGTACCATGGGCACTTCCATACTCTTGATCACGATCCCGAAGATGTTCGAGGTCGCATACGTGAGCATGTAGCAGAAGATCAGGTCCAGGTTTGCAGCTTTCAGCTTGGGAACCAGTGCATAAGCGCTGTCCACGTTGTCGATCATGCCGAAGTCAACAACCTCAACATCGTGCTTATCCAGCTTTTTGATGAACACTTCCTGTTTCTTCAAAAGATCATTCAGGAGGCCGTCAAACTGGGGCCAGTATTTATAAAAACCAACGCCGAATACACCGATCCTGGCTTTCGTCCCGCGTCTGAACACCCTGTCTTTGCGTACTGTACTATCCATATTGATTTAGAAATTATTTATCTGTTTACTGCAAATCCCCTGTCTCACTTCCATGACATCGTTGTTTCTATTCCGCCATGGACAACGGCTTTATCTTCGGTATAAAAATGATGAATACAATAAACGCCAGCGGATATAAAAATCCGGCTACGAACCACAGCGGACTATAAGAATAGTCTTTTACGATCAAGCCGATCAGCGGATTGATCAGCAGACTCGACAATGTCCCCGCAGTACCGGATAATCCGACGACGGTGGCAGTGCCTTTGTTGCCAAACACATCCGAAATGGAAGTGATGTAGTTGGTGATCCAGAAACCGTGCGCAAACATAAATAAAGCCATGAGCGCAACAGCAATTTCCGCTGTCGATACCGAGGTGATAAAAGGCACGGTAAGGGTAAGCGCAGCAGCAATGCCCATTACCGTCTTCCTGGCCTTATTGACGGAAAAATTCGCGGCCACCAGTTTGTCTGAAAACCAGCCACCCGAAATATTGGAAATGCCGAGTGCGAGAAAAGGGATCCAGAATAATTCTCCGATCCGCTCGAAGGGAACGTTGCGGGCCTCATTCAGATATTTTGGCACCCAGAACATAATGAAATATACTACCGGGTCCAGCATGAACCGGATAATAATAAACACGAGTGCATGTTTGTTTTTCAGGATCGAAAGAAAGGAAATCGCCTTTGCCGGCGCTGGCTGCGCACCTGATGGCACGCCTGCCCCGGGTGGTTTGGGCAGCAGCAGCCAGATGATCACCCACGCAACACCTACGAGGCCGGGGATCACAAAACTCCAGCGCCATCCATAACTTGCCGACAGGTATATCGTTAAAGGCGGTGAGACTACCGCGCCGATGGCCGCGCCTCCGATGGCCACGCCATTCGCCAGCCCGCGCTGTTTGACACTGAACCATTCGTTTACGGTTTTCGCAGCGCCGGGAAAACATCCGCCCTCTCCAAGCCCCAGCAGCAAACGCGAGCCCAGGAGCTGATGAAAATTGTTGACAAAACCATGAAAGCAATTGGCGACCGACCACACGCCGACCGATACGGCAAGTCCTGCTTTGCTTCCCACGGTGTCTATCAACCTTCCGGCTACGGTAAACATGATCCCGTAGCCAATCAGAAAACTGGTATTGATCATGCCGTATTGCACATCCGACATGTTGAACTCTTCCTGGATCCTGATGATGACGATGGAAAGAACCTGACGGTCAAGAAAATTCAACCCGGTGGCCATAAACACCATGATCAGTACGATCCAGCCCCATTTCCTTTTAGCCATGCGAATGCTTTGTCAATGTACCTCCTTTACGAGGCGCCGCATATTAAATAAAAAATACGGCGTGGCGCTTCAAAAAGGTATGGCCGGCAAAGTTTGCGCTTATTTATGAACGCCGGTTAATTAAACGGCCCAGGAATAACACTGCATGTGTATGGTGATTGTTCCCGGGATGCATCAGTATACCTCCCGACTGCCTTCCGCATCTCCTTCCGATGTTTATTCCATGGAAGTGACCTGACCCTACCATTTTATGGGATCACAGGCGTTCGCGCGTATCCGGGATGTGGTTGATGAGCTTATTGGGTTTATTCTTCTTTTTTTCAAGATCAAACGCATCATACAATTCGCCATTGGCAGTGAATGACTGGAACTTCAGGGTGTTGCCTTCGATGGTGATGATCTGGAACAATTGGGTGTTGCGCGCTTTCCGGTCCATCCACGGATCATCGGAAATATCATACATCTTCGGGCCGCTTACGGATACGACATACATGGTCCCCGAACTCTTGTCGCTGACACTGTATCCGGTGGGAACATTATTGACCATGCCCCTTCCATAGGCATGATCGTGGCCCTGCAATACGATGTCGACTTTATGTTTATCGAAGACCGGCTTGAAGCGTTGTCTCAGTTTCTCGTTATCGCGGTTAGGCTTCGTGGAGAAAACCGGATAGTGAAAAGTGATGGCCGTCCATTTGCGCGGATCGTGCGTCAGTATCGAGTCGAGCCATGCGGCCTGTCTTTCGAGGTAGTACGGTGATTCATCGATTTGCTCGGCGTCAAGCGAAATGACTTTGAGGTCCGAATAATTGACGACATAACAGGTTTCTTCCAGTCCTTTGGGACCGTTTCGTGGGAGATTAAATTGTGGCCTCCACTGTGGAGACAGGATCACGCCTTTACCATACTCGTGGTTTCCAGGTGTCATCACACTGGGTACAGTGGCATGGATAAAGCTCCCGGCGTAGAACCACTCTCCCCATTCGAGGTCACGGTCATGGCGGTTGATGAGATCCCCCGCGTGAAGCATGAAATCCACCTGTGGAATGGTCTTATAAGCTTCGCGGATCACACGCGACCACATTGATTTCAAATCGTTCTGTGCGTCGCCGAAATAGATGAAAGATAATTTCCCGGCATTGACATCCGGCATCCGGATCTGGTACCATTCGCTCCATGCGCCTTCAGTCCCTACCCGGTAAACATATTTTTGCGCCGGCGTGAGATCTTCGATGATCGCGGAGAAGTAGTGTGCCGATACCGTTGGTTCGTCCAGGTGTTTGGCGGTAAGGGATTCTTTTGTGGCCTCACGCCGGGTGACGCGTTCCGTAAACTCGGGCCCTGCGGTGGCAGGCGCGAACTCGACGAAACCCGTTTCAACAGAAGTATCTGTCCGCCAGTTTACGGCGAGCGATGTTTCCGGGTTTTCGGTGAGGTTCAGAATAACACGATCGGGTTCGCGCGACGGGAACAAAAGTCTTTCCGGCAATTCAACGGGTTCGCTGTGGGAGTGTTCGTGATACCGGTCGGAGTGGTCATGGTGCACATGATCATGCGGCCTCCAGCGTTCATTGATAAAACCTGCATAGACAAAGAAGGCCCCCAGTAAAAGGAGGGTGGCGGCCAGTTTTAGATTTCTGTTCATGATTAAAAGAAGAAACGATCCTGCATATTAAGAAAATAGCGGAGGGAAGCCTCCGCTATCTTGAAACAAAAAACCAAACGATGCTACCAGGGTTTTCCGGTGCCTTGCAGGAGCCATTGTTTTGACCATGCGCTGTTGCTGCCATCGGCCTGGGAGTATCCAGTCACCTCAAGACTGTTCACCGCGTCGGTTGCATTTTGCGCATTGAGCATAATTTCATTCTGACCATAGTAGAACCTCACGGGTAAAACGCCCCGATTGGCCGCGGGTCCCGCCTGAAGCGCAGGCAAGCCGGTTCTTCTGAAATCGAACCATGCTTCTGTTGCTGCGGTCCAGCTGGCGATCCATTTCTGTTCCATGACTTGCTCCAGCGTTCCATCAAAAACGACACCGGGTTGCAGGATATAATCTGAAAATTCATCGCCGACGTCCCAGGTTTCCAGTGAAGACTGGACACCCATCTCGTAATGTGTCTGCGCACTTCCCACAGCCCAACCTTTCAGGGCAGCTTCTGCCAGAATAAAGTGAACCTCTGCCGCAGACAATAGCCGCGCTTTCAAAAGATCGCCTGAAGGTTGCTTATACATTTCATTCAGGTAGGAAACGTGCGGATTGTTGGAAGTCTGCCCAGGGGTAGGGTTCATATTGTAAATTGAAGGCAACGCTGAAAAACTTGTGGGAATTCCCACATATTCGGGATCGGTATCGACAAGGGCAGTGCCGACTTTATCCGGCGACAAATAACGTACACCATCAACGATCTCGTCCGTATCTGCAGGCAGACCGGCATCTACCACAAGCGGAATTTGCACCTTGCTTGCCCAGACAGCCAGACGCGGATCGTTTTTAGCCTGCAGGGACTCAACGAGCGTTGCTCCCATTTTGATGCGTTTGTAATTACTCTCACTGGGATCAAAAGCGGTATTGGCAGGCCAGGATGTTCCGGGACTGGCTCCGGGAAATCCCATCGTAACACTTTCGTCAGAGGAAGTGATGATCGGATATTGATCCGGATTAGAGACGATCTTCTCGATTCCAGCCTTCGCAACACTGGACAACTTGCTGGAGATTCTCATGTAATAACGCAGTGCCAGTGAGTTGGCAAACTTCCTCCACGCTTCGGGGTCACCGTCGAAATAAGGATCGGTATCGCCGTCGATACCATTATATTCGACTTCTGACTTTGATAAAAGTGTGTTGGCAGTTTCAAGGTCAGCCAGAATTCCCTCATAGATCTCCTGTTGTGCTGTGAATGCAGGCTTGATATCGCTGAGCTCACCACTTTCACCTTTCAGCGCGCTGGTATACGGCGCGTCTCCCCAGAGATCGGTGATTAATCCGAACATAAAGGATTTCATCACCAACGCAACGCCCTGGTGGAACTCAAGTTCCAGTTCTAAGGCGCGGTTATACATCAGGTCATTATTTCGCAGAATGGCGTAGTATCCGCTCCAGTCCTGGCTTCTTCCCCAATCGTAATCGTTGTGGCCGCTGGACCAAGCATCTTTTTGTGTATGCTGAACGACCCCGGCGATATCCTGATAACCAAGGTTAACATACAAGTTACCGGCCTCGGTCAAAACTGTTGACATCAACAGGTTTGGATGGGCCTTGTCAGGTTGAATCCCATTCGGATTTACATTCGTTTCTGTCAGGTCCTCGCAGGACAGAAAAAGCGAGGTGAACAGAAGGGAGAATACGATGAATTTCTTATTTCGGATTTTCATATTCTTGAATTCTAGAATTTTCTTACAGAGTTAAATTAAGCTTGAAGCCGATCGGCATAACCCAGGGAGTAACGTTGTATCGTTCAATTCCCTGTTTGAACTGAATACCGGATTTTTGCCGGCCACCTTCAGGCTGGAACGCCAGTTCCGGGTCGATCCCGATCTTGGCCCCAGTCCACAACATGATGTTCCTGCTGTAAAGCGAAATACTGGCATTCTGAATTTTCAACCGCTGAACAAACGAAGCAGGCAACGCATAGGAAAGCGATATTTCCCTCAGCTTGATGAAAGATGCGTCAAACATTGCCGCCTTGGTAAATGACCAAGGGTAGTTGTCGGCGTAAGGAATGTACTTTGTCTCCGCGCCACCCAGGTTCTCGATGTATCCGATAATATTACCATCATCATCGTATTCTGCAATCACACCGGGGTTGAATACAGCATAGGGATAAGTGTTTCCGCCATATTCAAACGGGAAACCTCCATACTCGTCAGTCGGGCCGCCGACAATATTGAAATGATCCCTTACAACAACAAGGTCATTGTTTACGAGATAGTCCCGCAATTCATCACCTGTTCTTCCGCCCGGATGGATCAGCAGATCCAGGAACCGCTGTGTCTTCAGGTCGGATTCACTGTAACGATAGGTCTGAGATACGAAATCACCGCCACTTCTCCAGTCAAAAGACATGTTCAGCGCGAAAGCTTTATAGGATATGGATGTTTGCATTCCTAACAAGAAGTCAGGGTTGAAGTTTCCTATTTTTTCCTTGGTATTGCTGAAACCAACATCCTGCCATGAACCATCCTCATCAAGGATCGGATAGCCGTAATAAGGAGAATTTACATCCTCAACTGTCACCAGTTTCGCATCGTATATATCTCCGATTTCACCACCGACGTAGGTCCTGGCTCCTCCTTTGGCGTCAGTCCACAAATTCAGGAAATCCATACCTTCAGGCAGTTCCTCTATCCTCGTTCTGTTTTTGGAATAGTTCAAGTTGACATCCCATCTCCAGTCACCCTTCTGAAAAGGTGTAACACCCAAGGATAACTCAACACCTTTGCTCACGAGCAAACCAGTATTGATATTCCGCTGGGTATATCCTGAGGACGGGGCAAGCCCAACTTCAAGGATCTGGTTTTCATTTTCTACTTTGTAATAAGTTCCGGACAACCTGAGACGGTTTGCGAACAAAGCGAGATCAACACCTGCTTCGTAGGAAATAGCCTGTTCCGGCTTAAGGTCCGGTAATAGGATCGTACCCGATTTGGATAACCGGGGTACGCCACCCCATGATTCGGCCGTTCCCAGGACGTTAATTAACCTGTAGGGATCCGTATCATTTCCGACCTGGGCTACGCCTCCCCTGAGTTTCAAAAGATCCAGGTTTGATATATCAACCATTTCATTGATCAAGACACTGAGTGATGCCGAAGGATAAAAATAAGATCTGTTTTCAACGGGCAGGGTACTGGACCAGTCATTTCTGGCTGTAACATCCAGGTAGATCATGTCCTTAAAACCAAGGTTAAGCAGTCCATACAAGCTATGCACGGCCTTCTTTGAAAGATAGCTGCTGTAAGCGAGGTTGCCCGGGGCGATGTTAGAAAGGTTGTACAATCCGGGAACAATCAGACCGGCACGGTTACGGCTCGCGTTAGCGACGTCGGTGAATTTGGCAAACCGCGCATTTCCACCAACTGATGCTGTTAAACTGAAATTGGTTAAGTCTTTGCTGTAGGTCGCAAGGAAGTCAGCGTTGCGTTCGTACCGGTTCATATCAACAATACCATAGGCACCATTGTTGGATTCTCCCGTGTAACTGCTTCCGATCTTTACCTCACGCTGTTCGTTGTAGGTATCCAGACCATACCGACCCATCAAACTGAACTCAGGGGTGATCTGCCATTCCGCTTTCAAATTGCCGTATAATCTGTCGCGAACAAACGCGTTATTTACCTCATAGGCGAGAAAGTACGGGTTGTTATAATCGCCAGGCGCCTGGGAAAGTTGCTGTAGTCCTTCTTGTCCGGGAACCCAATAATTTTCAAGATCGTGAATATCGATATGCGGAGAAACCTTGTAAGCCCATTCGATCGGATTGGTACCGCGGTTACCTGACGGTCTGTTATTCGAATTGCTGCGACTCAGGTTCAGATTGGTACTGATCGTGAGCTTGTCATTCGCTTTCACGGCCGTATTCAGGCTTAAGGAATTCTTAAAGAGATCAGAATTGGGTATGATACCCCGGTTAGTCATATTCGAATAAGACAAGCGGTATGTTAACCTTTCTTTGTTGTTTGCCAGCGAAATACCATTTGTCGTCGTGATGCCGTTGCGCAAGAAGTTCTTCACATTGTCAGGGTGCGACACAAGGGGTGTAGGAATTGGATCTCCATTGGAATCCAGCGGACTGTTCCATTGGATCGCATTGTACCCCCTGTCTAACCGGGGCCCTATGCCGGCCGCAGAACCTTCATCGATCACAAGAACACCACCCGGATAAGGATTGTTGTCAGGAGTGAAAGGAAGAATACCTGTGGCATAATCGTCATGCATTTTCAAATAATGGTAGGGCCTTTCAACCACCGTATTCGAGGTTACGGAAACACTTAATTTCTGCGCCCGGGACCCGTTCTTGGTGGTGATCAAAACAACACCATTACCGGCGCGTGAGCCGTATAAGGCAGCAGCGCTCGGGCCTTTCAACACCGAGACGCTGGCAATATCTTCGGGATTGAGATCCGAGATCGCGTTTCCAAAGTCCGCCCTGTTTTCATTCCCGATCTCGGTGATGTTGTTTAATGTATTGATTACAGGTACACCGTCGATGACGAACAGCGGTTGATTATCGCTGCTCAGGGATGTCGCACCCCGGATCACCATGCTCACTGAGGAACCTGTAGTTCCCGTAGAGTTGATCGTAACCCCGGGCACTCTTCCTGAAAGCGCATTCAGCACATTCTCCTGCGCAACCTTATTCAGGTCATCGCCCTGGACCTCCGCTACTGAATAGCCAAGAGATCGTTGCTCCCGTTCAATACCCAGCGCCGTAATGACTACTTCATTTAGTTGTTCGGCACTCGGCTCCATGCTAACACTAATCGCCGTTCTCCCGCCCATCGCAATTTCCTGGGAATTGTATCCAATGAATGAAAAAACCAATACGGCGGAATTATTTGGTACCGTGATTGAATAATTTCCCTCCGAATCTGTAATCGTTCCCTGTTGTGTTCCCTTCACCAAAACACTAACGCCCGGTAGGCCTGCACCGTCGTCCGATGAGGTGACGGTTCCTGTAACTCTGACTTCCTGCAATGAGGGCATCGCAAATCCGTTGCCGATCAGCAATAGCGAAAGCAGGAGTGATAACATGCTCCTGCAAAGCTTCCTCTTCCGGTAAAAATTTAGATCCATACGTTATTTGTTTAATTGATTTTTTATGAGTGTGGTTGATTGTTCGTGGTCCTTTGATTCTTTTTGATTCGACACAATGACAACTCCCGTTATCCTGACATTACACCCGGTTCACATCACTTCCATCCCCCCGCGCGTTTCAGCCATTTTATGCATATGAAAGATAGATACTTACAGGTTTCCCGTAGGGGCATTTTGCGTCTACCTTTGCAAGGTTTGCGCAAGAATTTTGACGCGTGGCCACGCGGGATCGCGACTTATAAGTATTTGTAAAACAATGATTTGCTGCCAATATAAGCGCCGTTCCTATCAAAGTTTAAACAGCACTGGCATGCTGAGGACCGATCAAAGCCGCGGCCCCCAATAAGGTGATGTCTTCATTAACCGACTGAAAGATCTTCAGCCTTCTGATGGATTCCGGATATGAAAAATCCTGCAGCGAATCCAGCATCGCCTGTTGGAAAAAATTAAATGCCTTTGAAAGCGAGCCGCCAATCACGATCGCCTCCGGATCGTATGTATACACGACGGTCTTGATGACCTGGCCCATATGCTCCCCGAATTCGCGCCACCATTTCAGCGCTGTTTCATCTCCGGATGAAGCAAGGTCATGGGCCCTGATCGCAGACACCTGATGCATGGCAGGAAAAAAATTTCCGCTCGCGTAATATTCGAGGTTGTGGTCGCGATAACTCAAGAGCCCGATTTCACCTGCTCCGCAGTTCCTTCCGGGATAAAGCGAATTGTTGATGATAATTCCGGAACCAACTCCCGTTCCCGAAGTGATCCCCACGGCGTCCCTGAAACCTTTCAAACGCCCGAAGCGCTGTTCTCCAAGCGCAAAGCAGTTAACATCATTATTGACTGAAACCGGAACGGAGAATTCAGCTTCAAGGATATCCTTCAAGGGCACGCAACCCCAGGATGGTATATTCACTACGTTGTAAACAATTCCCCGCGCAATGTCGACAACGGAAGGCACGCCCAAACCAATCCCGACAATACCGGAAGTCATCAGGGGTCGTATCATATCCATCAGCTGACCCAGCGTTTCTGATTGCGACCCCCTGCTGTTAATGAGCTGTTGGGTCTGGTCCCGGACCTCCCCGTTCACCGCAACGCCTGCCCTGACTTTCGTGCCGCCCAAATCAACACCGATTACCATATTTAGAAAATGTTAGGGATAAAGGTATTCAAAATTCAAAGTTTAAGATTTAAGATTTAAGATTTAAGGTTTAAGATTTAAGATTTGTGGGCTCTGGAAAGACCTGCTTTCAATTCAAAAATTAAGTCGTCTCCACGCATCATCATGCGTCCCGACCCCCGCACTGATTACTGTTTACTGTTTACTGATTACTGTTTACCGATTACCCCGAGATAACGTCCCATCCAATACGGCAACAGCCATATATCCCCGGCGCTGTATTCCGAAGAACCACCATCACCACCGTCGAGTTGAAAACGGTTTGCGTTGTGGCGGTTGATCGGCAGTTCGTCAGGCGGCAACACCTCGGTGATCGTTTGATTCCGAAAATTCGGCTCCATCCGATCAATGTCTTTCCGGTGACTGTTCGTCACACTCCAGTGCACCAGGTCCAACGGATATTCCTGCAGATACCAGATGGCTTCTTCAAGATCAAAATCATTGACACCCGTGAGCGCCGTGAATATATTCCAGGCTCCTTCTTTCTCGGGACGCTCAATCTCCCAGTGGTCAAGAATGGATTCCTTGAATTTTGTTTTCAACGTATCATTGAAAGCATAGCGATACAAACCCCAGTACCCGAGAAAATACATCTCGTCGTCGGAATGATTCCATGATTCTGAAAGCATTTTACTCCAGTCATCAGCATCTTCCGGCGCCCTTCCGACCGACCGCATCGGATGCATCAGGTTTTCGTAATAGCCATGCCGGTTCATCAATTCGAAAGCCTTTTCTTTATAGATCTCCTTTTTGGTAAAATGGTAGGCAGTCTGTAACATGGCGACAATGTTTGAAGCATTGATCTTCCTGTCTCCCACCATTTTCGGTCTCGCATTGACATAGTCGGGATGCCATTTGCCCCACAGGGTAGGTTCGCCGTTCCAATCCACCAGGTACATATCGTTATCAACCACGTGCTGCATCAGTGAATCGATCATGACGATAGCGCGATCGCGTAGATCCTTGTCGTCCACGAGTTCCGCCATGGCGCCGAAAACGAAGATGTGACCAATCGCCTCATCGCTGCTTGTCGTGGATTTCCAATCCCACTCAGGATGCGCAGCTCTTCGCCACGGCTTGTCTTCATATTTATATCCGCGCCTTTCAAAAGAACGGGACGGAAAACCTTTCACACCATTGATGGTGTACAGGCGTTCCATGGCTTCCATTGACTCGCGTAGGTTCTGCAATGCATCTTCTGATCTGGTAACAGCATAACGGAAAACCTCTGCGCCCATATACATGCTCGTCCACAGACCATCGTTGTCTGAATCCTCAAGTGAACCTGTGCTCACATTTCCATCGGTCATATAACCCAGGGTACCGTTGAATCCGTGGCGGATGTGTCTGTTGCGGACCTGTTTCTGAAAGAACATTGCCTTGTCATGAAGGGTCATCTCCTTGTAGCAGATCTGACCCAGGCCTTTGTCCGTAAGGATCAGGATTGAATTTTCAGGACCGCCTTCAATATCAACTACTTTATCTGAAGGCATCCATCTTTTGGAAGCGTAATAGTTAAACTTACCGTTGTCCTTTACCATGAAAGCACCCCGTGTTGTACCAAACCAGAGATTTCCATTCACCTCCTGCACCGTGGTAAGCTCGGTCCAGGGCAGTTTTCGTTGCACTTCCCCCTTGGGCTTCATCGTTGCGGGATCCAGCGCAAAATAACCGTCGCGGGTTCCCACGATCAGTTCGTTTCGTTCTTCAGCGACGGCCAGGCACGTGAGGTCCGGTTGACTGAACTCAGATTTCAACGTGTGCTCCCCGGTCGAAAAAGAGAAAATACTTCCGCTGCCGAGAATAAGGAAACGATCCTTACCGGTATCAAAGACAATATCCAGCACCCTTTCAGTGTGATCCGCTTTCCAGGCAACTGTAGAGTCTTTCAGGTATTGCAAAGACTTGCCATCAGAGATCAGGAAATCAAAATCTTTCCCCCCAGCGAGCAGGGTTGCCTTTGGCAAGGTATGTTTGACGTAGAGGTTTCCTGCCCATGCGTTGCTGAGCACTGCCTTGTCATCCACATAAACAAAATGCTGCTTATAGAGCGTAAGGTTGGCGATCTTCTTATCAGCAATCGGGCGGTAATACTTTTCTTTTACCAAAACACCGGGATACAATAAGTCGCCCGCATGTGGTCGATACAGATTTTCTGACGTGGAAATCCCGATCACGCCGTTGCGATCGCTGTAAACCCGATTCAGTTTTACACTATCCTGAAGGTTGTATTTCTTGCTGAAGTCCTGAAGGAAGGCAACGTCCTCATGCGAGGGTTGGCTTGAATTGTCTTTTTCATCATTACATGCCCCGGCAAAAATAACGGAAAGCAGTAGAAAACACCGTTGCGCTGATCGCTTCATCGATACATGGTTAGTTGAAAACATAATGACCGGTTAATGAAGCAAGAATAGGCAATTCACCGTATCCATGATGGGCGAATTACGTTTAAGAAGTCACCCTTTGCGAAAAGTTGGCAGGTGCAGCCACACGCGGGATCACACTGCTACCGGGATCTATTTTTTGATGGAAGTCGATACGACATCGCCCACTGCTTTTCTGTTCTTATATTCCACACCGAGAAAGGCAGCAGCGGTTTTCGCCACCTGATTCTGATGGAGCTGACCTGCACCCTTTTGTTCTCCGGTGGGCGGTGTATCCGGCCCCATCACAGCAAACCAGATCTGACCTGCGCCCGCAACTTCGTCGCCATGACTACGCCAGCTTTCGATCGGTTGTGTACCTCTCCCGTGGTCAGTAGTGATCAGGAAAGTTGTCTTGTCCTTGTATTTCTTTTGTGATTGAACCCAGTTCCAGAGATCTCCGATAAACTGATCCGTGCGGTGCGCCGATTTCAGGTACTCATCGTAACGGCCATCATGTGCAAAGTCGTCGGTTTCGCCATAAGCGATGTAGATGACATCCGGTTGTTTCTTTTGCAGATGTTCCAGCGCAAAATAATGGGTGAACGCATCGAGGCGCACTCCGCCCCACGGACCCGGTATCTCGTCCTGTAAAGTATTCAGAAACTTTTCGCGGTCCGTAAGCTTTTCCCCGCCTGCTTTTTCAAAGCCCGCATTGACCGGTATGCCGCTGCGTTGTTCGTTAACGATGAAAGGAAATACATCCCAGGATCCAAAGGCCGCAACCTTTCCCTTATAGTCAGGCATTTTGTTTAAAAACTCGAGCAGGGTTTCGTTGGGATTGTTGATCTTTTTATTGCTGTTAATGTTTTCATCGTCAGCAAATCCACACAGGATCTCGCTGTAGCCGGGGTATGAGAACCACATGCTGTTGGAACAGTCCACCTTATTGTCAAACTTCCGGTTGCCATACAACTGTCCCTGTGCGGCGATCGTGTTCCAGAAGAAAGGCATCAGTATCTTCCGGCGCTCCAGCGGTGTGTTTGCCCAGAAGCGCGACTTCAGGGCTTCTGGATCGTGCACAAATTCCTTGTTCTCAACCAGCAGTGAATCCGCACCGGTATAAAGTTCCTGCCACCTGAATCCGTCCAGGGTGATGATAAAAATATTCTCCGTTTTCCGCGGTTGCGCAGAAACGGAAACCCCGGCCATCAATAAAAGAACGAGGATAAGTCTGATCTTCATATTTCCTGATTTATAAACATTCCAAAATACAACTTAAACAAAACAATAAAGCGGAACGGACATCTTTATTTCCGGATGACGCATTGGTCACTCGCGGCGCCCGTATCCATGGTGCCTGCGACAGCGGAAAGTAGTGGCCGGCGGAGGCTGGCTGGAGGAAGCCTTGTGAACAGACCTGCCATGAAAATAATACTGTATCGCATGTAATGGAGCTCAGTTTATGAAAAACAAAAGGGTCGGCCACCTTTTAAAGCGGTCGACCCTTTACTGGATTTTACTTAACCCAAACCAGTAATCTATGAATATAAAGGTATGAAAGCTACAGCGCAGACGTGTCGAATTTTGCGCACATGAAAGCACAAAAAACGTCAATAATACAATCTTTTGCCCCCCTGTATTGAATTGTTTGCTTCTCAAAAAATAACCTTCCATTTTTGGTAAAAGGCTTTATCCGCCGCCCGTCGGGAGAACTTCTAACGTTTCAAAAATAATCGCAATGAAACCCATTGTTCAAATTTCACTTGATCTGACCAACATCGATGAAGCGCTGGAAACTGCAGCCATGGCTTTGCGCGCCGGCGTCGACTGGCTCGAGGCAGGTACACCCCTGATCCTTGCAGAAGGTTTGCACGGCGTCAGGAAACTGCGGGAAGCTTTTCCCAAAACGCCCATTGTTGCCGACCTTAAAACCATGGACGGCGGATACCTGGAAGCAGAGATGATGGCAAAGGCAGGCGCCACGCATGTGGTGGTCATGGCCCGCGCACATGAAGAAACGATCAGGTGTGTGGTCAGGGCCGGCAAGGATTACGGGATCGGCGTGATGGGAGATAATCTCGGCTGCCCGGATATGGTCGAGGGCGCGCGGTGGCTCGAAAACCTGGGGTGTGACTATGTGATCCACCATATCGGATACGATGAGAGACGCGGCATTGCGGCGCAAGGAAAGCGTATGCCCAGTCCGTTGGATCAACTCCGCGAAGTGGTGAAAGCGGTGAAAGTGCCGGTACAAGCCGTCGGTGGCTTAACGCTGGAGCAGGCAATCCGTTGTCCGGAATATGGCGCTCCGCTTGTGGTACTGGGCGCCCCGCTGACAGTGGACGCCGACGCATTCAAAACTGCCAGCGGAAATCTGGAGGATTCGCTGCGATTGATCTGCCAGAACATCCACGCCTACGGCGACGTTGCCTAGACATCAGACATTAACACATTAACACATTATCACATTAACACATTAAAACATTAACACATTAACACATCAAAATGAAATCAGCAGCGGTTGTCAATTATGCGCCGGAAAAAGGTTCAGTCGAAATCAGGGAAATCGAAAGACCAACCATTGGCGACGAAGATGTCTTGCTGGAAGTAGCGAACGTCGGCGTTTGCGGCAGCGATCTTCATCAGTGGACGTCCAATCACAGCTGGCCGGTAAATTATCCGGTAGTGCTGGGTCATGAATTCGGAGGCCATGTCGTTGAAACCGGCACCCGTGTCAAAGGATGGAAGGCGGGCGACCGCGTCGTCAGCGAAACTGCGGCGGTGATCGATCCCGACAATTGCATGACGCGCATCGGACTCTATAACCTGGACCCTACACGCAAAGGTTTTGGTTATGGCGTGAACGGCGCCATGACAAAATATGTACGCGTGCCCGCGCGCTGCCTGCACCGCGTTCCGGACACGCTGGCCTTTGAACAGGCGTGCCTGACTGAACCCTGCTCCGTCGCCTATAATGCCGTCGTCGTCAATTCCACGGTAAGACCGGGCGACCGCGTCGTCGTTATCGGCCCCGGCACCATTGGTATTCTCTGCGCAGCCGTAGCCAGGCTCTGTGGCGCGGAAGTAGCGCTCCTCGGCCTTGAGCACGACCGGAACAGGCTGAATGTGGGGAAACAATACGGATGCGATGTCATCATCGGCGACGCAAATCCCTGGGCCCGGCAACGCGACGGGCTGGGCGCAGATTGCGTCATTGACGCCTCCGGCGCCAGCGCCACCCTGAAGATCGCATTGGAACTTGTTCGTCCTAACGGCCAGATCACCAAAGTTGGTTGGGGTCCCCAGCCACTGGGATTTTCCCTCGACCCGCTCGTCCAGAAAAATGTAAGACTTCAGGGAAGCTTCAGCCACAACTGGCCCATATGGGAAAGGGTGATCGCATTGCTGGCCAGTGGTCAGCTCAATGTCAAACCCATCATCGGCGGCGTTTGGCCCATCACGGAATGGCATGAGGCTTTCGAAAAGATGCACCATGGAGAAATCGTGAAAAGCGTCCTTAAGCCCGTATAGCCGTGCGTCTCCGCGACAAAGTCATCATCGTCACAGGAAGTACCACGGGTATCGGTAAGGCGATCGCGCTACGTTGCGTGTCCGAGGGAGCATCTGTTGTCATCCACGGTCTTGAAGATGACCTCGGAAAGGAAGTAGTGTCGCAGATCGGAGGGGAAAAATCAATTTTACACATTGAAGATATTTCAGCCTCCGGAGCTGCAGCAAACGTTGTCAACGTTGCCGTCAGAAGGTTTGGCAAAATCGACGCGGTGGTGAACAACGCCGCCTGGGTAGTGTCGTCCAATATGGAGACCACGGACCCTGATTTCTTAAGAAAAGTACTCGAGATAAATACCATTGCCCCGTTCGCGCTTATTCAGGCTGCGTTTCCTTACCTGAAACAAACGGGAGGCTGTGTGCTCAATATCGGTTCAGTCAACGCGTGGAGCGGCGAACCAAATCTGCTGGCATACAGCATATCAAAAGGCGCGCTCATGACCCTTACCCGCAATCTCGGCGATACGCTTCACAGAGAAGCAGGCGTCAGGGTCAATCAGATCAACCCGGGATGGGTGCTCACCGAAAAGGAAATAAAACGCAAGGAAGAGCAGGGGTTACCCGATGACTGGTATAAACAGATCCCGAATGTATTCGCCCCCGCGGGCAGAATTCTCGCGCCCGCCGAGATGGCGGCTGCAGCCATTTACTGGCTCTCCGACGAAAGCGGACCTGTTAGCGGACAGGTTGTAGACCTTGAACAATATCCCATGCTCGGCCGGAACCCGCCAAAAGAGTTTTAGGTTCACCCCTGATAAGATATGCGCGACACGAACCGGAAACCGCGCGCGACTGAAAGTATCCGTCGCCTTCATTTGTGAACAACAGGTCGGAACGACGAAGAAGTGAATGACCACGAACGTTAATTCTTAAACTTTGTATTGAACTATGCCCAGGTTAGCCGCATTCCCGAAAGCCTTCATGCAGGCCCTTTGTAAAGACGGTAGCATGAAATTATCCGAATGGATCGATCTTGCCTGCAAGCTGGACATCGATGGACTCGAGTGGTACGCGGGGTTCCTGGAGATGGCGGACGAATCCAAGTGGCCAGGCTTCCGCAAGGCTGTGGAAGACCGCGGAAAAGTGATCCCCATGATGTGCTGCTCGCCCGACTTCACGCATCCGGATGCAGCCTTCCGAAAAAAAGAAATCGCTAAACAGAAAAGGTGGATCGACATGACCCATACCCTCGGCGGTTCCTATTGTCGCGTACTTTCGGGCCAGCGGCGTCCGGAGCTCTCGGTTGATGAAGGTGTTAAACTTGCCGCCGAGGCGATCGTGGAATGTATTCCGTATGCGCAGGAGCGCAACATCACACTCATTATCGAAAACCATTACAAAGATGACTTCTGGGAATACCCCGAATTTGCCCAGAAGATGGATGTCTTTTGCAAACTGGTCGACAGCATCCATCACAAAAACTTCGGTGTGAATTACGATCCGAGCAACACGTACCTCGCCGGCGAAGATCCCCTTGAATTGTTAAAGCGCGTGTCGCATCGCGTTGTCACCATGCACGCCAGCGACCGCTACCTGAAAGAGGGCACGATCGAGGACTTACGCCGTGAAGAAGGGGGCGCCGCAGGTTACGCCAAACGCCTCAGCCATGGGGAGATCGGGAAAGGACTCAACGATTACGATGCCATCTTCACGGAACTTAAAAGCAAAGGCTTTGATGGCTGGATCAGTATAGAAGATGGCGTGGACGGCATGGAACAGCTGGAACGCAGCGTTGCCTTCCTGCGAAAGAAAATGAAACAATACTGGGAACATCGGTGAGACCGGGTTCGAAATATCATCGCTCCACACATCTTCCTGACCGGTCTTCTGCTGGCAGTCGCGTTCGTTCTGTCTCTTCATCGTTCTGACCATCCTGGTATGGACATCTGAATTGTCACGGAGATGTGAAAAGAAAATCTCCCGGCGCTGCTTCCCCTGCGCTTTGATACGGCTGAAAAGTTATTTACATTTAAATAGGGCCTCCAAAAAATCTTGCTTATGCTTTGCGATAAAAGACTGTATCTCCTGTTGTTCCTGGCTGTCATGATCGCGGATGTTTTCGCGCAGAAACAAAACCGCGTTTCACAGAAAGCAGAACTGTGGAAAACCGAAGTGATGAAGGCTGTAGATGAAAAAGCGAAAACAGCGCAGGAAATGGTAGACATGGTCTTCAGCTTTTCTGAACTCGGATTCCATGAAACGGAAACTTCCGGTTATCTCACCGGGATCCTGGAAAAGAACGGATTCACAATTGAACGGGGGATCAGTGGCATTCCCACTGCCTGGCTGGCGAAATGGGGCAATGGTAAACCGGTCATTGCGCTGGGCAGTGACATCGACTGCATTCCCAAAGCTTCACAGAAACCTGGCGTTGCGTATAAGGCGCCGATCGTTGAAGGCGCCCCCGGCCACGGAGAAGGTCACAACTCAGGTTTACCGCTGGTAATCCTCTCTGCCATTGAAGTGAAAAAGATCATGGAACGGGAAAATCTTTCCGGCACACTGGTGATCTGGCCGGGCGTTGCAGAAGAATTGCTTGCTGCGAAAGCCTGGTACGTACGCGATGGATATTTTAAAAATGCGGATGCATGCATTTTCACCCACGTCGGCAGCAACCTGAACGTAACCTGGGGTGACGCAGGAAATAATGGTCTTGTGTCCGTTGAGTTTACCTTCGAAGGGAGCTCAGCCCACTCGGCGGGTGCGCCCTGGCGTGGCAAGAGCGCCCTCGACGCGGTCGAGCTGATGAACGTCGCATGGAACTTCAAGAGAGAACATCAGAAACCGACACACCGCTCGCATTATGTTATCACGGATGGGGGAGATCAGCCGAATGTGGTTCCTTCCAGCGCTTCTGTCTGGTATTTCCTCAGGGAAAGAACGTATGAAGATATCAAAACAATGTATGATGATGCCATCCGTTATGCAAACGCAGTTGCTGATATGACCGAAACAAAAGTATCGCACAGGCTATTGGGAACAGCATGGCCCGGACACTTTAACAAAGCCATCGCAGACGCGGTATATAAAAATATCAAGACAGTTGGGTTGCCGAAGTGGGACGACGATGATCAGGCATTGGCCAAAGCCGTTCAGAAACTTGTCAATGCACCGAACAAGAACGGGCTGGCCACAAAACTCGACACCCTGGCCGGTCCCGCAAAATTTTCATGGGGCGCGGGAAGCGATGACATCGCCGATATCGCCTGGAATATTCCAACCGTCGTCTTTCGATACCCTGCCAACATTCCGGGAACACCTGGCCACAACTGGGCGGATGCGATCGCGATGGCAACACCCATTGCGCATAAGGGCGTCGTGGCTGGCGCAAAGGTTGTCTCTGCCACGTTAATCGATATGCTTACCAACCCGCGCATCATTGGAGACGCCTGGGATTACCACAATGAGGTGCAAACGAAAGAGATGAAATACATACCCTTCGTACAGCCTGATACAAAGCCTGCAACACATCTCAATACAGAGATCATGGCGGAGTACAGACCGGAACTGAAAAAGTTCTATTACAATCCTGCGCAATACGACACGTATCTGGAACAGCTGGGGATCCGGTATCCGCAGCTGGAGGAGAACCAGGTGGAATGATGGGCGGGGCCTGGTTGTCGGTTGTGGGGTTAGGAATTAGGCATTAGGAATTAGGAATTAGGAATTAGGCATTAGGAATTAGGCATTAGGCATTAGGAATTGGGAATTAGGAATTAGCGATTGGGGAAGAAATCAATCCAGTAAGGAACTGCTGTCCTGATCGATAAACAGGATGGCGCTGGGGTGGGTTCTCAGAATCGTCGAAGGATACTGCTCATGGATGTTACTCTTCAGCGTATGGTACACAGCCTGGGCCTTTGTTTTTCCCGGGACCATGCAGAAAATGTGATCACCCTTCATGAGCGCAGGAATGGTTAACGTGAGGGCATGCTGGGGCACATCCTCGAGACGCCTGAAGCATCCATCATTTACCTGCTGTTGTCTGCATGCCAGATCAAGATCTACCACTTTCACCATGTGAGGATCATTGAACATGGCGGCATGCGGATCATTGAAGGCAATGTGCGTATTCTCACCGATGCCCATAAAAACAACATCCACCGGATAACGGATCAAAAGCTCAGCATACCGGCGGCACTCCGCGTCGGGATCGATCGCATCACCCTGCAAAAAATGAACCTCCCGCAAAGGGACCAGATCGAAAAAATGTTTCTTCAGGTAATTGCCGAAGCGCTGGGGGGCTACTTCAGGCAAGCCGATATATTCATCCATGTGAAAAGCGCGGACGCGGCTCCAGTCGATTCCTTTTTCCTTTGCCAGCGCAGCCAGGAATTCATTTTGTGAAGGCGCGGCGGCAAAAACAATATTGAGAAACTCTCTGTCGGCCAATAATTTCCTGAGCCTGGCTGCGGCGAGTGCCGTCGCATCTGCGCCAAGCTGGGGACGGTTTTCGGATATCCTTACCGTTAAGATATCTGCCTGAATTTGTTTTAACATAGTATTGGATGGCCAATTGTCTGAGAATCGAAAAAATTTTATCCCGCCTGGGCTTTCGCGCCCATTCCCGCATGGGCGGAGGTGTGCACTACCCTCCCTTTGATAAGGGTCGTTTCGATATTTATTTTTTCATCGAAGATCACGATGTCAGCATCTTTGCCCTTCGCCAGTGATCCTTTGCGGCCTGAAACCCCTGCGATGCGGGCAGGTGTGCTGGTCATCATACGAACAGCATCGATCAATGGCACATCCGCCAGTGAGATCATGTTCCGCACCAGCCTGTCCGCGGTCGCAACGCTTCCGGCAAACGCAGTGCGGTCGGGCAACTTGGCCACATCATCTTCCACGATCACGTGCAGCCCGGTCTTCAGATTTCCCAAAATGCTTTTTCCGGGAGGCATGCCTGCTGCCCGCATGGAATCGGTAATGAGCGCCGTTCTTTCAGCGCCTTTGATCTTGTATACAAGCTTCAACAACGGCGCCGGAAGATGAACACCGTCAGCAATGATTTCAACATCCATTTCGTCGATCAGAAACGCGCTCTCGATCACTCCTGCAAACCGGAAAGCATTTCTTCGCGTCACGCCAGACATGCCCGAATACAAATGCGTGGCCAGTGTATAGCCGTTATCGAACGCTTCGATGACCTCTTCATATACGGCATCGGTATGCGCTACCGCAGCGAGGATCCCGTGTTCGCACAGATATTGTCCGAAAGCAATGGCCCCCTTCAACTCCGGTGCCGCACTCCAGCGTCTGATGGACGAGGACTTCGCGATCACTTCCTTATATTCCTCGGGGTCTGGATCACGGATATAACGGGGGTCCTGTGCGCCGCGCTGGTTCATAGCGAAGTAAGGCCCCTCGAGGTGCATGCCGAGAAACTGGGATCCGTTCTTATTCTTTTTGTTTGCGTCTTCGTAGATGGAAAGCGTTTCCAGCAATCCCTCCTTTTCACTTGTTAACGTGGTCGGAAGCATCGCGGTGGTGCCATACTTCACATGCGTTTCGGCAATTTTCAGGAAAGCGGTTTCATTGCCATCCATAAAATCATGTCCGCCACCGCCGTGGACGTGGATGTCGATAAATCCGGGGGCTACATATTTCCCTCCCGCATCGATCTCCACCGCATCGGTCGCAACGATGTTTCCTTCGCTTACAGCAGCAATGGTATCTCCTGAAATAAGAACACTGCCCTGCGGAATGATCCGGTAAGGGGTGATGATTTTGCCATTGAAGATTTTTATTTTTTGAGGGTACATACCAAGTTTCAGTTACAACACTACATTGAATGCATTACAGTGACCACCTTCTGATGCGGTGGCCATAAGCTGCATAATAGATCAGGTAAAGATAACATGGAAACAGGACCCAATAAGCAGTACGCACATCGTAGACGTCGGCGAAATGGCCATAAAACAACGGCATAATGGCGTTGCCACACAATCCCATGATCATGACGGACGCACCCAGCTTGGTAAATTTACCCAGGCCGTCCAGCGCCAAAGGCCAGATCCCTGCCCACACGAGCGAGTTGGCCAGCCCCAATAGTACAACGAACCAGATTGAAATGTCTGCCTGATGGCCCAGGAAAGTCACGTCACCCCGGGTGAAGATAATTCCCAGCGTAAACAGGGCTCCGAGAACCGTACAGATGCGCAGGACATTCACCTGGCTGATGAATCTCGGTATACAAACAATGCCCAGTATATAGCCGCAAATGGTGGCGAATAAAGTGTAGGAAGGGAAAACTTTCGCCTCCATCAACTGAATATTCATTGAGTTCGCATATCCGATAATGGTGTCAATGGCAATCACCTGTGTTCCGACGTGAATAAAGATCGCCAACGCACCAAGTATCAGGTGAGGAAATTGAAAGATACTCGTCTTTCCAACATTGGCGGAAGCCACCTCCGGACTTTCCTGCTCCGTGTTGATTTCCGGAAGCGGTGAAAAACGCACAAACAATCCCAATCCAAAAAGCACGGTGCCGACACACGCATAGGGAACGATCACCCGTTTGATAAGTTCGTCAAGCGCTGCTTCTTTCTCTGCTTCCCCCATCGTCGACAGCTGACTGAACATTTCACTGTCGGAAGCCTTCAAAATGACCGCTGCAAATAAGATCGGCGCCAGGATGCCTGCTCCTTTATTGCAGATACCCATGATGCTGATGCGTTGCGCAGCCCTTTCCTTCGGACCCAGCACGGTAATGTAAGGGTTGGCAGCAGTTTGCAAAACCGCCAGTCCTGCACCCAGTGTGAAAAGACCCAATAAAAAGATCTCGTACATTCTCACGTATGCCGCGGGCACAAACAAAAATGCGCCGACTGCCATAATCCAGAATCCATACATCATTCCCTTCTTGAATCCGACGCGCTTCAGCATAAAGGCGGAAGGCACCGACATCACGAAGTAGGAAATGTAAAAAGCAAAAGCAACCAGGTAGGCCTGGAAGTTTGTAAGTACGAAAGCAATCTTGAAGTACGGGATCAGAATGGCATTGATCCAGGATACAAATCCGAAAATAAAGAACAGCAGTGCGATTATGAGTATCGAGATAATGGTCTTGCGCCTGCTCAAAGATCCAACCTCTACCGATTCAATTTCCTTTCTCTTGTCTTTTGCACCTATGGCTGTAGTACTCATAATCAGGACTTCTTTGACTGTTGATATTAAATAAAAACTGAAGGGCTGCCGCCCCGGCTTCTCACCGGGGGGCTCCCGTTCCAGTGAAACTAATTATACTTTTGGTTCCCAGCCTTTGGCATATTCGCGGCTCCAGTATTTCATGGCATCGCGGTTACCGAGGATATGACCATTTTTCGGATCGATATTCAGTGTGCTGCCTGAACGCTGGGCAATGTTACCCAACTGCACAAGCAATGTGCTCTTGTGTCCGCCGAGGATATCTGCGGCCTGCGCCGTTCCTTTCCGGATACCGTCGAAGAAGTTCTGAATATGAAAACCATCCAGCTGCTGTGACGGGTTGACTGCATTGCGCGCATCCACCGTAACGTCGTTTGCGACTTCCTTCACCAGCTTGTTTTTAAGATCATATATCTTGTAGGAATTTCCGCCATCGATATAGAGCGCACCTTTGTCGCCGTAGAAGATCACGCCCACGCTGCTCCCTTCGATCCGAAGACCGTTGCAGCTGCGTCCCTCCCAGGTGATGGAAGTTTTGTTGTCGAAGTCCATGGTGATCACTTGCGTATCGGGCGTTTCCCAGTCATCCTGGAAATGGTAACGGCCTCCGGCGGAGGTAACACGCACGGGGTAGTCAACATTTAGTCCCCAGCGTGCCAGGTCGACCATATGCGTACCGTTGTTCAGGGCCTCACCTGTTCCCCAGTTCCAGAACCAGTGCCAGTTGTAATGGATCACGTTGTCTTTATAGGGCATGCGGGGTGCTGGTCCCTGCCATAATTCGTAATCCAGCCAGGACGGCACGGCCGCAGTCTTGCCTGTTCCGATCGATTCGCGGTTATTGGTGTACCATGTTTTGGCGAAATAGGGCCGGCCGATCGCGCCATCGTGAACTTCTTTGATGCCAGCGGCTACGTTGGGCCATGACCTCCGCTGATTTCCCATCTGGATCACGCGGTTATATTTTTTTGCAGCTGCAACGACGAGTTCCCCTTCGTTCGGATTGTGGCTGCAGGGTTTTTCAAGATACACGTGCTTGCCCGCCTTACAGGCAATGATGGCTGCAGGCGCATGCCAGTGGTCGGGCGCTGTAACGATGAGCGCATCGAGGTCTTTGTCGTCAAGCGCTTTCCTGAAGTCCGGCGCTGCCTTCGGGCGTTTGTTCTGGATTCCTTCAATGGCGGAAATACATTTGTCCGCAGCCCTTGAATCCACATCACAGACATACATCACTTCACAACCTTCCTGGCGTGCGAAATTTCCCGACACGGCCAATCCGCGGGCATTCACGCCCATAGCGGCCACGTTAATACGGTCGTTCGCCCCGAGGATGTTGCCATAACTTTTCGCGCTGAAGCCCGGAAGGATCCCGCCGAATGAAACGGCGGCGGCTCCCAGGGCCGCATTCTTTATAAAGTCTCTTCTTTTCGTATTCATATCTGATAGTATTGGGTAAAAAGATGTGTTTAGATCATGTCTCTATTTCTGCGAAGCTTTTGCCTTTTCCATTACACTTTCGAGTGTGACGATCTTTCCTCCCTGACGCTTGCTTTCATCAGCAGCTTCCATAAAAGCAAATATCTCCAGTGTTTCTTCCGCGGACACCGGCGGCTGACCCGATTCAAAGAACTTCACTACCTCTATGAGCAAAGGATTATATCCACCCGCGCCGTCGAGAGGCTCAATGGACTTATCGCCGTAGACGCTTCCGCCATATCCCGATTTCTGGTAACGGATTCCGCGTAGAGTACCGATCCGGTTATCTTCCCACAATCCGACAACGACATCGGCGTCCTCGGTATGGGTGCGGGATACACTTTTGCAACCCAGGCCCATCGTCGTGAAAAGGATCTCTACGCCATGGATACCATACCATGAAAAATCCATGTGCGTTTTCTCCAGGTGCGCAGGACTGAAAACGTCCGCACCCAGGACTTTTCCCGCCTTACCTTCGGCAATCGCCTTGACGGTGGGAGCATAACGAAGGGAGGAAGCGGAGAATACAGGGACATTATGTTTCTTCGCTTCATTGAATATCGCAATGGCATCTGACAGCGAAGCTGCGATCGGCTTATCAATGAACACGCGCTTGCCTGATTTGAAGACCGGAATGGCCTGCTCAAGATGCAGACGACCATCATTGGTTTCAAGCAACACCACATCGACCTTTTTCAGCAGGTCTTTGATTGAGTCTACAATCTCGACACCAAACTTTTTTACTTCTTCAATATAACCCGGAATTCGTTTCACACTTGATTCGATGTCGTTGCTTCCCTTCGGATAGGCAGCGACTACTTTATAACCTCCATATTCAGGCCCGGGGTTTTCTGCATTGAATGTTTTCGTGAAGGCGACGCTGTGGGAAGTGTCCAGGCCGATGATACCGACTCTTTTACCCTTCTGAACCACAGGCTGCCCTTTCGCAAACAGCGAGGTGCCTGTTAGACTCAGGCCAAGACCCATGCCTGCGGCGGCAGTCGATTTAATAAAATTGCGTCGGTCAAATGTTTTTTCCATGGAATGATTGTTAAGGATTTGATGGCGTGGCCTGACCACAAAGACACCAGGTCACAAATTGTTTTGGTTTTATGTTGGCAATTAAACTGCGTGTCACACGGTACCTCTCCGCCGAAAGATTAAATATCTAAAATATTCGGTAAAGTTGTTCGTGTACGTACCCGAAAAGTGAAAAAAAGCGCCTGCATTTTTTATCCGTCCGGGAACATGACGACGCGTGATGGGCGGTTCGCTCCGTGCTACACGCTGATTTACCATTGGCAGAACGGACGCACCACACATCACAAAAAATGGATCTTCCCAAAAAATTCGGGAAGGTGGAAGTCCGGCTCAGGAGCTTTCACTTCATTCCACGCAATAAAATGCGGTTCAGGCAGATCGTCCCCGCATTTGTAAAAGTTCGCCCCGCCTTTCAGTCCCTTGAAGGACGCGATATCGCTGTAGCAAAACGCCTGCAGGGGAATGGCTACCGTCAGATTCCAGGCGATCAGACCCGCGTTGCAGTGACCTCCCGTGTTGATGACGGATTGCCGGGTGATCTGATCGATGATCGCATCGGCCAGGTCGTCGCGTTCTTTCCTGTTCTTGCTGCCAAATCCAGCCTTGCACGTTCCGATGCAGTTGAATTCGAAGTTGTAATAATGTCCGCCATTATCCACCGCGATGAAAAACTCAACACAACTATCTTTGCTGACCGGTTCATTATTCTGGCGATAGAGGGCCTGAATAAATTTTTCCACCACACTGAACTTGATAAAGATACAGTCACCGCTGTGGGCCATGGTAAACTCTACCTTGGGCTTATAGTCATACGCCGGCCAGGATTGCGTGTCGATATCGACACGATCAAGTGTGTCCAGAAATTTCGAAACTTCCCCAAGGTTGGCATTCTTACTGAATGCTTCCGCGAAGGGAATTTCAATCTGTTTCATTACGTCGCTTTTCCGGACAGCCGTGTGTGAGGGTCAATATCTTCTTCATCAGGAATATTTTACAACCTTTTTCTCCAGCAATTCCCTGACAAAATCGTCGTCCGTCAGATGCGGATAGGCATTACACACCCTGTCAATCTCCTCCATTTGTCCAGGGGAAAGTTCTTCAGCCGGATTGAGACACCATCTTCCCTCGAGCAGCCCCTGTCTCCTCAAGACTTCATGGATACCGGGAATGCATCCGTGGAAACTGTGCGCTGGATCGAAGATGGCTGCATTCATATCCGTTACCTCGATGCCACGTGTCAGCAACTCGCTTGCACCAGCCCTTCCGTTAGCCTTGAACTGTCTGATCTCCTCCAGCAGCGCTACGGCTTTGCGCGTCCAGACCGCCCAGTGTCCAAGAAGTCCCCCTACGAATTCCTTTTCAATTATTTTCCCGCCGGATTCAAAACGGTAAGTAGTTAGCAGGTCGGCAACAATGTTATCATCATTTCCGGTGTACAATGCAATCTCCTCGTGGCGGCCGGAGGCACACACGGCGCGGACCACGTCGAGCGTCTGGTAGCGGTTGAATGCGGCAATCTTGATCGCCTGCACATTGGAGATTCTTGCAAACTGAAGCCAGAAATCATAGGTAAAGATCCTTCCGCCCACACTCGGTTGAAGATAAAATCCGAAGATGGGGATGATCTCGGCAACGGCTTTCACGCGTTCGAGAATCTGTGCTTCGGTCCAGTCCTTCAAACCGCCCATGCTCAGCAGCGCGATATCATAACCGAACTTTACTGCTGTTTCTGCCTCGGCAATCGCCTGTTTGGTCGGGCCCACGACGCCCGCAACTTTCACAAAGGGCCGATTTAACGCGGCAGCTTTTATTTCATCCGCCGCCAGTTCCAGCACGCGGCCATACAGATTGATCTTCGGATCGCGTATTTCAAACTGGGTGGTGTGCACACCAACGGCAACGCCACCGGAACCACATGCCATGTAATATCGTGTCAATCCGCGTTGACGCTTTTCATCGAGCTGGCCGCTGGCATTCAGTGCAAGCGGATGGGCGGGAATAACGGTGCCCTGGTGCAGCAGATCTCTTATTTCGCTCTTGATCGTATTCGTCTTCATAAGTTAAAACTTGCCATTCCTTTCCTGGAAATGCGTTGGTTTATTAATGGTCTTTCCGCCGAGTGTCACCCAGCGTGCAATCAGTTCAATCATCTGCCGGATGGATACCCTGGGATAACCAAACAACTGATGCGATAACGACGCGTTGCTTAGCAATGCGGTGGTTTGTACTTCATTGATGAACAGGGGCTCCTGGCCAAGCAGAAGTCCGAATTGCTGTGCCAGCCATCTCACCGAAACTGTTTCCGGACCGGTCACATTCAAAATTTTTGCAGGCACATCGCAGTGCAGTAACGACCGGATGGCGATTTCATTTGCATCGCCCTGCCAGATCACGTTCACAAACCCTGTAGTAAGGTCGATGGGTCGCTGTTCCAATACAGCCTTCGCGATTTCAAGCAGCACACCGTAACGCAGGTCGATGGCATAGTTCAGACGGTAAATGAGTGTCGGGGTATTGTTCTTGCCTGCAAAATGCTGGAAGATCCGCTCGCGTCCCAGACAGGACTGACCGTATTCTCCAACGGGCCCGGTAGGCTGGTCTTCAGAGGGGCCGCCTTCGCTGATGCGCGAGAACGGATATACGTTGCCGGTAGAAAAAGCTACAATGCGCGATTTTTTATAACGCTCGGCTACACGCCCGGGGAGATAGGCGTTCATTGCCCACGTGAAGGGCTCCTTGCCCGTTGTTCCGAATTTCGTTCCAGCGAGATACAACACATTCGGCGCATCCGGTAACGCGGCGAGATCATCTTCATTCAAAAGATCCGCGGCAATGGTTTCGATTCCCTCAGCCTCGAGTTCAGCGCGCGTGTCCGCTTCGGAAAAACGCGAGACGCCGATGATGCGTCTCTTGGTGCCTGCCTTGTCTGACGCAATTTTCGCGAGCCGCGCCATACTGGGCCCCATCTTTCCGGCGACGCCGAGCAGGATGATGTCTCCCTTCAACGCCCGCATGTCCTCGATCAGCGCCTCGGAAGGTTTCAGTAGTTCCTGTTCCAATAATTCAAGTTCGTTCATTTCAATCCACTTAAGCTTTATATATAAAATAGAATTACTTTTTTACTTCATTCCGCATCCTTGCAACGTCGGCGGGGCTCACATTTTCATCCTTTCGTCCGAAAGCAGAACGCACATACTTCACCACGTCCGCCACTTCCTGGTCAGAAAGGAAATTGAAACCCGGCATGTCCATATCATACTTGACGCCGGCCACCGTCAGCGGACCTGATAATCCGTGCAGTACTACCCGTATAAGTTCTTTCTTATCGGCGCGCACACGTGAAGATCCCTTCAAAGGCGGGAAACTGCCTGACACACCTGTGCCATCGGCCTTGTGGCAGGAAGCGCAGTAATTATTATAAACGACAGCGCCGGCATCGCCGGTGACAGCTTTTGCAGGGGAAGCAGTTGATTTCACGGGGCCTTTATTGCTGCCGCCTTTCGCCACGGGCGCTGTTGTCCCGGCTTTTGATATTCTGATAATTCTGTCATCATTGTCTTTCGGAAAACCCTCAACAGGATTCCAGTCTCTGTTACTGGTTGCCAAATACACATCTCCCTCCGGAGAAACGCAAATATCGCGAAGGCGTCCGAAACTTTTTTCGAAATATACCTGCTCACCGACCACCTTGTCGCCCGCATCGTTGAGTTTTAATACGCGCAGGCTTTGGGTTTTCAAGGTAACGAGTAAAAGAGAATTTTGCCATTCCGGGATGGCGGAACTGCCATAATAATCAAGCCCCGCGGGTGCAATGGTGGGAGTCCACGCCATGAGTGGCCCCCTGACGGCATGGGCAGCGCAATAATCGGTTTCTTCAGGCTGATCACAATCACCCGATACATTGGGATATCCGTAATTCCCCGCCCGCACAATGAGATTGACTTCGTCATTAATAACATTGCCATGCTCTGCACTGTAGAGTTTACCATTCGGAGCGTACACCAGCCCCTGCGGTACACGGAAGCCGAGCGCCCACACCGGACTGCCCGGAAAAGGATTATCTTCCGGGATCGTACCATCGATATTCAAACGCAGTATCTTGCCACTGGGCGTCTCCAGACGCTGCGCATTACCGGAGTTGGCCGCATCGTTCTTATGATCCGCATCCCCTGTGGCAAGCATCAGTTTTCCGTCGGGAGCAAATACAATACGGGATCCGTTATGACCAATATCTGCAGGGACCTCGAGCAGCGTAAGGGGTTCATTCAAAGTCGTTCCTGTGTACGTGTACCGGACCCACCGCGACCGCAGATCCGTGCCCTTCATATAGGTATAGTTCAGGAACACATAGGGAGAATTTTTCATGTCGGGATGCAACGTCATGCACAACAATCCGAGTGTGCGATTGCGGTGGACATCCGGAATGATGCGGAGCAATAACCGCTGTTCCCCGGTTTGCGGATTCAGCCTGCTGACTGTTCCGCTTTGCTCGGTGAACCATATCCAGTTGTCAGGACCCCAGGTGATCTCCCAGGGAACATCAAGGTGCGCGGCGACCGTGGTGACGGTAAGGATGGTTGAATCCTGCACGACAGAGGGGAATTCATGCGTTGCTGTTCTGTTCTCCGATGTTCGCCGTGCGTATGGGCTGTCACACAGCGGAAGAAACAACAACACAAAACACAGGTTCAACGATAATCTCATGATATGTATTCTATTTCAAATCTTCACGTTCCGGTAATTCTCATAATATCTTATTACCGTTTAAACCGGTAAACATGTTCCGCAAGTGGCGCAAACTCATCCATGAAGCTACCCTCCCCGGCCGTGATGGTGCGGTTCTCATCGACAACTTCAATCCGCGTACCCGCCTTTAATTTTTCAACCGTAAATGTAGCCAAACCATTTCGCGGATAGATCGGGTCGAACTGCCGGGCACGCTCCGCTCCCGGACCGAGATCAATATTCTGCGCGAAAATATAAATATTCCCATTGCTTTCCGTAGCCTTCAAGTGGCAGTTCAGATTCTGACCCAGCTTCATCTCAATACTTCGCTTTGCAGGAGCGGCCAGGATCGCCGGCGCAAGTCTCGTAAGCTGTGCATTCAAACGACCCAGCTCCAACTGCATGTCAGCAGTGGCTGCAAATTCCCTGAACTCGGGAAACCATGCATGTGTGAAATAACCGATGGCGGTTGCACCGCGAATCACTGCCTGCCACACCTCATTGCGTGTGTGGACAGGTAAAACATCAGGTTGTTTTTCATAACTCATCCACTTGCTGCCTTTGCTCGTTTCAATCCATGCATATACTGGTCGCTCACCGCCGAGATCGCGGAGCTGAGATACGCCCTTTCCTACCCAGTCAAGATGTGACGCATAGCCGGATCCGTAGATCGGATAAATATCAAAGCCGATCACATCCGTTTTCCGGATGAAATCAGGGTAGATGCTCTTGCGGAATTCCTCAGGATAGGTGCTTTGCTCCTTCGTGAAATGACCTGTTAATGTCATGAATAGCAATCGGTCAGGATCAGATGCCTTGATCTTGCCGGCCTTCTCAACAACACTTTCCGGTTCCTGTCTCGGTTGAGCGTCTTTGCCTTTTCCCCGCGGCATGTCTGGCTCGTCATCGAAGATCCACCCGAGGATATTTTCATGCACTTTATTTTCTTCTTTGAAACCTGGAACGACATAGGCACCTGATTCCCATGCGGCTACGGGGTCTGCATGACCTGCATGGGTATTGAACCCAAGACTCCCCAGCTGACCGTAATTTTTAGTGGGCTGAGCCCACGACATAATGGGGAGAAAAGGCTGACCGTTGACAATCAGTTCGCGGTTCTTGCCCACGGTTACTTTGCGGATAGGCTTTAATGCATCCTGCGCCTGTACATCCTCCGTCCATGAAAGGAACAGGGTGATGAGAAAAATGACAGCGATTGCACAACGGTGGACAACCATGCGGTTATGCGCCGATGCGGCGGCGAAAATTTTAGCGCTGAGAATTCGGGATTTCATGATTGAACAGTTGCGTTACAGGTAAGGTATTCGTAAAAGTTATGGCCCGCCGCGAGCCCTCCGTCTTTCTTTATATGCCCCTCCCTCATGGCCCGCCATGCGTCAGGCTACGGGTACGTACCCGAAAGATAAGCCTTTTCCTTGCAAATTAAAATTACCGCGCCGCCCGGCACGCATGCATCGCAACAGCTGTCCGTGCCGCCGCGATACGCATTTCAAACAGGAAAAAAACCGCTTTTGACGAGTGCGCGCCCGCGAAGTAAAAATATTTGTATTCATTAAAAATTGCCTGCTCTTTTACACGGACGGAAAGCCGATGCTGCGACGATCACCAGCCCACACAATACATTGCCATGACCCTGCTGAAAGAAAAAACCTCCTTGCTCCTGTTGACCTTCATGTTACTTGCGGCACCGGTCGCCCGTGGCCAGCACGGCGAACAAAGAAACATCCTCACGCGGGCGCTCACACAGCTTGATCTGGACAAGGACCTGGTAACAGACCATTCCTGGATCCGGTTACCGGGCTACAAAGACCGCGATTTCTGGAACGACCTGCCCGCCCTCACGCGGGAGCATTACATCGCTGCCGCGGAAGAATACCTTGACTATGGATGGCCGGGCGTGAAAGCAACGGACTACCTGGAGATCATCCGATCGGGAAACCGTCTGCAGGACGTCTACTACGGTCCACGGGCTGCTCATAGCGCGCTCGTGATGGGAGAACTGGTGGAAGGAAAGGGACGGTTTATCGATCAGATCATCAACGGCGTCTGGTATTTCTCCGAACAGACCTGGTGGGGCTGGTCTGCACATTTCTACCTGCAGCAGGCGCCCAACGGACTCCCGGATGTCAATGAACCAACGATAGACCTGGGCGTCGGCGAACTGGCCAACAACCTGGCCTGGACATGGTTCCTGTTCCGGGAGGAATTTGACAAGGTCCATCCGCTGATTTCGCACCGGCTGAAACAAGAAATCGTAAGAAAAGTAATCATTCCCTATTACACGCGCGATGATTTCTGGTGGATGAGTCTCAAACCGGAAGAAGGTTACAGTGTAAACACACCGGATAATCCCTGGAGAGATTACCGCAACGAATACAATGCCAACCTCCTTGTCTCGGCAAAGATCGCCGGCTCAGGTGTGAACAACTGGAATCCGTGGGTGAACTACAACATGCTGAACTGCATTCTCCTGCTCGAGGATGACCCGGCGAAAAAACGGGAAGCCATCCGCAAACTGATCCGCTCGCTCGACCAGTTTCCGAACAGTTATCCGAACGACGGAGGCTGCGATGAAGGTCCCTCCTACTGGGGCGTTGCGGGATCTGTATTATACCAGAGCCTCGCCGTACTCAAACAGGTAACCGGTGGAAAATTTGATGTTTTCGGAGATCCGCTTATTCAGAACATCGGAAAATATTTTTACAAGGTAAATATTCACGCACCCTACTTTATCAATTTCGCTGACGCGGATGCCACAACGGGCGGCAGCCCCTATCAGGTTTACCAATACGGGAAAGCCATCCAGGATCCGGTCATGCAACAGTTTGGAGCCTACCTCGCGAAGCTCAACAAGTGGGGAGAAAAAAATCTTTCAGGCCGTATCCCCGACCAGATCGAACAGCTCACACACTTCGGGGAAATTCTGAACGCGGAAGCAAAGGAGGCGCTGGTTGCCGACTTCTGGCTACCTGACACACAGGTAGGCGGCGGAAGGGATGCAGCCGGAAGCTATCAGGGATTTTTCTTCGGCGCCAAGGGAGGTCATAACAGCGAAGCGCACAACCACAACGATGTGGGCTCAGCAGTGATGTACTACGACGGTAAACCGTGCCTCATTGATCTCGGCAGGGAAGAATATACAGCCAAAACTTTCAGCAAAGGCCGCTACGATATCTGGACAATGCAATCACTTTATCACAATGTCCCGGCGATCAATGGCATCGCGCAAATGCAGGGCAGGAAGTTCCATGCGGAAAAGACACGTTTCACATCCAGCAGGCAGTCCGTTGTGTTCTCCACAGATATCGCCAAAGCTTATCCGGAAAGCGCATCGGTCCAAAGCTGGGTGCGTACCTATACCCTGAAACGCGGCAAAAGCTTTTCAATAGCCGATCAGTACGAGCTCACACAAAACAATGAAGGCATCACAAGCTCCAATTTCATGACGTACTGCAAGGTAACGGAAGTGAACCCCGGTCTCTTACAGTTTGATGGCGAGGGCTTCACGCTGCTCATGCGCTATGATCCCAGGATCGTAAACCCGAAAGTTGAATTCATCGAGGTCAAGGATGTAAAGCTCCGACAATATTGGCCGCAAGGTGTAACAAGGGTTGTCCTGGAATTCATCCAGCCTGCGCTGAAAGGGAAGCATGAAGTTGTTTTTACTAAGAAAGCCTTTTAGGCAGATACAGCAGTTCCCGGCAAAACAGAAAAAAATAAGACCTTCAAACTTCTCAACGACCCGGTTACGGGCTAGCATTTCTCAGAGATCACCACGCATCCGTGCGGAACGGAGATGCGGGCAGGCCCTCGCCGTTGTAAAGGTTCGCATCACCGGGATTGTCGGCCCAGGCATAGCGCACCGCCACAGGATTGGGAACTTTGTCGGAATAGACGACTACCTGATCACCCCGGACCATGGCCCGGGCCCAGTGAAACTTTTTGTCGGCGCCCGCGATGGCAAACGACTTCAGATAGCCGTATCTATCTTTTGCCACCAGCCCACCCTCCACATGTTTGAAGTTAAGGACGATCTTGTTTTCTTCAGTTTGCATGGATTGGTAAACGGGGCCACTGTCAACGACATCCTTTCCGTAAACAAGTTTCAAGGCATTCCGCGACAAACGATACCCGACGTCCTGTTTATTTTTCGGGTGGATATCTTTTGCTTCGCCGACATCGATGGCCACTGTCATGGCAGTATTCGGAACGGAGAGCGACATCAACTGCGCTTCCCTGAGTTTTGCCCAGTTACTGGGGCCTGGCTCCTGGGGTTCATCCGTGTAATTGGCAAGTTGGACAAACAGGAAAGGAAGGTCGGGCTGGTTCCATTTCTCCCTCCAGCATTGCATCATATTGGGGAAGAGCATCCTGTATAGCGGACCTTCATACGCATTTGATTCGCCCTGATACCAGATGACTCCTTTCACAGGAAGATCTATCATGGGATGGATCATTCCGTTGTAGAGAGAGGTATGGACTTTGTTGGGATGAACATCGACACCGGGCTGCATTTTTTGAACAGTCTCTGCCAACACCTCGGGATAGTTTTTGTACTTGTCGGCTTTCGTCAGGTAATCCATGCTGGTCCATGCCTCTACATTCGAGCCGCCCCAGGAGGAATGGATCAATCCGACGGGGACGTTCAATTCCTGATAGATATTTCTTCCAAAAAAGTACGCCACTGCACTGAAGCCGGGAATGCTTTCAGGCGAACATATTTTCCACGACGCAGATTTGATATCGCTTGCAGGTTCGGCGGGCATGTTCCGCGGAACATCCATCAGCCGTATCATCGGGAAATTCGCCGCGGCGATTTCCTGGTCAGGGTTAAGGGCATTCTTCACTGCCACGCCCATATTGGATTGTCCGGAGCAAACCCACAGGTCACCGATCAGGATATTATTTAAGGTGATTTTATTTTTACCCTCCACGACCATTTCATGGGGGCCGCCTGCTTTCATTTGCGGAAAAATCAGCTTCCATTTTCCGGAAGCGTCGGCTTTTGCTTTTTTCGTGACGTTGTTAAAGACAACGCTGACGCGCTCTCCTTTGTCGGCCCATCCCCAGATGACGATGGCCCGGTCACGCTGCAGCACCATATCGCTGGAAAATATGCCGGCCAGCCTCACCTCCCCCACTACCGGTAGCGCCAGGATGGTTAATAAGAAAAAGATGATCACCGGACGCATCTTCTGTGTTCTCATGTGAATGTTCATTATGACTATACTTTTGATTTTACACTCCGGCAATAGGTCCTGCATTTCCCCCAACCTTCTCAACTTCTCAAACATCTCAGACATCTCAAACTTCCCAAACTTCTTAAACTTCTCAAACATATCAGACATCCCAAACCTCTCAGACATCTCAGACATCTCAAACATCTCAAACTTCTTAAACTTCTTAAACTTCTAGAACATCTCAGACATCTCAAACATCTCAGACATCTCAGACATCTCAAACTTCTTAAACTTCTAGAACATCCCAGACATTCAACAAAACCTACGGCTTTCCCTTAAAGATCTCCCCCAACTTTTCCGAAAGCGCTTCGCCCCTCAGGTTCAAGGCGATAACCTTTCCATCCCCATCAAGAAGGACAGTCATCGGAATAGCCTGAACATTGTATAACTGTACGGCTACACTACCCGTCCCTTTCAGGTCTGAAACATGGGACCATGGCAAGCCATCCTTGTTGATCGCCTGCGTCCACTGATCGCGTGATTCATCCAGGGAAACACCGAGAATTTCAAATCCTTTGTCGTGATACTGCTGATACAGCTTCACCATTTCCGGATTTTCCTCGCGGCAGGGCCGGCACCAGCTTGCCCAGAAATCGATCAGAACAAACTGCCCTCTTAAGGAAGATAACGTCAAAGGTGTTCCATCTTGTTGCGGTAATGTGATCTCCGGTGCAACTGCGCCTACGACAACCGCACTGGCAGACTTCCTCCTTTCGTTCAACAACTGAACATATTTCGAATGCGGGATCTCCCGGTTGAAAGCCACCAGGATGCTGTCGACGAATGCTTCGTCCCCCCCGTCCCCGAGCATGGCATATGTGGCGTAAGAAGCAACAAAGGAATCAGGGTGTTCTCTGATGAAATCTTTCTTTGCCGCCGCGTATTCACTTTGAATCTCCTGATATTTTTCCTGGAAGTACACGAGGGAATCATTGTGTCCCGCATCCCTTGCCAGCACAAACTTTCTCTCCAGCGCGGATACCGCACGAACATACTCGTCTTCTGCCTGAAGCAACGCTTTCAGCAACCGTGATTCGCCGGAGCCTGTGACACCATAGTTTCTCAGGTCTCTGGCGTCCGCGCGTAATTCAATGTTCGGTGCGTCAATGACAATCACAAAACCACTCCCGTCGGATAGGGAGATGCGGTATAGATCCGGGCCATTGATTTTTCCCTCAAACAGGAATTCACCTTCCGCGGTGATGGCCGCAGTATCCTGCGGGACAAATTCATCCCCTGACAGCGCACTCAAGAATATGTTCTTCTCTGACGCGTGATTCTCCAGCTTCCCTTTGATTGTGAACGGCAGTTCCTCTTCCGCCCCGGACTGAGCACATCCGCAGACGAGCGCAGCGAATACAATGCATAAAACGAAGTTTGTGCTGGCAGGCATCATGCTGAAATCAGGGGAGCTTGGTACCGATGATCCGACCTTCCGATTCCCAGATACAAATTACTGTTTCATCCGCCATGGAAGCCAGGCGCGGATACATTCCCGAACCTAAAATTTCCGGACTCAACCTGTCGGGCGTTAACATCATGATGTTGTTGCCTTGCTGCCATGCCAGGTAATTCCCATTGGAATTTTTAACCAGGGACGATGCACGACCATCGCCGATCTTTATCTCAGCCTTTCCAGGCTCGCTGTAATACACAACGTTTTCACGACGCCACGTGGTGCCTACATTTCCCTTTTGATCCATGGCAACGGCCCCACCGTCCATCGGACATTGCTTAAGCGCCCACGTTCCGTTTCCAAGTTTTTTCGCGTCTGAAAAGGTCTTGCCCCCGTCACTGGAATGTGCGAGATAAAGATCACGTGCTCCGTTCAATTCGTTGCGGAACATCACATAGACGTTTCCTTTTTTGTCAGCTGAAATCGATGGGCGGCAGCACGGGCATACTTTCCCTTCAGGAGCCTTATAAACCAACTTATTTTCAGACCATGTTCTGCCGCCATCCGGTGAGGAAGCGCTGAAGATATTGTTTTGTTTGCCGATCCGCAGATCCAGCCAGGCAGCGAACACCATGTTCTTTTTTCCCGCGGCGATCGCGATGAATCCCTCCTTCGCCGTTGAATCGTTCTTGAGAATGTTTACCCCTTCGCTCCAGTTTCTTTCACCGTGCTTTCGGCGGTATGACACGATCCTTCCTGTATGATCGGCTGCTGCCACTACCAGATAATCGTCGGTTGCGATGATCTGCGGTCCGCGCGTGCCACCCAGTGCGAGCTTCGACTGCTCCCCTATCTTCTGTGGTTCGGAAAAAGCCGTACCCTTTTCTGACGAGGATGTGTAAAAGATAGCATCGCCCTGACCGAATACAACGTGCAGGTTATTGGCTTTGTCAACGGTCAGCGTTGGTTGCTTTCCGAATGAACTTATCTTAATGATTTCAGCCGGCGGTGTGCCGGGAACAAAGGCAACACACATTAAGACGACAAAACCAAGTGGCAATACAATGGAACATAGATTTCTACCTGCGGTCATACCTGATATTCTTTTAGAGAATGAATACTGCAATCACCGAAAATACTTCATTATCACCATTCTTTGACTTCCCGCAGGCTAGCTTTTTATAGAAAATTTATAAACGGTTTTTTCATGGTAACGTTCCCCGGGCTGCAGCAGTGTGGAAGGGAAATCCGGACGGTTGGGTGAATCGGGCAAATGCTGAGGATAGAGCAGGAATCCCGCGCTTCTGCCGTAATTCGCCCCTCCCTTTCCCCTCACCTTTAACCAGTTGGCAGAGGCGAACTCCAGACCGGTATGGGTGGTATACACTTCCATGATGCGACCTGATACAGGATCGTGCACCGTTGCTGCCAGGATGAGCTCAGTATCGTTATCGGGTTTCAGTACATAGTTGTGATCATAGCCCTTGTTGGGCAACGCTTCTATCCTCGAACCAATGACCATTGGATCTCTGAAATCCAGTGGGGTCCCTTCCACACGCTTTAATTCGCCGGTAGGAATATTGCCTTTGCCCGGTACGGCAAACTCCGTAGCATTGATCTTCAATTCATGCTGCATGATGTCTTCAGCCTGCAAGCCAGACAGATTAAAATAAAGGTGATTGGTCAGGTTAACATGTGTTTGTTGGTCGGTCTCAGCCTCATACGTGATCTGAAGACTGTTATCATCGGTCACAACATACGTGACGGTGGTCTTCAGCGTTCCCGGATAACCCTCTTCTCCGTCAGGACTGGTATATGATAACTGCACGCCGGGGCCCTCCGCTGTTTCGACTTCTGTTGCCGTCCACAGCGCCTTATCGAATGCCTTGATTCCTCCGTGCAAGTGGTTTCCGCCCGAATTGATTGTCAACTGGTAATCTGCGTTGCCGATAGAAAACTTCCCTCCTGCAACGTATCCGCTGTATCGCCCGATCAGCGGTCCCATATGCGGATGCCGGTCGAGATAACGCCTGAGGCTGTCAAATCCCAGAACGACGTCGCCTTCCTTGCCGTTTTTATCCGGAGTGATGATCGAAGTAATAATGCCGCCGTAATTGGTAGCTTTTATAGTAAGTCCTTTCGCATTGCTGATGGTATACAAATGAACTTCGCCGCCGTCAGGCATTGTCCCAAAAAGTTCCCTGGTGATGGCGCCTGTTTTTGCTTCCCGGGTGGGCGCCTGTTCACTCGTTTTTACGGAACATCCGAACAATGCAAGCGCACATGAGAACAGCAACCCATTGCGTGAATTTCTTTTCATGGTCATTGATTATTTATTTCAGGCTGAATACCCGATTTCATTTACCATTCCTCAAATAGACAAGCAGGTCTGCCATTTCCTGATGGCTGATCTGTTTTTCCAAACCTACCGGCATGGCAGACATGTTCATTGCTTTCTGCGAGGCGATCTCCTCACGTGCGATGGTGTTTACCTGACCGTTGGCATTGCGCACGGTTACCGAAGAAGGTGTTTCCGCTGTGATCACGCCCTGGAGCGACTCGCCGTTTTCCAACACCACGTTCCAGAGATCGTAGCTGTGCGCGATCGATTGATTCGGATCGATAATGTTCGTCATAATACCGGATGCGGGCCAGCTTTGCACCGTGCCCAAGTCCGGTCCAAAAGGAATACCGTTTTCACCTTTCACCTGGTGACAGATCGCGCAATTCTTTTGATACACAAGCTTGCCGTTATCAAGATCGCCTTTCAGCTCAAGCGCGGGCTGGTATTCTTCAATTACTTTTTGCCGCTGATCATCTTTCGCAAAGATTGCGCGCGCGCGTTTTCGGACTTCAATGTTGCGTTGTGTCATCAGGCGGATGCTGCGCTGCCATCCTATGCTGGTCTGCTGGATCTTCCCTGCCTCCAGCGCGTCGACCAGGACCCTGACACGCGATTCCTTTTGCATGAAAGCATTCAGCGCCGCATCCTGCACCGCCGGATCGAGGTTGGACCAGTTCTCCATCGCGAAAGCGGTGATGGTCTCATCCGGAATGGCATTGAGTGTCTTGATCGCCGCCAGCTTCAGGGGCAATGATTTTTCGGAGAGTACAAGAGCCTTCAAAAAAGGCGCGTCCTGTGCGGGATCCTGCAGCGCAAGCAGATTGATTGCCAGCGCCCGTTCACGTTCCTGTACCTTTTCATCGGCAGCAATTCTCCTGGCTTTTCCCATCGCACTTTTCACCTGCCCGCCGCCCGCAAGACCTTTCGCCTGCAGCACCTGAAGGATTGCCTGTCTCACCTCCATGTCGGGATGTTCAAAGAAGGTTGCGAAGAGAACATCCTGTTCCGCAGCGGTAAGTAATGTCTTGCGGCTGCCATAACCGCGCGCAAGCCCTTTTAATACCGGCACCTGCCAGCTGACGCTGTCTTTGGGTACAGGCGCTGCGGCCTTTTGCAACAGCAAATAGGCCGACCGTGATTTCTCATCCGCCGCCACCATGGCTGTCAGGCTTTGTACCAGGGATCCATAAGCCGGAATGTTTTTCTGATACCGTGCAAGCACCAAGTGCAGTAATTCTTCGGTTTGCGACGACCGCGCAGACAAGGCCGCCACCTGCACAAACTCATCCCCGATATCCTGAAAGAGCAGTTGGTGTCTCACGGTTGCAGCCTCCTTTGAATCTATGAATCCCAGTGTACAGAGTAGCTGGAATCTTACTTTCGCATCCCTATCATCTTTCAGCGATAGCAATTTATCACCGAGCGCAGGGGTTTGCTCCAGATGAAGCTCGGCAAGCTTTATGGCATTCAGGCGGACACCGGCCTCGGAATCCTGCAACGCTTTTTCAATCTGCGTCGGGCGCAGTTGATTCATGCCCTCCAGTGTCCACAGCGCATGGAGCCGTCCTACAGCTGAACTTTCGTTCCCGGCCATTGCAACCAGCGCCGGAACCACGGCGGGATTATTGCGATCCAACAGCATGCGCTGAGCGTTGCGCCTCCACCAGATGTTGGGATCGGCGAGCTTTTCGACGAGCGCTTCATCCGACGCTTTGCCGAAGGCCAGGTCTTTCGTCCAGGCAGCGGGTTTCGCATCCGTCGTAGAGACACGGAAAATGCGGCCCATATCGTGACCGTTATACAGTTTTCCCGAATTGATGACATCATCTGATAACCACTCGGGATGTTCAATGATCTCACGGTAGTAATCCACAATGTAAAGCGCACCGTCGGGCCCGATATACAGGTTCACCGGACGGGACCACATGTCGGTGGAAGCGAGAAATTCTTTCTTTTCATGGATACGGCTGGCGCTAAATGTTGAGCCTTCCGGTTTAATTCTGTCCACGTGCACAAGGTTGCCCACAGGTTCAGCCACAAAAGTGGTGTTGGTGTTATACGCCGCGGGGAAAGCGCCACCGGAATAAGCGGTAATGGCGCAGACAGCGGTCATCACGCCAACGTCTGTCAATAATTGGCGATCGGGGGTTTTCGTGATCGGAAAAATTTCGGCTGCGTTGCCATGATCGGGTATATGGTTGGTGCTCCTCGGCACAAGCAGCTTCGGATTGCGGTCCAGATACTCGGCAGCGAGAACGGAATGCATCAGATGGTTGGCGTTGTTCACGAGAAAATAGTTACCCCATACGTCAAAGGTATGTCCATATTGCGTGGTGCTCGACATCACTTCAAGTTCATGCGTGTCGGGTCGGAAGCGCACATTCCGCCCGTTGGCGTTCTGTGGCAGCCTTGTCGCATCCGCTTTGCCAGGAAAGAAAATGTCCGTTCCCTTGTCGCCGAATTCTTCCTTGTACACTTCACTGCCAACGGCCCTTTCGTGCGCGAGATAGATCCAGTTATCAATTCCAAATACGGGTGTGTTTACATTGTGCTGGGGATTCCCAAGCGCGAAACCCGTCAGCATCTTCTCGATGATGTCTGCTTTACCGTCACCATCCGTGTCTTCCATGTACAGCACATCGGGCGCATCCGTCACGAGGATACCCTGCTTCCAGCGCAACACGCCTGTGGGCATCACCAGCGTATCGGCGAAAACGGTGCTCTTGTCCATCACACCATCACCGTCGGTGTCGCGAAGCATCCTGACCTTACTGTTCCTGGCTTTGTCCAGTGGATACCCGTGATTCTCGACAACGTACATGTTGCCGTTTTCGTCTATTTCCATTGCCACCGGGTCAGCGATGAGCGGCTCGGCAGCAACCAGTTCAATTTTAAATCCGGGCTGCAGTTCAAATGTCCTGACAGCCTCCGTTGCGGGAACGGGTGAGTCCATGGTGACGGGCCCCTCCTGCTTATCACAACCGGTTACAAAACAGAAAAATGTAAGGAGAAAAATACAGGGACGGATCCCGGACAGACTGCGGTGTTTCATTTGATCTCTGTTTATTACCCGGGCGCGTGCGTTACGGGACTACGGCCAGGGAGCCCTTCCCAGGTACGTGCACGAAATTATCGAATTGATTGCTCCGTGAAAAAGATTTTTATAAGGACGGATTGTAGCTGTTATAAAGCGCACGCTTCAGGATGCAGCGCGATCCATGACCTCCAATGTACACGCCCCGCACACGGTGACGACTCGCGTGCTGAGTCGTCCCATCCCGGTACCTGCAAACACAATGTTTACCCCAGGCAAAAAACTTCGTGTCTTTGGCCCATACATTATTTCAGAAAATACTCCATGAACAGATACGCAGCCTCATTCGACTCAGGATTTGGCGAATGGGTGGGGCGGTTCGTCATCGCGACCCGGTTTTTATAGCCTAATAATTTATTTACTTCAATGGTGTGGTTCAAAGGGATCCATCGCTTCGCGGGATCCTCTTCTCCACCTGACACCAGGAAGGGCCGGGGCGCCATCAGCGCATGCAGTTCGTGCAGATCATATCCCTCCGCGATCAGTTTGGGGTAGAGGCCGTGTGCCGGATTCTCACCTGTGATCAAACCTCGCTTGCGCCAGGGTTTGGGATGATATCCCAGATACCACGGTTCCCAATAATTGATACTCTCACGGTCTGCTTCAAACACAATGCCCGGATCAGACCATACGCCACAGGCGAATTTTTCGAACAGACACGATGCAAACATCGCCCACTTGCCACCAAAGGAATGACCCATGATCCCGATGCGCTTTTCATCAACGTACGGGTTATTCGCAAGTACATGCCACGCGTTTGCAGCCGCGTATGCAAGCATTGATAAGGGCTGAATCTGTGCATTGTCAAGGTCCGGGTAATACAATCCATACGTACGTGCCGCGGTCGCCTCCGTTGTACCGATGGAAAGCGTTACAAATCCCCGCTTTGTCAGCTGATACGCAAAGTCGCGCTCCGGCTGCCCCTTGCCGATGGCGGTTTCAGGCTCATAATACACCGTGATCACCGCCGGCTTTTTTTCTTTCCGGTCTCCGTCCGGCACGAGTAGATACCCTTCTGTCTGGTCCCGCGGCGTCCAGTAAAAGCGGACCCTGTATTCCGTAAAATCTTCGCGGTGCGTGCTGTCGAGAATTTCGAGTTCCTGATCTTCCATCAGCGCCGGCCACGCACCCATCAACGCATGCCATCGGCCCCGTATCTCCTCACTCCTTTTTGCCCAGTCTGACTTCTTGCTGACAGGGCGACCATCATAGAATGTCAGGGGCGAACGGAAGTCACCGAATTTACCGGCGAATTCCTGCGGCGGGGAAAAATACGGTTGAATTTTTTTCCAGATCGCCGAGTTATCCTGCTGTTTTGTTTCATTCTTTTTCTGCGCTGTCACTTCGGCGACACCGGAATAAAAAACAAAAATGATGAAGAAAATATATGCATTTCTCATGATTATCATAAGGTCAGTCGATTGAGATCATTGTAAATAGGAAAGATAGCGAACCGCTCCCGGTTGGGAGAAATGGATTTAAATAAGATACACAATTTTCAGGCATGTTGCAACTCATTTCAAAGGCCTTTCATGCGTGCTCTTTTGGTTGACCACGTTGGTGAAAAAATCTGCAATGTCCTGATACATCGGTTCCGTCATACGGTTGATTTCAGGAGGTGCATCAAAGCGCAGGTTTGAGCGCTTGCCATAGAGCTCGTAGACCGCAGTAACTGCCTCCATCGTTTTTTGAACGGACTGGAAATCGGCATGTCTGTCCAGAGACGGCGCAATGACCATCAATGGCCGGGGCGCGATGGCGGAAATAATTTCGGAATAATCCACGGGCACTTCTGCAGGCCTGTTCGCAAACAGTCCCAGGCGTGGCAACAAACCGTGTGCATGCGATTGAACACGAATACTCTCATAGGAGGCATTACTCGAACGCCACGGCGAAAAAGCTGACAGTACGGCCGCGCCTGCTATGCGCTTATCCAAAGCCGAACTCATCAGTGCGAGATTTCCCCCAATGGTATTGCCCAACAGAAAAATATTGTCATCGTCGATAAAGTCGAAGCCCTGCAACGCATCAACACAATATTTAACATCGGTTACCATCTTGCCCATCTTCGACCACTGCGGATAACGCTGATAAAAATATTGCGCTTCTTCGATACGGCTTCCGAACCCAAACAAATCAATGGCGAGTACAGCAAAACCTTTATCGATCAAAGTCTGAAACAATCGCGCGCTGCCATTCCGGTAGAAGACATCGTAACCATAGGCAAAACCGGTTGAATAAGCATATTGGTGCAGGTAGATCACCACCGGCATTTTGCCATTGGGGTTCAAAACCTTGTTTCCATTCTTGTCGACGGGCTGGTACAGCATGCCCCTCGAAAAATCACCCATTGCATTGGTCACAGGAAAACTCGGCCCGATGTGTTGCACCAAAGCATTGTTCACCCTGGGCCTGCTGGTAATGTTGTCGATCCAGTCGCCGTCGCGGACAAATCCAACGCGCGCAGGTTGGACCCCGGAGGGTGCGTCCCCCAGAAGCCATTGGAGGTTGGCCAATGCTGTCGACCTCGCCGCTTCCCAGGAAGTCACGCGTGTATATTTCTTCTCCGGCTTTGCAGGCTTGATCTGCAGGGCGCGGATGCTGTCAGCCGCATGTTCCTTAACCCATCCACGATACGTATAGTCATCAAAGTACAGTTGACTCTTCCAGGGGATGGCTTTGCGCCTGAAACGATTGTCGAGATAATCCAGCGTTTTTTCAACATCACGTGCGTTCACGAAATGCTCTCCGTAACGGGTCGAAAGGTTAGCATTCTCTTCTGCGCCCAGGAACCGGTATACCCTTTTGACGGATTCAAAGCATTGCTCATTGGCCCAGGGACTCAGCCCTCTCTCTACGATGGCATAATGGTGCAGTAATATCCGCGGAGCGATCAGTGAGATCAGCAGATTCTGATCAACGGGAAGTTTGTCTTCCCTTCCGAAGAAAAAGTTCAGCCGGGGGTGAAACCAGTGTCCGTTGTAGGCTGTCACGAGATCGAGCGTTTCGCTTGCATACTGCGGATCACCGTATCGCCACGGAGCGATGCCACCCGTGCCCGAGCTGTAATCCACGACGGCGGAAATGCGTTCATCGAATGCGGCCGCCCACAGCGATTGTTTTCCGTTGCGGGAAAGTCCGATGATGGCGACCTGATCTTTGTTCACATTTTTTTGTGTTAAAACATAATCCACGACCCGGGAAGCTCCCCAGGCGCGGCGAAGCAGCATGCTCCAGTCGTAATCAGGATACAACAACTGATAAAGTTCGGTGTCATCTTTTGAGTCCGCTGCGGCGTAGACACAAGTTAAATATCCGCGCCTGACGGCGATCTGCGCATAATCGCGATGATCCCATTGCGTCATCAGCACGGGGAACGGTCCTTCACCCTGCGGGATCATTACTTCTACGGTCATCTTCGCTTTGTTCCCAGGGCCAAATCTTAATTCAACCATCCGGATATGTGTTCCTCCTTCTGTTTTGTCTGACAGGACGTTTACCTCGAAATTCTCCGGCGCCGGTGGCGCCATGCCTGAAACCCAATAAGCATATTGCTCTTTGATCCACCTCCGCTTTTCCTCCCAATCCTTTTTCGTCTTCACGGGATACGCTTTCCCATCCTTATGGAGAATCATCGGATCCGGAAGGAATGGAATGGAAGCCATTGCTGAAAAGTCGGGCGGAAGCTCGCCGGTTCTTTGAAGCCAGTCTTTCCATGTACTGTCCTGCGCAGTGACCCTCCTGGTGTTGCCCTTGAAAAACTGAGGGGTATTGATGCGAAGGATGTCTTCGAGGTATTGCTTGCGCCGGACCTCTTCCTGGGCCTTCAACGGGAGCCCTGCAAAGAAAATCAGGAGAACACAAAGGATGGAACGATAAACGATGTGCATGACCGTCACTTTTAAATCTTCAATAATCTTAAATGTTAAATTACACATTCTTCAATCTTACAGAGATCAGATTCCATCCATTATATGAAAGGCATTTTCATCTTATAAGTGGCGTGTCTGCCCCGGCATACTTCAGCATCGTTTTCCGGATTCACGCCGATAGCACCGATGGTTTATCATTACAACCTCCGGTACGAAAGTTCATTCAAGATAGAAAATAGTTTTCTACATTCGGGTACGTACCCGAACAAAACAGTCTTTCCTTCGCTTTCTTCCATATAATAGAGAACGAGAAAGAATTTCCGGTGACGAACTCATAAAAAAAACCTAACAGACACCACAACCAACGAAGTTATGCTTCTTACGGACTTCAAACCTCCCCGTTTACTTTTTGCGTGTACTCTTTCAGTGCTCGCTATTCTCGGCGCCTTCGCGCAAAGCAATCTCAAGCTGAGCGCGAACCCGAAGGAATATGCCGAAAGTATGATCAACAAACCTTCCTTCGTAGAGAATGCCAAAGGAGAAAATTTCTGCTGGCACGCCCGCGTAGGCATGGACCAGTTCCTGGAGAACTATGAGCTCACAAAAAATACGGAATGGCTGGATG
>JBARAD010000106.1:0-2314 GCA_049791675.1 Chryseosolibacter sp.
GACCCACTCACCGTTATGCATTTTAGCTACCTCCTTTATATTTAAATTACTAATTCTTCCTGAATTAATAAATCCCTCCTAAGGGAAACAAGGGGACGTTCTTTCTGTTTCTTTTTTTAGCTTCCTATAGTCATGACACAACCTCCAATATTATCTTAATGTCCGTATGCTTGCTGAACTGATAAATTTACCGGACAAAAAAAATGGTTTTTGGCTTAGTTGATGTTCATACATACGTATTATTTTTAGAAAAATATTATATTCCTTTATAGGGGGTGAATTAGCGTGAAAACATTCACAGCAAGGGTTGAAGACCCCTGGGGTTAAAAAAGAGCATAGCAAACAAGCCCTAACGGAAGCAGAGAGTAGAATAGTTAAGCAGGCAGCGTGATATGCTCGGGGCTTACGACGCCTTGGGCAATCAAGAGTTTGGCAGCTTGTTTCAAAGCCTTCTCTCGTTGTTTATTGCGAAGCTCTATCGGTATATCGACCTGAAAAAGGTCGCAGGGATTAAACACTTCGCCGGTTTGGAGCATGTGATAAACGGCAGTGAGCATCATTCTGGCAATGGCGATAATGGCCCGTTTCTTGCCTCTGCGTTTAGCAATTCGCTCATACTTGATGTGGTAGTAAGAAGAAGTCTTGGATTTCACGGCGGCATGGGCCGCTTGCACAAGAGCGGGTTTGAGGTAAACTCCGGCTCTAGTGATGCGAACGGACTTCTTTTTGCCAGCGGATTGGTTGTTGCCGGGCGCTAATCCCGCCCAACAGCACAAGCGCTTCGAGGATGAAAACTGAGACATATCGGTGCCGATCTCGGAGAGGATCGTGATGGCAGTGTTGCGATCCACTCCGGGAATGGTACACAGCAGGGTAATGGCGCTTTCAAAGGGTCCAACCAAACCGGTGATGGTTTGATCAAGGTCGGCAATGAGTTGCTCCACAAAATCCAAATGTCTGCGGACGAAGCGGATGCGTTCTTTTTGTTCCCCGGTCATTTGGAAGCCTTCAATGGATTCGATGACCTCGTCGGCTTTCTTCTTCAAGGAGCGTTGAAGGAGTGAAATGCAATACTTTGGGTCGAAGGAATCCGCGTTGACAAGGTAGTTTGTGATGGATGAGGCAGATTTGCCAAACATGTCTGAAACGACAGCATCAAGAGCCACATTGCAAACGGTGAAAGCGTTCTGGAAGCGATTCTTCTCGCTGGACTTGCAGGAAACGAGCTTGAAACGATACCGTGTGTACTCCCGCAGGATGCGAACATCCTTGGAAGGAATGAAGCTACCGGGTACAAGACCGAGGCGAAACAGGTCGCCAATCCACTTGGAATCCTTGACATCATCCTTGTTACCCTTGACAGCGGCGACCCACTTCGGGTTGGCGACGGTAACGCGGATGCTGTCCTCCAATAAATTGTAGATGGGAACATAATATTTCCCGGTGCTCTCCATGCAAACGTCAAAGCAGTTGTTGGCAATTAGCCACTGCTTGAACGCCAGAATGGAATTATTGAAGGTGGAAAAGCGCTTCTTTTGGTAACTGGGAACGATGCCCTGCGTTGTGATGAGCGTGGCGACGAGAAATTTCTTGTGTACATCGACGCCACAGCAGATGGGGTAAACGACTTTCAAATTTCTCCCTCCTTGTGTTGAAATCGTGAGGGAGAAGACAGTGACTGGACCGCCGCACATTTAACGCTGAGCTAAAACAATGATTAGCGTGCGGCCTCAACGGTACCACTTATTTGTGCTTGAAAGGCGATCCTTACACTGGTTTAAATACTGATTTAAGCTAAGAGGCAGTCTGCAACTCACCCCACCGTGCTTTGTAGTGTGCCTTTCCCTCAAGGCTATTGTACCCAAAGGATGGTTGCTGCACATCCCGGTTTTCATTCCTATTTGTGTCGTCCGCAGTAGGCGGAGAAATGGAGGTTTAAATGAAATACGACGTGATCATAGCAGGAGGAGGTCCGGCGGGAGCAGCGGCGGCATTGGAATGCGCCAGATCTGGCCTGCGTGTAATAATTATTGAGAAGGAACAGCTGCCACGCTATAAACCTTGTGCCGGAGGCGTGACAGCCGCTGCTGCCAATATGCTCTGGTGCCCGATTCCCGATAAAATTGTGGAGGCAAAGTGCAGTTCTTTTAAAGCCTTTTACGGTTCGAAGAGCATTCATGTAAATACAGAAAAAGAGTTTATGTATGTTGTGTCCAGAGATAAATTCGATTATTGGCTGGTCAAAGCGGCCGTCCATTCGGGAGCAGTCTTGAGGCAAGGGGAGAAGATAACTTCTTTTGACATAGGCCCCGAC
>JBARAD010000107.1:0-3329 GCA_049791675.1 Chryseosolibacter sp.
CAGGATCATATCCCTTGAATTTCGTGAAGGTGTAGAGATTGGATGCATTCATGAAGAAGCGCGCGGAGATATCTTTTGGCAGATTGAGCGTGTATCCGACGTTGAAATTCTGGATGCGCACAAAAGAACCATCTTCGAGCCACCAGTCAGAAAGTTTAACCTGACGTCCATCTTTCAGGCTTGGATAATTGTTCGTCATATTATCCGGTGTCCAGCGCAATGGTTGATTGTTCGGCTGGTTGAATGCCTGGGTGTTCAGTACATCGTTGCCGAAAACCCCGTTGAAAAATATGTTGGCATCGAACTTCTTATACGTGAGGTTCAGATTCAGACTGGTCATAAAGTCAGGATTCGGATCGCCGATGATCGTGCGGTCACCTTCATCGATAGCGCCATCGCCGTTGATGTCGACATATTCAAATTCTCCGGGTTGAGCCAGATCACCGTCGAGGCCGGCCTCAACGCCTTCTTCCAGCGTCTGGATGATGCCTGCTGTCTTGTATCCGTAAAACACATTCAGGGGCTGACCGATTGCCAAAATGTTCGGATAGCCGCGATACATCTCGATGCTGTTCCCGAAATAACGGAACTGCATGCCCGTGATCGGATCGATCATGTTACCAGACTCGGTTGCATTACCTAATCCAGTAACCTCGTTTCTGTTCCTGTAGTAGATGAGCGTCGCGTTCAGATTGAGGTCCTGCTTTTGGATCAGCGTTCCATCCAGCGTCAGCTCAATACCCTTGTTGGTGATGGAACCATCATTCACCATCATCCTGTCATAACCGGATGAAAGCGGAAGTATTCTCTGCTGAAGCAGGTCGTCAGTGTACTTTTCATAGTAATCAAAAGTGACGCGAAGGCGATTGTTCAGGAATGCCATGTCCACACCAAAATCGAGCTGCGCTGTGGTTTCCCATCTCAGATCAGGATTCGGGATTCCTCCCCACAACACCTCGATGCCATCCTGACCTGTGCGACCCACTTCGCGGCCCGGCCCGATCACTGTTGCCCAGCTTCCATCATTGTAATAGTTGCTGATACCGTAACGGCTAAGTGTCTGGTAAGGTGATATTCCCTGATTCCCGGAGATACCATAGCTGGCACGGAATTTCAGTTCGTCAAACACGTCCATCTGCTGCACAAAATCTTCTTCCTGCGCTTTCCAGCTAAGCGCGCCCGAAGGGAAGAATGCCCACTTGTTGTTCGCGCCGAATTTTGAGGAACCGTCTGCGCGTGACGTGAATGTCAACAGATATTTGTCCCTGAAACCATAGTTCGCTCTGAAAATTCCCGAAACAAGCTCGGTTTCTGTCAGACCATTACCAACAGTATTGAGCTCGGGATTTCCGGCACCCATGTTTTCGTTGCGCAGGATCTCATTGACGAAATCTTTTGCGCCCAGCGAAGATGTTCTGACAATGTCATTCTGATAGGAATAACCTGCGGTGATGCGCAATTCATGCACGTCAAATTGTTTGTTGTAGTTGGCAAAAGTCTCCGACACGAACGTGTGGCCCTGCCAGTTGTTGATGGAAGCAAACCCGTTATTGAACTCACCTGCCTGTGTATACTTCTTGGGTTGGTACTGGTCATTGACGGAATTGCCGTACTTATAGTTCAGGCGCGATGTCAGCAACAACGAAGGGACTATTTCCCATTCCACATCCAGGAAAGATAGCACGTCCAGGTTCCTGGTTTTGTTCAACCGCTTTTCTGTAATGGCGATTGGATGATCAAAGTCGTTATTATTATAACGGTAGTAATCGCCATTTTCATCGTATACAGGAATGATCGGACTTCTCCAGTAAGCCAGGCCGCCATTGTTGTTCCTGTGACCGCGCGTGAGAATATTTGAGAACGTGACCTTCAGGTTATCAAATACTTCGTGGCTTACATTCAGATTATAGTTCAGTTTTGAGAAATCATCTTGAATGTACACACCTTTATCGGTGAAGTAGTTGGCGCTCAGATTGAAGGCAGTTCTGTCGTTGGAGCTGGATATCCCCAGGGTAGTGCTGTTTGAGACCGGCGCTTCTCTGAAGACGAGGTCATCCCAGCGCGTATTGTGCGGCCACTCGCCATTCTGCAACTCCTCGATAGAGGGATAGTAAATGCCTGTCGGCGATACCGCTCCGATATATTGTGCAGGGAAGCCACCGTTCACGCGCGACTCATTATTTAATTGTGCCATCAGCGCCGGATCTCTCCACAGGTTCAGTTCCGAGGTGAACTCGGATAAAGTTGTCTGCTGTCTGATATCGATATTCGTCTGGCCTGTTTTTGCTTTTCTGGTAGTGACGATGATCACACCATTTGCGCCGCGCGAACCATAAATCGCTGAGGCCGAGGCATCTTTCAAAATTTCGATGGATTCAATATCTGCAGGATTGATCTGTTGCAAATTCCCGGCGTCGCCCAAAGGGAAACCATCCACCACTACAAGCGGTGAATTGGAGCCTTGCAGGGAACTACCGCCCCGTATGCGTACCGTAGCGCCCGCACCTGGATCCTGGGAAGAGTTGACCACCTGAAGGCCGGCGGAACGACCCTGCAAAAGGCCTTCCACGGAATTGGAAGGAATATCCTTGATCGCCTCCATTTCCACGCTGGATACCGATCCCGTCAGATCAGTTTTGTTTACAGTACCGTATCCCACGACCACAACTTCATTTAATAATTGTGAATCGGGGTTCAGGTTTACGTCGATCACGGACTGGCTACCGACAGTGATCTCCTGCGAGGTGTAACCTACGAAAGAAAAAACAAGCACGGCGTTCCCGTCCGGGACTGTGAGCTTATAAAATCCGTCAACGTCAGTAACTGTTCCGGTACTGGTCCCTTTGACGAGGACACTCACGCCCGGCAGGCCTTCGCCCGTCTCCTGGTCTTTTACGATACCCGAGACTTCGATCTCCGCAACTTTCGTGCGGAGGGCAACCCCGGCGGCGTACCTCATTTCCGGAAGCCCGTGGGCTCCGGCTGAGACAGAAAGCCAGAGTATCATGAAACAAACGATTGTACTTCTTAGCATATGGTTGTTTGGTTGATTTCCAGGCCCTAAAACTACCGGGTCTCTACACGCATTTCTTCTACAATAGTCCTGAAAACTAGAATGGCAGTCCGTAAACAGTCGTATTTTCGCAGCGAACACGAGAAACCGCGCCCGGAGATACGCTGAAAACGGAATATTCGTTTTTGATCAGAGCAATCGAAATAGTTGAGAACGGGTCCGCAAGCCGGACTGTTAAAAAATGACCGGAGTAGCGTTTTGGCACTGATCTCCGGTGGCGGCAAAACAAATCCTTTTTTTGATTATGAGGATATCG
>JBARAD010000108.1:0-3417 GCA_049791675.1 Chryseosolibacter sp.
CTGAGACCTGGAGTGGCCTCATGGGCCCGGAAATCGGTAATTGAACCTGAATTAGGAATTGACATGAATCGACGTAAAAAGGACGATCAAAGTAAGCTTATAATCGCCTTTTTTAACAGCGTATACCTTACAATCGGCAAATTTAATGATATCGGAGCGCATACAGCTGCCACAAAACCGACAGCCGGTCCCATTCCGTTTGGAGTATAGCCGTTGGGTTGTTCGTTCTTATTCCGATGCTCGGGAAGGTCAGTGGTGAGTGCTGAGTGGTGAGTGTGTGCGTTGTTCAATCTGTGCCCAGATAGCGAAACCTTCTCCGCATGGGCTGTGGTCTGTGGACCGTGGACTGTGGACTGTCGTCCGTGGTCTGTCGTCTGTGGACTTTCCTCCGTCGTCCGTACCCCTGAAAATAAACGAATAAGGTTGGCGTAGAGGTGATTATCCGTGCTACGAAGGGAATAAGGTTCGTGTTTGCGGGGATCGAAATGCCTGCAACATTGCTTGTGTGTGATGTTGATGCGCTGCGTTTAAAAAACTCAGTCATATTAATGGTACAGTGCGCGTCATGGAATGGCACGAACCCGATTGATTGTCAGCGAATGTGTTGAGCGGCACACACAAAGCTTATTCCCTTCGTAGAAAAAAAACGAATCCCTCCTCCACACCAACCTTATTCCATTATTAAACCGGCGTATTATCCATGAGCACAAATCAGCGCACACCCTGTGAGCAAGTTGTGTACGCTCCACTCCTCATCCGCCATCCCGCAAGGTCCGTAGTCCGTGGGCCGGACAGTCTTCAATCTGTGCCCATATCGCGAAACCTTCTCGCATCTGCTGTGGACTGTGGTCTGTGGTCCGGACAGTCTTCAATCTATGCCGCCTATCGCGAAACCTTCTCGCATCTACTGTGGTCCGTGGTCTGTGGACCGTGGACCGGATCGTGCGCCTTCAATCTATGCCCCTATCGCGAAACCCTCTCCGATCTACTGTCGTCTGTGGACCGTGGACCGTGGACGCTAAAACGGAATATCATCTCCGCCACTGCTTGGTATGGGCTCTTCATCCGGAACCTGAAACTCATCGGACGTACTGTTCGCTCCCACAACTTCTACTTTCCACGCCTTGACATCCGTATACCAGCGTGAATTATACTCGCGGCTTTCAACGTCGAAATCGATCTTAAGCTTGTTGCCGACTACAAGGTGACTTGGATTGATCTTATCGCCCCAGACCGAAATACATACCTTCTTGGGATACTGGCCGTCTGTTTCGACAACGATGTCCTGCTTTTTCCATCCTCCATTTTTACCGGTGCCGGTTTGAAGGGGAAGTATCTGAATGAGTTTGGCGGTGAGTTGCATACTTTATTTTTTTTTAAGGATCATCCGCCGAATAACGCTTAGGCCGGCGTGGTCATCAGCGGAGGGATCCTGCGGTTGATTTGTTTTGCAAAAATAAGTCAATAAGTCATTTCACAAAATCAAATTCGCAATGATGTTACGGGCCGTGTACGCCCCCGAGCCCCACGCAGGAATTTTCCCCTGCTTAAAGCAGAAGGGTGAGGTGCGCGAAAGCAGAGACTGATAGAGATCAGAAATCAAAGTTCGCACGAACAAGGGTGAGGCCCCAGCCAGGAGATGGCCACTATCGCGGTAGGTGCCAGGTCCTGAACCGGGCACGCATCAACCTGATTCGCTTAGTAGTGAGATGGCAGAGGTTTTTTTTCTAAATGTTTGCACATTCCCGAACAAACGTCGTATATACAATCATGAGAGCGGTTATTTACGAGAAATATGGATCTCCTGAAGTCCTTGAGCTAAGGGATATTGAAAAGCCTTCGCCCAGGGATAACGAGGTGCTGGTAAAAGTCTATTCAACAACGGTTGCGGCGGGAGATTGGCGCATGCGAAAGGCCGACCCGTTCCTGGTTCGGCTCTTCAATGGTTTGTTCAAACCCTCGAGAGTTAAAATCCTGGGGTTCGAGTTGGCGGGAGTCATCGAAGACGTTGGCAAAAAGGTTAAGTCATTCAGGAAGGGGGATTCTGTTTTTGCATCATGCGGATATAAATTCGGGGCCTATGCCGAATACAGATGCCTTCCGGTAAATGATGTGATCGCGATAAAACCCTCGAATATGACATTTGAAGAAGCTGCGGCAGTTCCCATTGGCGGGCTTACCGCGTTACGACGTTTGAAACAAGCCGGTGTAAAGACCGGAGACGCCATATTGATATACGGAGCATCGGGAAGTGTCGGTACTTTTGCCGTTCAGATCGCGAAGGCTTTTGGCGCTGACGTGACGGGGGTGTGCAGCACGACAAACGTGGATCTGGTAAGATCGCTTGGGGCCGGTAACGTTATCGATTATACCCGGGATGATTTTACAAAAACTGAGAGGCGGTTCGATATTATTTTTGACGCCGTTGGAAAAACTTCCAGATCCGCCTGCAAACATTTATTAAGATCAGGAGGAAAATACCTGTCTGTATCGGGTTCTCCGAAATCAAATCCGGATGATCTGCTGGTCCTGAAGGAGCTCATTGAATCCGGGAGATTAAAATCGGTCATTGACAAAAGGTATGCGCTGGAGCAGATCAGAGAGGCGCATGCATATGTAGAATCATTCCATAAGAAGGGAAACGTAGTCATAAATATTCTGGGCAATCAATGACATGAAACCTCCGGCTGCATGCGGGTTTCGCCATCATCCCGTAAACCTCACTGAATTCCGCCGCGCGCGGTAGTCCACACGGTACTTGCTCACGCTGTTTCTTTTTCCGATAATGAACCAACAATACCCAATCCTTGTATAACATTAAACCAATCAACATGGATCAACGACAGATCTTCATTCAAATGGCGATCAAAGCCTGGAATATTCAAATTGACAGGACGGAAAAGTTCTTCAATTCCCTTGATGTAGAATCTCTGCAGAAGGAAATAGCGCCGGGGAAAAACAGGATCAGTTATCTTTTGGGACACCTGATCGCCGTGAATGATAACATGAACGCGCTGTTCGGAATGAGCGAACGTTCCTATTCTCACCTGGATGATGCTTTTGTGAACAATCCTGACCGATCGCCACTTCCCGTTCCGGATGCGGCGACTTTACTGCAGGACTGGAAAAGATCCAACGAACAACTCTCGTCTCTGTTTGCACGCATGACACCGGAGGATTGGTTCAGCAGACATACTGCCATGACGGATGAAGACCTCATCAAAGAACCGGGCCGGAATAAACTGAGCGTACTCCTGACCAGGACCATCCACGTTGCGTATCATCTCGGACAACTGGTGCTCGCGAAGTAAAAGTAGCTGAGCATTCCAGGTACCAGGTTTCCGTGAGCTAGTATCTAATTGCTAAAATGCGTATTCATCGGTGCGTTACAAAGCCCCAACGGGGCGAAATATCCTA
>JBARAD010000109.1:0-19240 GCA_049791675.1 Chryseosolibacter sp.
AGCCAGTCGCCCCCAGGAAAGAAGTTGAAAAGAAAGTAGCGCTTAAGAAGGCGGCGACTTCTTCGAAGAAGTCGACGACGACATCGGCTGAAACGCCGGCAGCCCAGGCGCAGGCCACCTCGGCCGCGAAAATTGCCGCATCGGCGCAGCTGAATTTCTTCCAGATGCCCAATCAAAGGCCGATGGCCCATAAACCAGCGAAGCCATCATCGACTTCCCAGGATAAGACCCGCTATTCCGATGAGGAACTCCAGGAATTTCAGGTATTGATTAATCGCAAACTGGAAAAAGCCCGCGAGGAGTATAAAATTCTCAAAGAGACCCTGAATCGCAATAACGATGAAGGGACTGATGCTACATCCGGTGGTAATACAAAAGTTCTGGAAGATGGCGCTGAAACTGCCGAGAAAGAAAATCTCAGCCAGTTAGCCGCCCGCCAACAGAAATATATTACTAACTTGGAGAATGCATTGGTGAGGATCAAGAACGGAACTTACGGAATTTGTTCCGTGACGGGTAAGTTGATTTCAAAAGAACGTCTTATCGCGGTTCCGCATACAACCCAATCCATTGAAGCAAAATTGATGCAGCAGGACTAGCCTGCTCGTTTTGCTGAAGCAAAACGGGTCCCTCCGAAGGGGACAGTGAAGTGAGAATTTAAAAACAGTACAATGGATTTTTTACAGAATCATATAGAAGCCTTGATCTTTTGCTCTCCGAGCCCGATCAAGATGGCCGATATCAAATCCTGCTTATCCGAAATGTTCAACGCAGATGTCCCTGAAGACGACATCCTGGGTGCAATACAACGGCTGGAGGAAAAATACCAGGCGGAGGAATATGCATTCCAGCTTTTCAAGGCCGCAGGCGGGTATCAGTTTTTGACCAAGCCCGCCTACCAGGCGAGCATCAGCATTTTGCTGAAGCAACAATCGAAAAAAAGACTTTCTACCTCAGCGATGGAAACGCTTTCCATCATCGCCTATAAGCAACCTATTTCTAAAACGGAAATAGAAAATATCCGTGGCGTGAACTGCGATTACGCAGTGCAAAAATTATTGGATAAGGGTCTGATAGAAATTACCGGCAAAGCGGAAACCGTTGGCCGGCCGATGCTATATGGCACTACTACCAAGTTCATGGAGTATTTTGGAATAAGCGATCTGATTGAATTGCCTACGCCGAAAGATTTCACTGCGGAGGTTAATACGATCGGGGAAAATTCTGAATCAAAGGAGTCCGATGCCCAGGCGTAACGAAAGCGGTCGATCCGACCGTAAAGGTTCGTCCTCTTCACGAGGAGGCCGAGCAGGATCTGGCAAAGATAGCCCGAGAAAATATTCTAAAAGATCCGGTGATGAACGCACTGGTTCTTCTGACGCGAGATCATCTTTTTCATCGAAACGGACTTCGAGACCCGGGGGCAGACCCTTTAAAGAGTCTGACGGACCAAAGAAATTCTCAAAAAGATCCGGTGATGAGCGCACCGGTTCCGCCGAATCAAAATCATCTTTTTCAGCGCGGCGAACTTCCAGACCGGGAGGCAAACCTGATGAATCGGACAGGCCGCGGAAGTTCTCGAAACGCTCGGGCGATGAACGCTCCGGATCCACCGATTCCAGATCATCTTTCTCTGCACGACGGACTTCCAGGCCCGGGACCAGACCCTATAAATCCGAAGGTGGGGCCGGCCGTTCAGGACCTCCAAGACCGGGTTCGGCCAGGTCAGGGGAATCCGTAAGCTATGGACGCAAATCCGGGACGGGACGTCCATTTACTGACAGTTCAGAAAGGAAAGGAGTAAGCAAGAAAAGCCGGTTCTCGAAGACTGACGATAAAAATTTTGAATCTTCCGGTTCACGCGACGAGCGTCCGAAATTTGAATCGCGAAATAAGCCACGCACCGGTGACGACACCCGCAAGGGACGCGGTGTGTCTTTCGGTAAACCCTACAAAAAAACTTACAAAGCCCGCCCGGAAAGGGAGGGTGGCTTCCCCACAAAAAGGAAGAGAATACAACAGGCGGACAAAGATCAGGCCGCTCCCAAGTCCGACCTGGTACGCCTCAACAGATTCATCGCCAACAGCGGTATTTCATCACGTCGCGAGGCGGATGAGCTGATCACCATGGGTCTGATATCCGTCAACGGAAAAGTTGTGACGGAACTGGGATTCAAAGTAAATCCCGGTGATGAAGTGCGCTATGAAGATAAGGTCCTCCGCAGGGAGAAACCGGTTTACATTCTGATGAACAAGCCGAAGGGCTTTATCACCACCACCGAGGATCCCCAGGAACGCAAGACAGTGATGCATATCATTGGAAGTTCCGTGAAAGAAAGGATATATCCGGTAGGGCGCCTGGACCGGAACACAACGGGATTGTTGCTGCTGACGAATGACGGGGATCTGGCGGATAAGTTGATGCACCCTTCCTTCAATGCGAAGAAGGTGTACAAGGTTGAACTCGATCGTCCGCTGACGAAAAATGATCTTCAGTCCATCAGGGAAGGCGTTCGTCTCGAGGAAGGGCGCGCGCAGGTAGACGATATTGCGATCGTTTCGGAAGACGGACGTACAGTAGGCATAGAGTTGCATATCGGGTGGAACCGCGTTGTGCGCCGGATATTCGAAAGCCTTGAATACGAGGTGATGAAGCTTGACCGCACGGTATACGCAGGGTTGGACAAGAAAGAACTTGGCCGTGGCCAGTGGCGGTTTCTGACGAAGGAGGAGATTGTACACCTCAAGCATTTCAACTGAGGAGTCTTCTCTAAAATTGGCCAGGGTGCACAGTCCCAAAGAATATTCGTAATCCTTCAGCTGATGAGACCAGACATTCAAACCATCCCCGCGTATTTTCAAAGGTACGCGGAACTTGTAAAAGACATGGATCTGATCGATGCCCTGCGTCACACAGGAGATGAGGTCCGGAGAGTATTGGAAACAATTCCTGAGGCGAAAGGTACGTATCGTTATGCCGAAGGCAAGTGGACGATCAAGGAAGTGCTCACCCACATCATGGATGTCGAGCGGATCTTTGCTTACCGCGCCTTGCGGTTTTCACGGAATGATCAGACCGCGCTTCACCCTTTTGAGGAAAATGATTATGCTCCGCTGGCCAACGCGCACGGACGCACCCTCGAACAACTAAAAGGTGAGATGCACCGCCTGCGGGCAACCACCATCGATCTTTACGAAAGTTTTACGCCGGAAATGCTTCAACGCGAAGGTACTGCCAGCGGAAAGAGAATATCTGTTCTGAACCTCGGCTATATCACCGCCGGCCACGACATCCACCACCTGAACATTTTAAGGGAGCGCTACGTTAACTCCTGAGCTATGCGTTCGGCTTTTTTTTTCCTTCTGGCGGTGGCGTTACTGTATTCCTGTTCACCCATCTCCAGGGTCAGATTGAACAAGACATTCCGGCACACTGAAGCACAGTTCCAGGACCATACCGGTTTTGTTCTCTACGATCCCGAAAAAAAGCAGACGGTGTACGACTTCAATGGGTCGAGCTACTTTACCCCGGCATCCAACACCAAGATCTTTACACTCTATGCTTCACTCAGGATCCTGGGGGATTCTGTTCCTGCGCTCGAGTATGTTCAGCGCAACGATTCCCTGATCTTTTGGGGAACAGGAGATCCTTCTTTCCTCTATAAAGAAGTGTTCTATGATTCGACGGTGTATCATTTTCTGAAAACCGCTCCGGGTCGTTTGTATTTTTCAGGAAATAATTTTCACACGACCCATCTTGGTGAAGGATGGGCATGGGACGACTACTCTTCTGCTTACTCCGCGGAGCGATCGTCTTTCCCCGTGTATGGCAATATTGTTGCCCTGGCCGCGGACCAACACGTGCTGAAGATAGCACCCGATTACTTTGAAGGATCTTTTATAGAAGGTGAACCGAAGCAAGAGACGCAGGTGAAGCGGATGTTACATGAAAATGTGTTCGTTGTCCATCCGGCAAAGCAATTCGCTCCTGTAAAGGAGATCAATGTCTCAATCAGAATGGACCCGGCCACGTTTCTGGAATTGCTGGCCGATACGCTCAAGCGAACGGTAACAGCCTTTGATAAGCCTTTGCCTGCTTCCTCGAACACGCTTTTCAGCATTCATCTCGACAGCCTGTACCGGGTGATGATGCAGGAAAGCGACAACTTCATTGCAGAACAACTGCTCCTGATGTGCGCCAATGTTTTGAGTGACAGCCTGAAACCGGAGATCGCCATTGATTTTATGAAGAAGAATCATCTGTCGGATCTCCCCGATGAACCGGTCTGGGTGGATGGCTCAGGACTTTCCCGCTACAATCTCTTTACGCCGCGGTCCATCGTTAGATTGTGGCAGAAAATTTGGGAGATAGTTCCGCAGGATCGCCTTTTCCCATTGCTCGCCACAGGCGGGGTCAATGGAACGATCCGGAAATGGTATACGGCGGACAAGCCTTATATCTTTGGGAAAACAGGATCGCTCAGCAACAACCATTGCCTGAGCGGTTTCCTTGTGACGAAGAAAGGGAAGGTCCTGATCTTCTCCTTCATGAACAGTAACTACACAGCCAGCACGAATGCGATTCGCAGAAACATGCAGGAAATCCTCAGAAATATTTATGAACATTATTAGCCCGGTAAAAAAGATGATCACGAGAAAATATATTTTACTATTGCTCCTTTTATCACCGCTGGTTCAGACAACGGCGCAGGTTACAGACAGCCTGGACCTCAAGATCGGCCAGATGCTCCTGATAGGATTTCCGAAAGCGGAAGTTGACCTGAAGGTCCTGGACGAGGTGCGCAAAGGGAAAGTCGGATCACTGATCATTTTTGAGAAGAATATTCCCGCGAGAAATTCCTTCGTAGCCCTGAAGAAGATCACGTGGACGTACCAACAGGCAGCGCCTATACCGTTGCTGATCGGCATCGACCAGGAAGGCGGACGGGTAAACAGATTGAAAGATAAATATGGTTTTCCAAGGTCGATCACCGCCGAGGCGATGGGTAAATCGAACACCCTGGATTCCGTACGTTTCTATTCGGAGGCTACCGCCGCGACCCTTGCGGGCCTTGGCATTAATATAAACTTTGGACCCGTCGTGGACCTGGCGTCCAATCCAACCAATCCGATCATTGCAAAATACGGAAGGGCTTTCAGCGCGAATGAGGATTCCGTGACGCTACTCGCGAAAGAATTTATCAGGGGGCACCGGAAATTCAATGTGTTGACTTCACTGAAGCATTTTCCTGGACACGGAAGCTCGAAGGATGATACGCACCTGGGAATTGCTGACGTTACGAACACCTGGGAAGAACGCGAACTGAAACCCTACCGCAGTCTCATTGACTCAGGGTATGCAGATGCGGTGATGACATCGCACATCGTGAACCGGAAACTGGATGCCAAGGGAAACCCCGGCACGCTATCGGCGGAAATTCTCACCGGCATCCTTCGCAATAAACTGAACTTCGATGGGGTCGTGTTCACGGATGATATGCAGATGCATGCGATCACGAAACACTATGGACTGGAAGAGGCGATCAGACTGGCGATCAACGCGGGTGTTGACATCATGACGTTCTCGAATAACATTTCAGGAAGTGATGAACGCACTGTCGACAAGGTGCACTCCATAATCAGGGGAATGGTCAGGAATGGTACCATCACCGAAGCGCGCATCGATGAGAGCTTCGACCGCATCATAAAACTGAAGAAACAGCTCACATCCGATGATCAGGTGGCTTTGTTAAAGCAGGAATTGGAAGCGGTGAAAGCTTCTCTTGAAAACGCAGTGGAAGCTGTGCGCGAGGCGAATCAAAATATCAACGGGGAGCAACAACAGCCCGTGGCGGAACCGTCCGACAAGAAATCGCGTAAAAAAAATAAAGACTGACGATGGCCTGCGTAAGGGACAACCTTAAACAGGCAGGACAGGCCAGGAGCAACAGGCAGGAGTTAACTTCAAACCTCAGACTTTGAATCTGGAATCGTATCATATTCACCTTCCCTCTACGCCACGCGTTCCTATCCTGATCAGTGTGCCCCATTGCGGCACGGTTTTTCCGGAAGAAATAAGAAGTCAATATGATCAGGAGTTGATCCGGGCCCCAGACGACACCGATTGGTTTGTTGACAGGCTGTACAGTTTCGCGCCTTCCCTGGGCATCACTATGATCACAGCCTTGTTCAACCGTTGGGTGATAGACCTCAACAGAAATCCCGACAGTAAGCCGTTGTATACTGATGGCCGGATCATCACCGGTCTCTGTCCAGTAACTACCTTTTTCGGAAAGTCATTGTATAGAGACGGACGAAAAGAAGTGGACCCGGCGGAGGTGGCGCGAAGAAGGGAATTGTATTTCGATCCCTATCATGAAAAGCTGGACGACCTTTTACAGGAACTGAAATCCACATTCGGGACAGTGCTGTTGTGGGATTGCCACTCGATCCGCCAGGTTGTCCCGACCATTCAGGCTGAAAAATTTCCCGACCTGATCCTGGGCAGCGCAGATGGTGCGTCGGCGGGAGAGGGCCTGATACGGGTGGCGCTTGAAAATCTTGGAAGCCACAAGTACGCACTCCAACACAACCACCCCTTTAAAGGCGGATACATTACACGGCATTATGGGCATCCACAAGAAAATCAACACGCTCTTCAGCTGGAGATGTCGAAAATAAACTACATGGACGACAGTGAAACCGCGTATGATCCAGCAAGGGCTGATAAAATGCGCGAATTACTGATTCAGACGCTGAATGACATGTCGGAAGCATTAACTTCTCCTAAAGATTAGTAGATTTATCGTACCGGGTTGAAAGGGGGGATGCGATTCAATTGAAATAAAACAACCCCTTTTTCAAAAGGATGAATTCAGGCAGCCAAAAACCATTTCCGCAACGGGAGAAGAAACGGGAAACGAAGATCTTCCATTTCAAAGCACTCTTACAACGCACAGGATGGGTGGCCCCGGCGTTTGTAGAAGTGGACGATCGCGGAAGAATTCAAAGCATTTCCAATGCGGACCCTGTAAACAATAAGCCCGTTGAAGTAGTGAAGGGCTTTGCCGTGCCGGGATTTCTGAATGCGCACTCACATGCGTTTCAGTATGCCATGGCCGGAATGGCGGAAAAGCACCCTGTGGACACTGTAGATGACTTCTGGACCTGGCGCGAAGCCATGTATGCGTGCGCACTTACGCTTGATCCGGATCAGATGCAGGCAGTTGCCGCCATGGCTTACGCCGAAATGCTGAAACGCGGTTATACGCATGTGGCGGAATTTCAATACCTGCATCATGACAAAAACGGTCAGCCTTATGACAACAATGCCGAGATGAGTGTGAGTCTCCTCGCCGCTGCAGCCATTGCAGGAATCAAGATCACGCTCATCCCGGTCTTCTATCAGAAGGGAGGTTTCGGCAAACCAGCAGAGTCCGCGCAGCGCAGGTTTTGCTTCAGGAATGTAGATGAGTACCTGAAACTCTTGGAGGATTGTTCTTCCGTTGTGAAGAACCTCACCACTTCCCATCTTGGATTCGGCGTGCATTCCCTTCGCGCAGCGGATACAGCAGACCTGCTTCGTATTGTCAACGATGGCCCTCGCGATCGTCCATTCCACATCCATGCAGCGGAACAATTAAAAGAAGTGAATGATGCCCTCGCATTTTTAAACGAACGTCCGGTGGAGTGGTTGTTGAATCACGTTGATCTCAATGCACGTTTCCACCTGATCCACTGCACGCACCTGAGTGACAATGAGGTGCTGAAGCTCGCGCAAAGCAAGGCGCATGTTGTGTTATGTCCAGGCACAGAAGCGAATCTTGGAGACGGAATTTTCCGGCTGACGGACTTTGCGGGACATTCGGATCACTGGTCGATCGGAACGGATAGTCATATCAGTTTGAATCCCCTGGAAGATCTGCGCTGGCTTGACTATACCCAGCGGTTAACGAAACACAAGCGCAATACTTTTTCCGACGGCGCAGGCACCTTAATGAAATCTGCTTACTTTGGGGGCAAAAGCGCCATGGGGCTTTTAGCAGCTGATTTTTTCGAAGTGGGCCAGCCACTAGACGCGGTGGTTTACGACGGCGACAGCCCGCTGCTCAGTACCGCGGGCGTTGATCACCTACTTCCCACATTGGTGTATACTGCAGACGGTTCCTCCGTTTCAGGAACGCTGGTGGACGGAGACTGGATCACACGTGATCTTCATCACAGGAATGAGGAGGAGATCCTGCGGGACTTTCAGCGCGCTTTGAAAAATATTTCCAGTACACTGTAGCGATTATGTCAGCGATCATCCGTAAAATTTCTTCCCGGGACAATTCACTAATGGCCATTGTTATCCGGACCGTGATGCCGGAATTTGGCGCCGGCGGGAAAGGATTCGCCATTCACGACAAGGAGGTAGATGACCTGTATGCGGCTTACGACAATCCGCGCGCGGCGTATTTCGTCTGCGAGGAAGGTGGAAGGATCATTGGGGGAGGTGGGATTGCGCAGCTTGAAGGGGGACCAGAAGATACGTGTGAATTGAAGAAGATGTACTTCCTGCCGCAGGGTCGCGGAAGAGGTCTTGGTCAGAAACTACTTTCTTCGTGTCTGGAGGAGGCGCGCGATAAAGGTTTTCAGAATTGTTACATAGAAACCTTCAATACCATGAAGGGTGCGATGAAGCTCTATGAGAAAAATGGGTTCAAAAAAATTCCCGGTCCGCTGGGAAGCACGGGGCACTTCGCGTGTGATATTTTTTATATGTTGACACTGGATTGAGGAGGCCCACCTCGTTTCGTGGATTCAATGTTTGCCTCAGGTCAGATTCATGAGACGCTTCATGCAAATCACGATCATCATACTCGCCCTTATTTCGCTGCTTGGGGTTGCAGTAATGTTACAACGCGTTGATCCGAAGCAGAAGGAACCTGATGTCGAGACGCATGTTTTTGCGGACACACTCGCAAACAGGACATACAATCTTGACAGCTTAAAGGCCATCATCGGCGCAAACAAAGGCCTTCCGAAAGGATTTGAGGTAGCCGCCGCGATTGCATACACTGCCTTTCCGGAGTTGAAGGACGTGAAGATCGACATGATCCTCACACAGGGAGGTGCGCCGATGGAAAGTACGGCTGACATCCCTTCGCTTTTAGGTCCGAGAAAAAACCGTCGTTACCGCGTCCTGCTGAATGATGATCCGGATTCGTATTTCAAACCTATTTTGCTTCGTTCACTACCTTTCGATGCACAGGTTGGTATTCTCGCGCACGAGCTGGGGCACGTGGTCTACTACCACGAATTGAACACCTTCGCTTTCGGTAAATGGGGACTGATGTACCTGACGGATGATGACTTCCGGGCCAGCCATGAGCGTACCACCGACCTGATGCCCCTGTATCACGGACTGGGAAGTCAGATCTGGCAGTATGCTTATTTCATCCGGAAAGATTCAACCTGCGAGGAGTTCTATGCGCAAGGCAGGGACTTTCTGGATAAATATTATTTGACAGATGTAGAGCTGTTGAAAGCGATGGAGGAGTGATGCTGCGTTGCAGACACTCGCGTTCCATCTGTTGGGATTATATCCCCGTTAATACTTTGCATCATCCTCATCTTCGCTGTCTTCCCTTTTTTCAACAGTCTCCATTCTTATTTCGTTGTTCATAAATCTTTCCCGGTTATTGTTCATAAAATTACCTGTTAGTCCGAGTCCGAAACATGCCAGTATCAGGAATAGCAAAAGGAATAGAAGGCGCAGGCTTTTTTGACTTTTTCCATTTGTAAAAAGTTGTATCACACCGCTCTTCGAGCGGCGGTGATCATTTAAAGATGATTTTAGAGATCAGCCAGGTTCGAGGTGGCTGGGGAGGAGTTTATACTCTCGATGACTGGTTGCCCGGGGAGTCAGCGTTTTCGGCAGGATAAATGATCAGCAGGGTTCTGTCAGTTTTCGTGAGCGAAAAGAGAGCTTCCGGGTTTTGTTTACTTTCTAATTTCACGAGACGCTCGTATTTTAGCAAAGCGTAAAAAAATTCCGTCGTGAACTTGAAGAATTGAAGGAATGCGCCATGCGGCGGAGCTGCAAAAGTTCTGAATGAAATTGTCCTTGTGCCTTTTACCCTGACTGCGATGCTTAATTCAGTTCTTGCCGGCGTGGTAGTAGAAATCCTGGACGGGTAGACGTAGACTGAGAACACAATAAAGGTAAATACCAACATGATTTTCATGAACCACATTGGGAAGGCTTTAATCGCTTTTTGAATTTTGGTCATCGAGACTAAATATAACATTTTTAGAGCATTTGTTATGTCCGTGCAGTCTCGGGTACCTGCATGATATCCGATCGCTATTCATTCGATACAGTTCTTCGAAGTCATCATCGACTATTTGACGAAGTACCGACCTTTTGTTTCCAGGATTTTCAATGGCGGCTCGCCGGATCAGTGTTCTTTCTGATAGTGCTCCCGCAAAATGTCTTCAGCAAAATCATTCGTGAGATCACGCACTACACTGTGTACATGGTTGGCGTTGTTCTGGGTGTTGTCGTATTCGATCAGCAGCATGGGGCCCTGGATGCGGTAGTAATGTCCGGCGCCGGGTTGGAGGCTGCCGGCCCAGGCGAAGGTCAGGCTGTCGATGCCGGCCTTCTCGACCTTGTCCATCAGCCTCTTTGAAAATCCGAGCTGGTAATTTTTGACGTATACGTTCAGCAACTGCATCAACAGTTTTTTCTGCTGGTCATTCATCTCCGTATAGGCGAGTCCTTTCGGTTCCTGCAATTCTGCCTTGCGCTGATTACCGGTAAAGATGTCGGAAGGAGCTTTGTCTGAAATCACGGCGGTACGAAGTTGCTTCATGTCCAGTGAGTTCACGAGTGTGAAGCCAAGGTCCGTCTCCTGCTTCAGGATCTGACGGCCGCGGTAACGGCCCGTGCGTACAACGGCAGGGTTACTGCCCCAGAAAGTAGGCGTGGAGGAAATGATCTCTCCATTCGCTGAAGAGAAATTGATGGAAATGTGGTGGCCTTCGAGGCGCCATCCCCATAGGCTGTCAGCCGAGGGCGTGCCGAAAACGGTGATCGAATAATTCATCGGATCCCGGTAGGTATCATCCGCCGGTCGCGACTCCACTTCGCGCAATACATTTTCCAGCGCGATGATGTTGTTGGCCTTCTGATACCCCTGTTCGCTAAGGCACGTTTTCAAAAGCGCCAGGGCTGCCTGATGCTGCTTTTCGGTCATCTCCTTAAAAGGCAGTCCATTCCGCTCGCGCGGAACAAAATGCCAGTTGAACCGCTCCTCATCCCCGTAAGGATAAGAGGCTTTCGCTTTCCGGGCTTCATCCAGCTGATTCAGAAAATCCTTTGCCTTTGACTCGATCGCACTGGTCTGGGCCTTTGCGTCCTGGATGAAAACAAAAAGGATGACGGTGAGGAAAATGCCGGCTCTCATGGCTGTAAGGGGTTGAGATATTGAAATTGAGAAAATATTGTGAGAAGTTAACGTGTACAGTCATCCTTTCTTACAATAATCTTTCCAGCTTCAACAACCGCAGGAAATCGCTGCTATTGACCTACCATAAAGACAGCATTGGCGAAGAGCATCTTGCCATTCTCCCAGAAACTCCGGAAGAGCGGATTGTCGGCAAGATAAATGACCCGTCCCTGACCTTTGGTTTCAACACCGAAGAGCAGGCTGTGTTCGAGGGCGGCGTTGGCCTTGAATCCGGCAAATCCCTGCACAGGTTTTACGACGTCTTTGAAGTAGGCGACGTTCCAGCCCTGGCTTAGATGCGCGAACCTGTCTTCATGTGTTTTTAAAGTGTAGTACGCCGGCCGCATGCCGAATCCCAGCGGATGGGAATTGTCCATGTCAACTTTGTAAATAGCGCCGGAGATGCTGGTCGATAAGTTTTTTCGCTCTGCTTCATCATAACGCGGATATCCTTCCTTCTCTTGCTGCTCCTTTTGCCTGCGCTCCGCCTCGTTCTTCGCTTCTTCCGAAGGATACTTTGTCAGACCAAACCCTTTTTTGTCGGCAAAGTACATCAACGCGTTGCCGACAAGGATCAGTCGCCCGCCACCATCCACCCAGGAAGAAAGGTGTTCAAGCATCTCATCGTCGAGAAATTTATACGACCCTTCGGGAATGATCAGGACGTCGTACTTTCTAAGGTCCACGTCTTTGAAATAGCGGGTACCGATCTGTGTCATGGGGAAATGGATCTGCTGCTCGAAGAAATGCCATATCTCACCCGACGAAAGGGGTGAGGTTTCCTCTCCGGTCAACGCGGCGACTTCGGGCACCTTCAGGTAATTAAGATCGCCGGATCCAAGGTCTTTTCCTTGCTCCACAAAACCCGTATTCGCCGTATAGACCTTCCTGCCGAGTTGTTTCGCCAGAGAGGCGACAAGATCATCGAAATCATAAATGCTTTCATTGTTCCGGCGCGTGACGATAAGCGTGCCGGGACGGAATGTCTCACCGCCGGCAACGAATGTTTTATTGGCTGCCCGCACTTTGATGTCGCTTTGCATCAATGCCGACAACATGCGTACGTCCTGTAATCCTTCGTATTTGAAAATGTAGGCATAAGGCTTTCCGGCCGCGGTCATATGCTCGTTCGATGCTGATGAATACGCCTTTCCCACATTGATCCGTTCGTTCAGCGCATAGGCATCGAGGTTGTAAGCGTACATGAGGTTCCATGCGGTGATGTCGTAGGTCAGCGAGTCGGATAACCTGGACGCCGGCTCGAAGACCGTCGTAATGAATCTCGACTTTGGCTGGAATACACTGACCACAATATCATTGGCCTCTACGGTGGCCTGAGAGATCTTTTGTGTCTGATAATTATAACCGCGGCTTGTTTTTTTTGAGGTCGGATGTCCATACCGGATGGAATGTGCGTCCATCCATTCGGTGATCTGCTTCAGGTGATCGCGGTTATTGTTTGCCTTGATGACATATGTCTTGTACGTGGAGGCAGGCTGGTTGTTGTTTTCGCGGAAGTACTTTTCGAATTCATCTACCAGCCGGGTTGCGTTGGCCGAGGCGATCTCGATGGTTGATAGTCCGGAAGTGTGGTGATGGGTGATCCGGTCCGTCAGCGTCAGCGGGTCTCCTGTCTGCGTGGTGACGGTCAGTCCACCGGTGCCGCCTCCGGCCTGTTCATACGTCATCCCGATGGCGCCGCTGAAGGTGGGATACGTATCACCGTAGCTTGGGTAGAACAGGTCGAACACTTCCTTGGTAAAATACAGCCATCCTTTCTCGTCAAAATGTTTCGCGTTGTTCTTGCCGATCATCACCTGGAAATCGCGCTGCCACGGGGAGATCACTTCATGCATGGGTTCCGCCGCGGGGGCGAAATAATAGGGATTATTATGTCCCTGTTCATGGAAATCCACGTGCACGTGGGGCAGCCATTGATTGTAGACCTTCAGTCGTTGCCGGGATTCCGCTTGCGTTGCCCAGGCCCAGTCGCGGTTGAGGTCGAAGAAGTAGTGATTGCCTCTTCCTCCCGGCCAGGGTTCGCGATGTTCCAGGGCATCCAGGGAGGCATTCGCGGGCTTGTTACCGTATTGATTGTAGAATGTTGCATACCGTTCGCGGCCATCGGGGTTGATGCAAGGATCGATGATCACCACCGTATTTTTCAGCCAGTTCGTGACAACTCCGTTCGCGGCCTTTGCCAGTTCGTACAGGGTCATCATCGATGCCTCCATGGAGCTTGCTTCATTTCCATGGACATTATAGCTCAGCCATACTATGGCAACTTTCTCACCGGAAGCATTGCCTTCCCGGAGACCTGTCCTTTTCAGGTTATCGTCCCGGATACGTTCAAGGTTCTTGAAATTTTCGGGTGAGGAGATTACCAGGTACAGCAAGGGGCGGCCTTCGTATGTTTCCCCATACGGAAATACTTTTGCATTGGGCAGAACGTCAGCCACGTGGTTGTAATACTCGATTACTTTTTGATGAAACGTAAAGCGTTGCCCGAGTTCATAACCCAGAAATTCGGCGGGACTCAACAGCTTTTCCTGTGCGGAGGATGCCAGCGGCAGAAAAAGTAGCAATGCGGACACGGTGAAAAGTTTCATAAAGCGTGACCTTCGTGGTTTGTGAAGATTTGTTTGTGACGACTGCTCAAGACGACAGGATCGGACCCGTCTTCAGCTCAAATTAGAAAATTTAATTGTCTTTCGACCATTCTGATTTTTGCGGGTAGCCAGCCCAGTATTTCACCATCCGCTTCAATGGGGCATTCAACGGTGCTGGTGAAATCAATCGCCGTGGCGGTTTTATACGATACTTCGTCCAGCGTCACCTTTTTACCTTTTTTCAGTTTCGCGGTCTGCATGATGAAGTCAAAGACCGAAACATTGCCACAGATAAAGACGGAGAACATGCGGTCGTCCATGACCGCGTCGGGAGCGATACAAAGCCCGTTGCCGAAATATTTTCCGTTCGCCACAGCGAGGGTCCGCGCGTTCCCTTCCCAGCTCCACTCGGGTGTGACAGCCTTTACCGCCAAGGGTTTGTACGTAATGAAGGTATTGATGATGCTTTTATAATAAGCGACGGCGCTGCCAAAGGGCCTTCCGCTGTTATTGACCTTCCCCACCACTACCGGACCCATGCCGATATCGGCAACGTTGACAAAGTAGACGAACGCTCTTTCACTTTCAGGTCCGGGGTGTAAATTATATTCCACCATCCCTACATCGATGGGCCTGACCTGAAAGGCAGACAACACCTTTAAAGTTTGATCGATGTTCGCCTTCAGGCCGGCGCCCCTGGCAAAATCATTTCCTGATCCGATGGGGAGGACGCCGATGACCGGTAATTTTCTTTCGTTTTCGTGTCCTTTCAGGACGCCGTTCACAACCTGGTGAATAGTCCCGTCACCACCGGCAGCGATGATGACGTCCACGTACTTATCAGTGAATTTGGACGCCAGGTTCCGGGCGTCATTCAGTGAAAGGGTTTCGTGAACTTCCACATCAAATAATTGTGAAATCGCGGGCAGGTATTCGTGATAAAGTATTTTCTTTTTAAGGGAGAGTCCATTCAGGATGATGATGGCACGCTTCTTTCCCGCACGAAGATCGATCATTTACAGTGTTTCTTAATTTCAGCTTTGGCTTCTGTAGAACCGAGTTCTTCGGCGCGCTTTAAATCGAGACACGCATCATACTTGTTATTCATACTGATCTTTACAAGGGCCCGCTGATAGTAGGTTTCGGGATCATTGGGGTACAATTCGATCGACTTCGTATAATCGTCAATAGCGCCGGCGTAGTCCTCTTTCCCTGCGCGCGCCAGGGCGCGGTTATCGAAATAGACGGGGTTGGAAGCATCCAGCCCGATGGCTTTTGAAAAATCGCCGATGGCGGCGTCATGGTCTTCGAGATAATAATGCACCAGGCCCCTTAAATAATAGGTTTCGGGGTCTTCGTCGTTCAGAGAAATGGCTTTGCCATAATCTTCCAGCGCACCTTTGAAGTTTTCCATATCGCTCTTGGCCAGGGCGCGGTTTTCAAATTTCAACGGATCCTGCGGGTCGAGCTTAATGGCCTGGTCATAATCGGCTATCGCTTCCTCGAGATTTCCGATGCTGTAATGAGCAGTACCCCTATAGTTATATAGTGTCGGATCATTTTTTTCGAGATCGATTGCCTTCGTATAGTCGTCGACGGCGCTGACGAACTCGCCGAGTTCGGCTTTCACGACACCACGGTTGAAGTATTTGTCGGCATCCGGGGGACCGAGCTCCAGCGCTTTGGAGAAATCAAAGTAAGCGCCCTGCAGGTCTTCAATACTGTATTTAGCGAGGCCGCGGTTCGTATAGGCATCGGTAAATTTAGCGTTGAATTTAATGGCTTTGTCGAAATCTTCGATCCCACCCTCGTCATCGCCGAGGGATGCTTTTGCCTCACCCCTGTTGTTGAGGGCTTCTGCATAGGTTGAGTCTACTTCCAGTGCGTACGTGTAGTCGCTGATCGCGCCATAATAGTCTTCAAGACCCACGCGCGCCTCACCCCTGAGGTTGAGCGCGTTTTTGTCTTTCGGATTTGCGTCGATGATTCGGGTGAGTTCGGCTTTGGCGCCTGCATAATTGCCAGCCTCCAGTTTTTTTCTGGCGTCAGCCAGATTTTCCTGCGCCAGGCTCAAAAAAAATGAAAGGGTAAGGAACGCAGAAAGGAAAATGATTTTCATGCAAGGATATTTCAGTAGCAATTTAGATAAATTCGGCTGGATTGACGGGAGATTTATCCAACAAATCGTCGAGGGGGCCGGTGTATCTGTTTGTGAACGGATTTTTCCTCCTGAATAAATCTTTTGCCAGAATATTTGGATAACGTGTATCTTCGGGAAAACATGATATGAAAAAGTATTGTCTCGTTACAGCGGTTTGTTTGGTGGCGGCGCCTCTTCTATCCTGCGCGCAGGATGAGCCTCTGGATGACAAGATGGATTTTGAAAGATATGATCCGCCGTCAACACTGGTGGTTCCCGAACATAAGCTCACGCGGGCAAAATTTCCTTTCATTGATGTTCACAACCATCAGTTCGGTATGCCGAACGCCAATCTGAATTCTCTTATCCAGGAAATGGACAAGCTCAATATGGCGGTGATGGTCAACTTAAGCGGCCGTGGCAGGGGAAGTTCCGCGCACCTGGAGGGGGCCCTCAACAATGTGAAAAGATACGATGCCAAACGTTTTATCGTCTTTACGAATATCGAATTCGATGGTATCGACGATCCCGACTGGACGTCAAAAACAATGAAGCAACTCGAGGCTGACGTCAGGTTGGGCGCCAATGGCCTGAAGATCTACAAGAACCTGGGAACGTCTGCGCGCGATAGTAAAGGGGAGCGGATAAGAGTGGACGACCCGCGTATAGGCCCTGTGTGGGACAAGTGTGGCGAACTGGGTATTCCGGTGCTGATTCACTCTGCTGACCCAAAGCAATTCTGGCAACCGATCGACGAGAACAACGAACGCTGGCTTGAGCTTAAGCTCAGACCTGGCCGCAGACATGACACTGATCCGGTCGCATGGGAAACAATCATCGCTGAACAACACAATGTTTTCCGGAAACACAAAAAGACAAAATTCATCAACGCGCACCTCGGATGGTTTGGGAATGATCTGAAGAAACTCGGGTCGTTGCTGGATGAACTTCCAAACATGTATACCGAAATCGGTGCTGTTATTGCCGAGCTTGGAAGGCAACCACGTTATGGACGGGAGTTTATGATCAAATACCAGGACCGGGTGATGTTTGGCAAAGACAGCTGGGTGCCGGAAGAATATGGTACGTATTTCCGCGTGCTGGAAACCGCCGACGATTACTTCCCTTACCACAAGCGATATCATGCCTTCTGGCGGATGTATGGACTGGATCTGCCCGATGATGTGCTGAAGAAGATCTATTACAGGAATGCATTGAAGGTGATTCCGAATATTGATGCAAGTTTGTTTCCGAAGTGAGTGGTCAGTGGTGAATGGTGAGTGGGCTGGTGCGTGATTGTTTGCTTTTTATAGACGGGTCGTGAGGCGTGAACGGTGAATGGTGAATGGAGTTTAAAATTAGAAATTCAAGATTTAAGATTTAGATTCGTGGGCTTTAAAGGAGACCAGCTTCAATGCCAAAATGCCCAATTCCTGATGCCTAATTCCTGATCATTACTGATGACCATTACTGATTTACTGATGACTGATTACTAATGACCAATTTCAGAGTCGATTGATCAGTTCTTTTCTTGCGCCCAGGCGTAGGCCGAGGCCGAGGCCAACGGTGAACGTTCTCCGGTCGAAATAAATGGATTCGTTCATGCTGAGAGAGGCTCCCGCCTGAAATGTTACAAACGCGTGGTTGTTGGCAAAATTGCCGCGTCCGATGATGGCAGGTTCGAAGAAGAATTTTGGTTTCTCGTAAATGGGTGTGCGGCTGACCTCGGTTGCGAATTCATAAAAGTCCACCATGCTGAAGCGCGGTGCGAAAGAAACGTTGACCTCATTTTTATTCAAACCAAATCCCGGCTGAATAAAATATCGTTGATACCGGCCTGTGGCTGCGACGGATTGCGGGCCGAAGAATTCGAAGCCATCGAAAGTAGAACCTTTACCACGGCCGTAGCCTGCATAAACTTCGAAGAAGGAATCTTCTTTGTTGGAAAAATATCCTGCGCCGCCTTCAAAAAACTGATGGCGGTGATAATCATCTTCCTCCTCCGGGTTTGTCTGATCGATGTAGGCGAAATTGGCCATCACGCCGAAGTGTTCGGTGACGGCATACGCCGATTGGGTCTCGAGCCCGTTTCCAACCTGTGCAGAGGCCTGGAATTCGCCACCTTTTGTAAACATGGGCGAGTTGCGTAGGTTTGGTACATAAACCGGTGCGCATGCGGATACCGTGAGGAGCGCAATAAAGATGAGACGGACCATGGGGTTATATTTTTCATAAAATTAGAAATAAATGGCAACAAAGATAGATCCTGAAGACCTCAATGAACTCATTCGCCAGAGAAGGTCTGTTTTCCCCCAGGATTACACGGGTGAAAAAGTGAATGATGACGTTGTAAAGCAGATGCTGGAGAATGCGCGATGGGCGCCAACGCACAAAATGACAGAACCGTGGAGGTTTTTGGTTTTTACGGGGGACGGCATCCACGCCCTCGCGAAACAACAATCGGATACGTACAGGTCGGTGACGGAGGCGGACGGGACCTTCAAAGAGAGCAACTACCAGAAGCTCCTGACGAAGCCATTACTGTCATCGCATATCATTGTGGTCCTGATGAAGCGTGATGAAAAGCGATCCGTTCCGGAAATTGAAGAAAGCGGTGCGGTGTTTTGCGCCATCCAGAATATGTATTTAACAGCGACCGCTTATGGCGTTGGGTGTTATCTCAGCACGGGGGGCATCACCTATTTTGAAGAAGCCAAAGAAGTTTTCGGATTGGAAAAGGCGGACAGGATCATCGGCTTTTTCCACATCGGGATGCCGAAGAGAGCGTACCCCGATGGAAAGCGAAAGCCACTTGAAGAAGTTTCGCATTGGATCGGTTAGATTTAAGATTTAAGATTCAAGATTTAATATTGGGAGACGGTGGTTAACTTTTAGACTGGTCTCAATTTTAAATCTTAAACTTTAAATTTTGAATCCGGGTTACAGAATGAAAGTTTACTAAACATTTTTTTATGAAATCATTTTCTATTGCATTG
>JBARAD010000110.1:0-4970 GCA_049791675.1 Chryseosolibacter sp.
GTGCCCGCCCCTCGTCGGCTTAAACCCCGTATCACGGCGTCACCGGCAAAAGGAACTCAAGCAGCCCTGCCCGCATTTCAATTTTTATTTCCACTGGTTCCTTCACTTTGAAATATTGATCATCCACGTGAACGCGTTTACCATCCCAGGAGATTGTCAGGTCTCTTGCTTTCAGCGTCGGGAAGTCGATCAATACCTCCTCACCATCAATTTTCTTCTGAACATACCCGGCGAGCGCGCTGCGCTGGCTTTCGCTGATCAAGACGACTTCGAATTCGCCATCTGCAGGGTTCGCTCCGGGTGCGAGGTTAAGGTTCGGTCCTATCGAACGGATGTTCATGACTTCGATCAGGAGAAATTCTCCCGAGTAATCTTTGCCATTTACGTTGAGCTTGCATTTCTTCACGGGTGCGTCCGCGATCAGGTCGCGCAGTAAAATCAATGCGGCCAGTATTTTTTCCTTTGGATCTTCAATGTCGTTTTTCCCTTGCCTTTTCATCTCGTGCATGAGCCGGGGGAACAAACCGTAACCGAAGCTTTCCAGGAAGAAGGATGGCTTCTCCAGCCCGCTGATTTTGCCTACGTCGAAATTCTGAATTTGCGCATGGTGCCATCCGGAAATAATATCGCCGGGGCTACCGGATATACCGAGTGTCTTGGCGATGTTGTTGGCCGTTCCCAGTGGTAACAAACCCAGGGGAAGTTGCTTTTCAATAACCTTTCTTGACAGCAATTCCTCTGCGATTTTCCTTACGGTCCCATCGCCGCCCGCAAGAACAAGGAAGTCAACATCTTCCGTTTCGATATTTTCCCAGCGGAAAGGTTTTGTGGATGAATAACTACATTTAAAACCCGCGGATTCCAGTTGGTCTATGAGATCCTGTCTGGAAGTTTCCCCTTCTCCCGCACCCGGATTGTGCAGAACGTGCGCTTTTTTCATTAGAAACGATTCTTTTTCCTCCAGTGGAGTAATGGGTATGCTATTAACCATGCTCTTGGGTTCATGTTTTTTGAATATAAATCAAAATGATGTTGGCCATCACTTATGAATTACATACCAGCATTTTTAACGAATTAATGAATACGAGCCTATGAGAATCCTAGTAACGAATGATGACGGAATTTACAGCCCGGGCCTGTCGGCCCTGGCCAAAGCGGCCAGCCGGTTTGGCGAAGTGCGTGTTGTGGCACCCGACGTGGAACAATCATCCATGGGACATGCCATCACGGCAACAAGGCCCCTGTCCTATAAAAAATCTCCTATCCACTTCGAAGGGATTGAGGCATATCGCGTAAATGGAACACCCGCAGATTGCGTGGCACTCGGCACTCATCTTTGGGAGAAAACAGATGTTGTACTTTCCGGTATCAACCTGGGTCTTAACCTTGGCAATTCCATGTGGCATAGCGGGACGCTCGCTGCCGCCAAACAAGCTGTATTATTCGGAATAAAGGGGATTGCCCTGAGTACACCCGCGGGAAAGTCCGAACCCGACTGGAAGGCGCTCGAGCCTTGCGTGGAACAAGTACTGGGTATGTTGCTGAAGAAACCGGAACTCTATCTGATGAATGTAAACTTCCCGCGCAACCCCACCGGCATCCGATGGACACGTCAATCCGTGCGGCTATACGATGGTAAAGTTGTTCCGGGTGAAGACCCGATGGGCCGCAAGCATTACTGGTTTACCGTGATGCCGCTGGAAGCAGCGGAAGAGGGGACTGACCGATGGGCGGTGGAAAATGGATACGCGTCTGTCACTCCCCTCCGTCTGGACCTTACCAATGAGGCAGAGTTAATGAAAGCACTCCAAAAGCATCCGGTGGCGTTATAAAAAACCCAGACGTCGCTTTGATGTTTTACAAACCGTTGTAACTTAACACGGGTAAATATCCATTCACAACTAATATTTGTACTATGAAAAGAAAAGCAACAGCGGTATGGCAGGGATCTGGCAAGGAAGGAAAAGGCCAGGTATCCACTCAAAGTTCCGTTCTGAACAAGACTCAGTATTCCTATAATTCAAGATTTGCGGAAGGCACAGGAACGAACCCGGAGGAATTGGTGGCCGCAGCGCATGCCGGGTGTTTTGCAATGAAGTTAAGTTTCGTGCTGGGAGAGGCGGGCTATACGCCGGATGAGCTGAATGCAGAATGCACCATCACACTGGGTGACGGTGTGATTACAGAATCTCATATCGTTCTCAAAGGCAAGGTCCCCGGAATATCCGCAGACAAATTCAAGGAATGCGCTGAAGAGGCAAAGAAAAATTGCCCCATATCAAAATCGCTCAATACCAACATAACACTGGAAGCATCTCTGGTGTAAATCCGGTCAATCACTTCGTAAATCAGAAGAAAACCAGCCTGTGGAGCCCTTTCTACATTCCCCCGTGGGAAAGACGCAGTCATGCTCGACAAAGCGTGCATTTCGAGCAACACGGGCTGGTTTTCTTTTTCTTTACACCGGTAAATAATCTGTAACAGCCGCTCCATTCATCCCTTCGGCTCACCGCCGAATAAAAAAGGGCCGCACGAAAAGCCTCTATTTCGGCCTCAGGCACGCATTTTTAATTGCGTGGATGTAACGACTACCTGAAAAAACGACGCTTACCTATACTATGAAAGTACTGATGTTTGGGTGGGAATTTCCCCCCCACATTTCCGGCGGACTCGGAACTGCCTGTGCTGGATTGACACGTGCCCTGGAAAGGGAGCATGTGGACATCCTTTTTACAATACCCAAACTTCATGGGGGGGAGCAGGCCGACCGCACGACTTTCATCAATGCCAGCGCCATCGCGATCCCGCAAATAAAAGTCATCAGCGCAATAAAAACGACCGGGACGACAGCAACGCATCCGGAGCAATCTTCAGCATACAGGCCTGACGTTGTCAGCCGCCACGAGGGCGGTCAGACCGTTATCGAAATTCCATCAACATTATCGGCATACACCTCTCCTTCCGCGATGGAGGGCGCGTACACACTCAAGAAATGGAATTATACTTTCGAAAGCGGTGAAGACCAGATCCATCCTGCAACGGATGGCTTACTGGCTGAAAGGACAGCAACTTCCACCCCGGAGACCCGGTCACGCGCAGTAACAGAGCCTTATTCCTTTTCAGGCACCTATGGCCGCAATCTACTGCTGGAGGTTGAACGCTATGCGCAGGTGGCATCTACGATCGCCGGAGAACATACGTTCGATGTGATCCATGCACACGACTGGATGACATTTCCCGCAGGCATCGCCGCAAAAAATATCAGCAACAAACCTTTGGTCGTCCACGTGCACGCAACAGAAGTCGACAGGTCCGGTGAACAGGTGAATCCAGCAGTGTTTGCTATTGAAAAAGAAGGGATGATGCGCGCAGACAAAGTCATAACCGTGAGCAACTGGACCAAAAATATCGCGGTCCGCCATTACGGAATCGATGAAAATAAGATCGAAGTCGTTCACAACGGAATCAATCCTAAAGTAGACGGGGAGACGCCCGCTTTTGCCCCACCCCTTCGCACGCCCGTGGTGACATTCCTCGGAAGGATCACGCACCAGAAAGGACCGATGTATTTTGTCGAAGCAGCCCGCAAAGTCCATCAACAGTTTCCCGATGTACATTTTGTTGTCGCCGGCTCCGGCGATCAGCTTCCTCAAATGATCGAACGGATTGCACAGCACCGTTTGTCTGACCGGTTTCATTTCACCGGATTTCTAAAGGGCGATGATATCGACCGCGTCTGGGCCATGTCAAGTGTATATGTGATGCCTTCCGTCTCTGAGCCCTTTGGCATCGCCCCGCTTGAAGCGATTCAGGCCGGCGTACCGGTTATCCTTTCCCAACAAGCAGGGGTTGGCGAAGTAATGCCCCACGCCATCAAAGTGGATTTCTGGGAGACCGATGCTTTGGCAGAAGCCATCGGCAATGTTCTCCGCTATAAGAGCCTCGCAAATACTTTAAAGAAGAACGGGGCAGAAGAATTAAAAACAATTACCTGGGATAAAGCAGCGAAAAAAATAACTACCCTATACTATGAACTCACGACTACAAACAAAAAAGCGGCAAAAAAATCTGGTACTATACTTTCAGGTTCACCAGCCAAGCCGGCTTCGGAAACTGCGCTTTTTTGATATTGGCTGTAACGAAGGCTATTTTGACGATGACCTCAACAAAGACATCATTCAGCGCATCGCCACCAATTGCTACCTGCCGACCAATGCGTTGCTTTTGAAACTGATCAAAAAGCATCCCGACATCAGGATTGCCTTCTCGATATCAGGGATCACGATTGATCAGCTGGAGGAATATGCCCCCGAAGTGCTGGACAGTTTCAGAAGCCTGGCGAACACGGGCTGTGTCGATTTTCTGACCGAAACGTATTACCATTCACTTGCCTGCATGATCCCTGGCAATGAATTTGAATTCCAGGTCGCAAAGCATCAGAAAAAGATCCTCACACATTTCGGCGTTCTTTCCAAAGTCTTCCGAAACACGGAGCTGATTCACAGCGAGCAAACCGCAGCGCGCATCCACAAACTGGGATTTAAGGGTGTTATGATTGATGGCGTTGACCGTGTGCTGCAGGGAAATCATCCTCACCAGGTATTTGGACACACGCAACTGCCTGATCTGAAAATTCTTACCCGGAATTACCACCTGAGCGATGATATTTCTTTTCGCTTCAATCAACATCTTTCGGCTGAATCCGCAGACAAATATATCGGATGGCTTCGCGCGATCCCCCCGCATGAAGACGTCATCAACCTGGCGATGGACTATGAAACCTTTGGAGAGCATCAAAAGAAGGAGACGGGAATTTTTTCCTTCCTGGAAAACCTTGTCACCCGCCTCGCCTGCTCGGACGATTTCCGCTTCCTGACCCCATCCCAGGCTGTCGATACGCTCGCGTCACACGCGCGGCTTGCGATCCCTGGCTTCATCTCCTGGGCAGATGCAGAAAGAGATGTTTCAGC
>JBARAD010000111.1:0-5113 GCA_049791675.1 Chryseosolibacter sp.
AGATTTAAGATTCAAAATTTAAGATTGGGAGGCTGTTTTAAATTTTTTGGGGTTGGTTCAAATTTTAGAAGCTGAGCAGCGACGCGGGACCCGCGGCATAATAATTTTTCTGTTCAGGGAAATTAAATTGAAAACATATGGCTGTTGAAGAGAAAGCTTATCGTGCGGACAATCGCACAGGTATAAATCATGAGGGGCCCGATGCGAACAGGCCGGTTGAACGATTAACCGCCTCATCCATCGTAGGCGATTCCATTGAGAATGCGCAGGGTGAAGGCCTTGGTAAAATCGATAACTTGATGGTGAACGTCCGCAGCGGCGAAATAGAGTATGCTGTGGTGGAGTTTGGTTCTTTCCTCGGAATAGGGGGGAAGCTTTTTGCGGTTCCCTTCCAGGAACTGAGGCTTGATCCGGAAAGAAGAGTTTTCATTCTCAACCGCGACAAAGAGTATCTGAAGAACGCACCCGGGTTCGACAAGACACATTGGCCTGCTACGAATGAACACGCGTATTTTGACAACGTAAAATTGTACTACGGCTCTTATCTTCCTCCCTTTCCATAAGCAGGATGGAAGCATGTCCATCTTGTGGGGACGTCGAAGAAGTTAGGATTGCAAGACAAGGAACGGATAGGAACGCCCGCGTAAGGCTGGGCGTTGGCAAGGGCGGAAGCTTAGCGTATGATGATAAGCTTCCGTGTTGAAAGTTGCTCCGGGCTTACCTGGAGGCTTTCTTCCTTGACGATTTTTTTGCGGTTTTCCAGGCTCCTTTCCTGACGGTTCTCCGGGTAGTTTTCTTTGCTGTTTTCCGGGCTCCTTTCTTTGCTGTTTTCCGGGCAGTTTTCTTCGCGCCTTTCTTCGGTACCTTTGCTCCCTTTTCCCGCGCTTCAGACAAGCCGATCGCAATGGCCTGTCTGCGACTCTTTACCGTCTTACCACTGCGGCCGCTTTTCAACGTGCCACGCTTCCTCCTTCGCATAGCGCTCTCTACGCTTTTTCCTGCGCCTTTTGAATACTTTGCCATAAGTGTGTAATAGTATTTGTTTACCCGATTAAAAATGCGTGCCGGTGGATACGCCTTTAACCGTGCGGATTACGCACCCAGGTTATCATTACGTGTTGCTTAAGCGGTTTCAAAGAACTTTGCAGTGGCGGGAGTATTGAATCAACTGTTTTTCCCCAGCGGGGCGATCAGTGACCAGGTAATGGATGGCATGGAATGGGCAGACCTGAAGTTTATGAACGACATCTTTCTTTTCGGACAGACAGAGCAAGGCAGTTTTTTCTGCACTTTTCAACATTGCTTTTTTTACCTGCACAACCTCCCAATCCAGATCCGTGATCCCATGTTTTAAGGAAAATCCGTTGGTGCCCATCAGACACAAATCAGCCCTGATCTCCGAGAGCTGACTGATCACGGAAGCGCCGGTACAGATGTACGAATTCCGTGATAACCGCCCGGCCAGCAGGATCACGTCCATCGTCGATCGCTGCGCAACTTCAAGGGCTACGAGTGGACTCACGGTGAAGAGCGTTCCCTTCAGATTTTCTGGCAACAGCCTGGCCAGTTCCAGCATGACTGTACCTCCCCCGGCGAGCAAGGTCATGCCATCCCTGATCAGTGTCAGCGCTTTCTTTGCAATCTGAATTTTTTCCTTCTTCGCGTATACTTCTGTGGGCTGAAACGGGTTTTGAAAGTCGATGGATATGGCGCCTCCATGCACGCGAAGAAGTTTGCCTTCTTTTTCAAGTTCAATAAGGTCGCGCCGGATCGTATCGGCGGACACTTTAAGCGAACGACCCAATGCTTCCGTGTACACCTTCTTATGGAGGCCGATCTGCCCTAGAACATATTGATGGCGTTCTTTCTGTAGCATGTTACAGGTAGCTGTCCAGTTTCAACAAGAGATTAGTTTGCATGTTTATGCAAAAATATTATTTTTATAGAAGAAAACCGCAAAAAACCGCATTTCCATTTTTCTATGCTGTTCAGGCTGTGTTTATACGTTGCGATTTGGATTCCGATGACATTGCTCCTTGCCCCGGGGTCAATGCCCGCGAAGCATAACGCTCCGGAAGCAGACTCGGCGCGAAGATTTATCACCGACCAGCATGGGGCAATCGTTCGCGGTGACGTTTCAAAAAAAGAAATAGCACTGGTATTGACGGGTGATGAATTTGGAGACGGAGGCTTCCCGATTGCCAGAACGTTGCAGAAGCATCGCGTCCGCGCTTCCTTTTTCCTCACAGGGAATTTTTATCTAAATCCGTCCTTCCGGGACCTGGTACTGGCGCTAAAAAAACGCAGCCATTACCTGGGACCGCATTCTGATAAGCATCTTTTGTATGCGGATTGGACGAAAAGGGATAGCCTTCTGGTGACGGAAACAGAATTCAAGAAAGATCTCCTTGCAAACTATGACCGGATGAGTGACTTCGGCATCCGGAAGACTGATGCGCCGTTTTTTCTTCCTCCCTATGAATGGTACAATCTTCGCATCGCCCGGTGGACACGCGATCTGCGTCTGCAACTTGTAAACTTCACGCCTGGTACACGCTCGCCTGCGGATTATACCTATCCTGAGATGGAAGGGCGCTATGTCTCTTCTGATAAAATTTACCAGTCGATCATGTCCTGTGAAGAAAATGACCCGCACGGACTTAACGGATTTATGCTCCTGATACACATTGGTACCGACCCCCGACGTACGGACAAATTTTATCATAAACTCGATATCCTCCTGACAGAACTGAAGGGCAGGGGGTATCGGTTCGTTACCATACCGGAGTTACTGGGAAGGGATTAGTATATGACTGGAATGCCGAAATAAGGAAATCGGGATGGTGTGACCGGTGAACTAAACAAATTTTAAGACATGCCTGTACTTGGAATTGATTTGGGTGGAACAAAATTATGCACAGCGCTTTTTTCCGAATCGGGGACGCTGATAGCAAAAGATGTGATAGCATTGGATCACCGTGCGGGCGCGGAAGTCGGTAAACTCATCACGGAGTCGGTAAAGAAGTTTTTTCATCCCACGGGACCTCCTGTCAGGGCAGTCGGTGTTTCGGTCCCGGGAATTGCGCATGCAACAACAGGCACGGTCTGGGCTCCTAACATTTCCGGATGGGAAGATTATCCATTGCTTGAAGAGATCAGAAGCGTTGCAGGCGCTATCCCTGTGAACATTGACAATGACCGGGCCTGTTGCATGCTCGGAGAGCTCTGGCAAGGCAATGCGCGCGGGTGCCGTGACGCCATTTATCTGGCCGTGGGTACAGGTATCGGAGCAGGGATATTAATTGACGGGCATATCCTGCGCGGCGCGAAAGACATCGCCGGCGCAGTGGGTTGGCTGGCCCTCGACAAACCCTTTGAAAAAAAATATATACCCTGCGGATGTTTTGAATACTACGCTTCCGGAGACGGTATTGCAAAATACGCAATTGAGTTGCTTGCGACGGAGATGGCGGCTTACGATGGACCGTTAAAGAAAATACCTGCAGATCAGCTCACCGCCCATCACGTGTTTAACGCCCATGAGCGCAATGATGCCCTGGCAATACGGGTGTTGGATGAATGCATTCAATACTGGGGGATGGCAGTGGCAAACCTGATCAGCATCTTCAATCCTCAAAAAATTATTTTTGGCGGTGGCGTTTTCGGACCGGCCCTGAAATTTTTGAAGCCCATACACGAGGAGGCGCGCAAATGGGCACAACCGATCAGCATGAAACAGGTATCCTTTGAGGCTTCCGGACTTCACGGCGATGCCGCTATCTATGGCGCGGGTTTCCTGGCGCTTCGTAAAATTCAAAACGTCTGATCCCAAACTGCATGAGATCGTCCAAAATGATTTTTATCTGCGCCTGTCTGGGAATGTTGCTTTTTGGTATCTCCCTCATCACGCTGGGAGCCGTGGCGGCGCCGCTTCGTGAAAAATTTCAACTCGATGCGATTGCTTCCGGTACGTTGTTTTCGATTCTTCCGATCGGCATTCTTGCCGGCTCGTTACTGTTTGGTCCTTTTTCAGACCGGTATGGATATAAGCCGATCCTTCTTCTTTCCTGTCTTTTTATCTTCGCAGGCTTCCAGGGTATTGCGTTCGCTTCATCATTGACGGTGTTGAAGTTTTGTATTTTTCTTTTTGGATTCGGCGGCGGCGCCATCAATGGAGCAACAAATGCTGTGGTCGCCGACATCAGCGCCACCAATAAGGGGGCGAACCTGAGCTTGCTGGGTGTGTTCTTTGCGATCGGGGCGCTGGGGATGCCATCGGTGCTGGGCGCCCTCGAAAGAAAATTCGCCTTTACAGCGATCGTATCATCCGTTGGCTACATCCCCCTGGCCGTGGCCGTGCTGTGTCTGGCGACCAGATTTCCCGCCCCGAAACAGGTTCAGGGCGTTCCGCTGGCCAAGGGCTTAAGCCTGTTGCGGGAAAACGTGTTGATCTCCATTGGCTTTTTCCTCTTCTGTCTCAGCAGCTTTGAAGCCATCATCAACAACTGGACGACCACCTATCTCATGCAGGCGCTGGCGATCGTGAACAGCCAGGCTTTGTATGCGCTGTCACTTTACGTTGTGGGAATGGCGGCGATGAGGCTGATGCTGGGAAGTATCTTTCGCAACGTACCCGCCAGGCGGATACTGGCCATTTCCTTCGTGGCCCTGCTGACTGGATGTGTGCTGCTGAATATGCGCGCTGATTATAATGGTGCGGTCGCCGGACTGATCATGATCGGCATCGGCCTGGCCGCGGGGTTTCCCGTAATGCTCGGCTTTGTCGGTAGTCTTTATCCGGAAGTATCGGGTACCGCCTTCAGCATCGTGCTCGCCATCGCCCTGATTGGGAACATGCTCATCAACTTCATCATGGGCGTGGTTGTAGAAAATTATGGCGTGGCGCAGCTCACGACCGTTGCGTTCGTGCTCCTGGCTGCCATGTTTTTGCTCTCCCTCGTCATTTTAAGGAAAATAAAATTACAACACGTATAAAATCAGAACAAATATGCTCGCAAAACAATGGCTTGATAATGCGCGTGCGGTGATGTCGCGTATTGAAGAAACACAAATGGAAAATATCCGCAAGGCTTCGGAGATCATGGCCGACAGC
>JBARAD010000112.1:0-8494 GCA_049791675.1 Chryseosolibacter sp.
GTACTGTTCGCCTACCTCTGCATCACGATGATCATACAGGCGTGGATTATACCTGTAACAAGTCCGGTCCCCGAAAAGAATGAAGTTTTCTTCTATGGTTTTGGTTTTGCCTATGTATTCTCGCAACTGCGACTTGGCATAAATCTGAACAGATGGTACTATGTGGGAGTGTGTCTGTTCTTAGTCAGCTTCTGGTGGGCTGGCATCTACTGGCGTAACATCCAGCGCGTCATCTCGAAAAGACCCAATGTGGTTGAAAAGAACGAGCAGGCCGCGCAGCATAAATACAGGCTTGCCAAAGAGTATAAGACCATGGAGCGATTGTTCCTCGCTGAATCAACACTTGATGGTATTGCCAAAATCAAGAACCTGGAGATCGTAAAAAATAAAAAAGATCTCAGGGTTTTGAACATGAGCGAACTTACTTCCCTCGCCTATGAGATCCCTTTTACGCCGCCAATCAATCAACCGATGTGGTACCACCAGACCGTTTCGATCTTCCAGGATCAGGTTGATGACTTCTGCGAAAAAATCCGGAACAAGGAATATGATCTCGTCATCTTCGAGACCGTATCTCCCAAAGAAGTGATCAACTTCTTCCCCATGGATGTTCTGGAGTGCCTCAGGGAACATTACAAACATGAATTTAACTTCCTGGCTCCCCGCCATCCTGAAGAGTCATATGTTGACGTATTTACAAAACCAGAGGAGTAATCGGAATACAGGAATTTTCCCGCAGCGGAACATCAGGTTGAAGCGCCTCCCGATCCAATAAGGGCAGGCTCTTCAACCGTTCTTTTTTTCTGAAGAGGTTCCATGTGATCGGCAACGCTGTCCACTACGTGCAGTTCACTCCGCCCCCGTTATTCGCATGATGTCAAATGGATTGTTTCAGATCATACCGCTCAGGTTCGCTAAAGGAAGAACCTGACAAAGCATCACTCGTTACCTGATGCGAATAAGTTCGCCCTCGGGATGATCAAGGTCCCGTACGTATCGGTAAAAAGAACGGTCATCGTAATATTCCATCAGCTGATGGTTGATCCTGGGAATTTCAAGCGCATAGATAACGTCGCCCATAAATCTCGCATCATTGCGAGTCAGGTCCTCAACAGGCATCGGTCTGATCGGGCTGGTTGGTGACGCGACAAAAATCACAGCATTCCTGATCTTCTGTTCTGCAACAAGGTCGTACATATCCTGCCTTTCATCGACAATCTGTTCTTCGCGGTAGGTTATAAAAGGCAACTTCACGACAGCAAAGATCAGGCTTGCTACAAGCACCGCCATCGTCCACTTTTCACGCCGCTGCAACACCTGGCTCACCACGAATAATACGAGGAACGGAAACGCCTCAAACATAAACCTGGGCCCGTACTGGTTGCCACCGATCTGATAATAGAAGAAGTAACCCAAAATCAGCATCATGAAAGTATAATCCTCAGGCCGGACCAGCCTTTCGGCAGGGGCTTTGATCTTACGCCATAAAAAAACGAGGTAAAGTATGAACAGGCCCGGAGACACCCAGTAGAAAAACATCAGTATCCAACGCGCGAGGTGCTCTACCCCTTTCATAAACGAGTGACCTTTCACAAAACCTAGCTGCTCCGCAGGATACGCCCATACAGTCACCGGGCTGAAAGCATTTCCTGTAATGGAATAGTTGTACCACAGCAGGTACGCAAGGCATGGAAGGCTGCCAACACCCAAAAGAAAGAAAAGTCTGATTACTTTGGCCCGATACTCCATCACCAGATATATCAGAAATGGCAGGAAGATGAGCACCGCGGTATAATAGCGGATCAGGATCACAAATCCCAGAAAAAAGCCTGCGAGGATACCGTACATCACTTTGTTCTTTTCCCGGTAGAGATGTACGTTGAGAACAAACAACAGTGTCACGAGAAGACAGGATACATGCGAAAAGAACGACGCGGAATTAAAAATATAATAGCCCGTCAGCGTCGTGGCAACCAGCGACCAGAGTGCGACCGTTTCTCCGTAATATTTTTTGGCAAAAAAATAGAAAACCACCAGCGTAATCAACCCTAAGACAGGATTGACCAGCGCCGGATCCAAACCAATCTCAAAGGCCTGACTGAGGACGAGTGGCCATCCCGGAGGAAAACGGCTCACAAGAATACCTTCAAACTGCGCGATGTTATTGTTGTGAAAGAAATCCGGAAGATCATGCGCTCGTTCCCACAGCTTTCCGCGGCTGAGCATCTCAGCCTGAAAAAGATATGCATATTCGTCAGAGGAGTTGGGGAAGTCTTCCAGGATCCCGCTGCTGATAAAAATGGTGGTCAGGAAGAAGGCCGAGGCAATGAGCATCATATAGAAGACTGCCTTCTTTCTTAAGCTGAGATGGAGAAGCTTCCCGAGTGAAACCTCCGATACAGAAACGATCATCGAGAAAGTCAGCAAGGAGAAGAACCCAAACCAGAGGATCTCGGTGCGGACCAGGTAAACGATGTCGCGGTAAAACGCCAGCCCTTGCCGTGGCGAGGGAGGATAGAGCGACCTGATCAGACCGGCAATTTGAGCTTCAAACAATATCAACATCACAAAAAGACCGACCGGAATAAATATCGACAGTATTATCCAGAGTGTTGCCCAACTTGATTTAATGGAATTTTTTATTGACGTGTGGTAGTTCAATATTGACGACTTTAGCATGCTCTAATTCTCTTTATGGGGTCCTATCACATCGCGTCCCGCTGTCCCAGCCCGGCAGCTTGATACAGGCATGGAAGATAAAAACACAATGCCAAAACCGTCGCATGTTGCACAGAAACGTCGGCTGAACGCGAAATTCATGTTATTTTTATCCGTCGCGCTGTATATCGCGAAAGACTGCCCTCGGGAAGACGGACCATTCTGCGAAGCGAAGCCGTTGTATAAAGCAAAAAACCTGCACGAAGCAGGTTTAATGGTCCGAACAGCCAAGCACTTAACGTACATCCTCCAGCCTCATTCCAATCCACTGTTCGATATCCAATTTTGCGTTCTTGAAATCCCGCTCCGCCTGAAGCTGTGATACCATGATGTTATTGTATGCTGTGAGGCTTAATGAATAGGTCTCGAAAGTTATTTCACCTCTCCTGAAGCGTTGCTCCGCAAGTTTATGTGACGTCTCATTGTCTAACAACGCCTGGTTTTGGAGTTTATAGATCCGCTCGCGCATCACATATTCATTGTAGAGTTTCAGGACCGTATTCCGAACAGCCAGTTTCTGGGCATTCACATTTTCCCTGGAAATGACGAGTGCCTCCTTGCTTTTCCGGATGTTATAAGGCGTCGTGAAAAAAGTGCCCAGCGAAATACTGGCACCGATGTTATACTTTGGGAAAAACGCGGCGCGGCCAAAAGGGTCAGATGCCTTGTTGATGGTGAATTCATTTAAATTTCCGGAGACCCTGATATTTTCCAGCCATGAGGCATTACTTTGTTTTACATTATATCCTGCAATGTTAACTTCCCGGCGCAGCACTTCATTACCTGGGTGATTTCTCCATGCCAGCTGAATCAGCTTTTCTTCAAATTCAGATGTCTGGGAGCTTTCCGGCAGAATGATCTTGTTATAATCTACCCCTTGTCCAAAAAGCGGTGTGCTGATCACAAGTAAAAGGATGATAATTTTCATATTTAGACTATTTGTTATTTCTGATTATGATTTCCGAGGATCCATCCCCATCCCACCGATTCTATTCCACGCAACATTGGAATCCGCTCCACTTTTCCCGAGATCGCCACTTGTCTTCAAATTTTTATACCAGGTCAACCGAAAACAATTTCTTCTCAAACGAAGGTATCTTGATCACCAGCGCATACGTGGCGTAGACAATGATGTTCGTTGGTTTATGAAACATGGCATCCTGCGTAAAATGGGCCACTGACAGCGCCATGAATGGCACGAGGTAAACAAGGAGGTACGTTCGAAGCACCGGATCTTTCATCGCAAAAAAATTATTGATCCCCTTCAACAACACGACGAAGAACAATCCCTGGAATATCAGCAGGCCGACCCATCCTGTTTCGAGCGCCGTCAGGAGATAACCACTGTCCGGATCCCATTTGCCTGCCAGTTCATGACCGTGCGAATAGCGCTCTCCGTTATTACCCACCGTGTAGAGACCCCCGCCGATGGGATGCGTTTGAATATATTCCTGAAATCGCAACCTTTTATAGTCCCGCACAGCCATAGACGGATCCTCCGAAGCCTTGAAAGTAGAACGGAGTCTGCTCAGCGTGCTTCCATAAAACGGACCAAACAAAAGGACCAGACCGAACATCACCATCACTGCCGAGGCCACAAGGGTACGGCGGTTATGCAGCATGATCGTAATGTAAAATGCAACCCCCACCGCCACCAGTGCAATGGCAGTCCGCGTGCCGGAATATGACATGGCAAGCAGGAGGACCACCGTGACAAAGGCATAAAGCAACCGGTACCGCGTCCTGAATGGCCCCATGGCAAGGACCATGGTAGCCAGTGCGCTGGCGCCGATAAACAAACCAAAGGAAGACGGATCAGAGAGAAACGAAAATACGCGCAGCTGCCCCCAGATGATGTAAAGGTCTATCCGGTCAGGGACCGCATTCATCCACCTCATTTCAAAAGGGAGCAGTCCGAATATCTTTTGAAAAATACCGTACAACCCCACCAATGTCGCGATGCCTAGCCATACCGCTGTAAAGTTTTTTACCTGCCTCAGCGACGAAAAGAGCTGAAAGCAAATAACATAGATCAGGAAGGAAATATTATTGCGAAGCGAAACCAGCCAGGCCACAGGTGAATTTGCGTTCGGATTGAACAACTGCAGCACCTGGTAAATGATGATGATGAGAAACATTACCGTTACCGGATTTTTGAAAAGGGTCCAGTCGTGCTGTTTCTTATCCATGAAAAGCGAGAAGAATACAAGGGCTACGAGCGCATCATAAACAGTACCCATCGGAAACGTCAGATCGAGCATCCGATCGATATAAAACATGAATACGCCCATCAGGAAGATGAAATAGAAACCGATGCGGTAATTCCTGAGGACCACTGCGCTGAGCATTACGCCGACGGAAGCAACCAACACCAGCACGCCGGTTACGATGCCTTGATTGACAATCAGGTAAGTGACCGCAAGTGACACCAGTAGCAATAAAAAGAAGATGGCCGCTGCCGGAAACTTAATGGTTCTGTTTGAGATCATGAAAGCCTGTGTTGATTAGGAAACTAGTCCAGCACCAGAATTTTTAAAAAAATGATAACATAGATGCCTACCACAAATAATATTGCAAGGATCCTGTTCAGGTTATTGGCTGAAAAAGGTTTATACTCTGGTACTTCGTTCTCGTTTTCCTCTTCTTCTGTCATTATGTATTCTTTGCCGGTTCTGTTCATAAAAATGATGTGCCCTGCCGGTACACTGCTCCGTAAAATATCATGGCAAGGCTCATGGCGATCACTGGCGCACCGGAGTGATAAACAACCGCTCGGGTAAATAAATGTGCCAAAGCGTCCAGCATACCCCCAGCCGCAATCCCTCAATGGTTGCCATTCACACGCTGCTCTAAAGCGCGGGAGAAAACTCGGCATTATGATGCTCCACAATCTCCCAGAATTTTTCCACACGCGCCGTCCATGTATTCATATTCGCTACCGCAGTTCGCGCCCTGATCTTCTCCGCGTCGTTTTCATGTATGGCCTGGTCGATGAGCTGAACAAATTCCCCGGTATCCCTTCCGATATAGATCACATCTTTAAATCCCTGAATATCTTCCGAAAAATCCGTAGCAACCACCGGTCGGCCCGCAGCCAGATATTCATTGATCTTCAGTGGATAGATGCTTCTTGTAAGGGTATTCTTTTTAAAAGGTATGAGTGCACAATCGAAGTATTGCAAATAAGCGGGCAGCTGGTCGATCTTTTTCGAGCCCGTCATGATGACATTCGGATATTCCGTCAACCCGATTGTTTTATGTTCGGGTGTCGTGACAGGCCCCACCATAGCAATGATCTTATCCGGATGGTACTCGATCACGGCCTTCAGGAGTTGATAATCAATTCTCGACTCAATGTTGCCGGTATAGCCAATGATCTTCTTGCCCTCCGCAGGCATCAACTCAGCGGGGCGCGGGAATCTTTCAGAAAGCGCTCTCTGGAAACTGCTGAAGTCTGCCGCATTCGGATGCAAGTACACCTGATCCGAGTGCTTCAATTTCAGCCTGCGCAGTTCCTGCGAAGTCGTTAAAGTAATATCAAACTTGCGGACAATATCGGCCTCGAGGCGCGTGCCATGCTTTGCAGTATACGGCACCTGTGTAAGGTCATCCATGGACTGATAAACCTTTTTTACAGGTTTGATATCAGCGGGAAAATCCCTGCAGAAATAAGGATCAAACGCATTAAAGAAAATAAACTTCGTCACCTTGAAATCCTGGATGATCTGACGAATCGTATTAAAGACAATGTTGTCATTCCACCGGGAGAGCGTATTGTAGAGAAAACCTTCCGGCAAAAAATTGATGGGCAGCGTTATCCTTGGCGTAACCATCGTCAGATTCGCGGGAAACTTTTCGGACTTGGTGTAAATATTCTTTCCCCGCAAGAGCGCATCTTTTCGTTTTTGCACCGCCGGCGTATTGTAGTTGCGGATAAAATCTTTAACCGAGATCGGATGATCTATGTAAAAAACCCTGTTATTCCTCGCAAATTCCTTTGCCAGCGAAAAAGAAGGCGAAGAGTAAGGAGCATCCCACCGGGATAAACTGAAAATAATGATGTCACTATCTTTTAACATGACCCGTAAAAGGTTTATGGATGTTGGAAATACCTTCATCCCGCCTGATCTTTCAATACGCGCGGGGGAGGCCCCTGCCGTCACTGCGCCAGGGTGTACAGCTGCCACCGGCTAAAAATTTGTACCATAAGGGGCATTCATTCAGATTTAAAAAATAATAACCGGCCTAATGAGCGATTTCTCTGCCGGCCAACCAGTCCCCGGCAGCTATCAAGGCCGTTTTGGCACAAAATTAACGTGTTGAATGGGGAAAAATAAAACGAAACACCCGGACTAATGGTTATGAGCGGCCCAATCATATTCGTAGAGGATGATGAGGATGATCTCTTTATCTTTGAAGAAATTTGCGGTAGATTAAATTTACCTAACAAGCTGTTGTTCTTCCAGCGAGGCGAGGCCATGCTGAATTACCTGAGACACACCACGGAGCAGCCCTTTATCATATTTTGCGACATCAATATGCCTGAAATGGATGGATTGCAATTACGGGAACGCCTGAATGATGAGGAACAATTGAGACGAAAAAGTATACCCTTTGTATTTTTTTCTACAGCCGCAACCCGCCAACAGGTGAAAAGGGCTTACGAGCTCACTGTGCAGGGATTTTTTATCAAAGAAACCAATTTCACCGAAGCCCAGGCGAATTTCAAGATGATTCTGGATTACTGGGCCAAGTGCAAACACCCCAACACGATGAAATGAAGTCAACAGGACCAATCCATACGTTATAAAGAATCAGAAACATGAATAAAGTCTTAGTTACAGCCATTGTTCTCATTGTATTGGCTTTTGGCGGATATTCCTTATACCAGATCCTCATGCCGAAAATGGTTGCAGAAGCGGTCGTCTCCGAATCCTTGCCGGGCTATATCCCAAAACGCCTGAAAACCAGGGTGGAGTCCATGCGCGCCCCCATTAACAAGGGTGCTGAAGCCATGATGAAGAAAATGCATGAATCAAATGTTTCTGTTGACCAGGTTCTTGAGGCTGTAGACGACATCAGTGAAGCGCAAGCCTACGCTTTTCTGGACGAACTGAATAAGCGAGAACCGAAGAACACCAATGAGGTGTTTGATGTCGCTAAAAAGCATTTCTCTCCTACTTTTGATCTCGAAATTTTCCGGCAGCCTTTCAACCAGTATTTCGAAATGAAACAGGTGAAAAAAGCAATTGCCTATGCGAATTTTAACCGCAAATCAAACGATGTGGATATCAGTACCGCGAAAGCCATCCTGAAAAAGATCATCATCGAAAAGGAAAAAGAGGTCTCGAATCACTAATATTAGTTCACACGTCTTTACGACTCGGTCAGCAGACTTCATGTTGATCATCGTGCACTGAGATGCACCACACATCATGACTTCATCATATACCCCTGCATACTTCCCTCCTGCCTTTCTGGACGGAAATTCGCCCGCGTGACCTGGTGCCGAATCGGTCGCAAACTCCTCCTCAATGTAGCGCGGGGTTGCACGATTAACTTGTAACGCTGTGACGCGGTAAATCAGATTCGGAATTGTTCCTGGATTCCCAGACGGGATCGAGAACCTGAAAGGGAAATGAAGGCGGCGCCAGAGCGGTACCTAGTCACAGCTCAGCCACGGATATCAAATCCATGACTGAGCCTGGTGACTAATACCTGATGCCAGGTGAAAGGCGTAAGGGCTGATGTCTGATGCTTGATAAGTCTGTTACAG
>JBARAD010000113.1:0-4719 GCA_049791675.1 Chryseosolibacter sp.
GGAATCATCCTCAATGAAACAGCCATCAGCGTGATGGGGCTCGAAGAACCGGTTGGTGAAAGGTTCAATCTCTGGGGAAATGACTACACGATCATCGGTGTGACGAAGGATTTTCACTTCACATCGCTGCATGAAGAAGTAAAACCATTCTTCTTCCGGATCACACCCGACCAGGTAAGAAAGGTCATGGTCAGAATGGAAGCCGGCAAAGAAACGGAGACGCTCGCAATCCTTGCTGATTTCTATAAAAAGTTCAATCCCGGATATTCCTTTGACTACCACTTTCTGGACGCCGAGTACCAGGCGCTGTATGCAGCGGAGCAGCGGGTAGCTGCACTGTCTAAATACTTTTCTGTATTGGCGATACTCATATCCTGCCTGGGATTATTCGGTCTGGCCGCGTTCACCGCAGAGCGGCGTCTCAAAGAAATCGGCATCCGCAAGGTACTCGGATCCAGTGTGGGAGGCATTGTCTACCTTCTGTCCGGTGACTTCAACAAGATCGTCCTTGCTGCGGCCCTCATCGCGCTGCCACTAAGCTACTTCGGAATACAGTACTGGCTGAACAACTTCGCCTACCGCATTGCGCTTGAATGGTGGTATTTCATCGGTGCTGTACTGATCGCTTTGATCATTACGTGGCTAACGGTAGGGATACATGCTGTTAGGGCTGCGCGGGTGAATCCTGTCAAATGTCTGAGGGATGAGTAGTTTATAGGATGTGGATTCGCGGAATGGGGGGGAGAGGTTTGAGGGGTTTGAGAGGTTTGAAAAGTAAAAAGGTAAAAAGGTAAAATGGTAAAATGGTAAAATGGTAAAATGGTAAAATGGTAAATATGATGAAGCGTTGTGTCAAAAAAAGTTAAAAAAGATTAAGAAGTTTAAAAAGTAGAAATAACCAATAACTAACAACCAACATGCTCCGCCACAATCTCATCCTCATATACAGAAACTTCCGGCGTTTCAAGACGACTTTCTTTATCAACCTGATTGGTTTGTCGACAGGATTGGCGTGTACCATCCTCATTTACCTGTGGGTGAATGATGAACTGAAGATGGACAGGTTCCATGAGAAAGATGCCAGGTTGTTTCAGGTGATGGAACGACAGCAACATACTGGTAACTACAGGGTGACCGATTCAACGCCATGGTTGCTGGCGGAGGCATTCGAAGAAGAAATGCCGGAAGTGGAATACGCCGTGGTGGCGACGCCTACTTACTGGTTTAGCCGGCAAACGATTTCCGTAAATAATAATCCTGTCAAGGCAAATGGCAAGTACGCCAGCAAGGATTTCTTCAATATCTTCTCCTATCAATTGATGGAGGGGGATCCCAATCAGGTACTCGACGATAAAAGCTCGATCGTGATCTCTGCTGACCTGGCGACAAGCCTCTTTGGTACGTCAGCCGATGTGTTGGGTAAAACCGTCATGTATCAGCAGGATCAGCTTTTCAAGGTCTCCGGCGTATTTGAAAACCTCCCTCCCAACAGTTCCGAATATTTTGATTTTGTATTGTCCTACCGGATCCTCACCGACCTGCATCCAAAGGCGACGGCCTGGGGAAATTCAGGGCCGAATACGTTTGTCGTACTGAAGAACGCTTCCGATCCGGGAGACTTCAATAAAAAGATCGCAGACTTTATTTCAACCAAAAGCGAGGACAAACACCGCGAATTATTTGCGACCCGATATTCCGACGCGTATCTGTTTGGTCATTATGAAAACGGAGTTCAATCCGGTGGAAGGATCGAATACGTCAGACTTTTTTCCATTGTCGCAATTTTTATCCTGCTCATTGCGTGCATCAATTTTATGAACCTTTCCACGGCGAGAGCGACGCGCAGGATCAAGGAAGTAGGTATCAAGAAAGTCGTCGGGGCCAGGAGGCGGACGCTTGTTCTGCAATACCTTGGCGAATCGATGCTCATGACTATTCTGGGAGTTGCAATCGCCATCCTGATCGTAGACCTCTTCCTTCCCCGATTCAATATGATTACAGATAAGAACCTGGCGCTGCATCCGGATCCAAGCCTCATCGGATCGTTGCTGGCGATCATACTCTTTACCGGTTTGATTTCCGGAAGCTACCCGGCACTATATCTCTCAGGGTTCAATCCCGCGGCTGTGCTGAAAGGAAGGGTAAACACGTCCGTCGGTGAATTCTTCGCACGGAAGGGGCTGGTTGTTTTTCAATTCACACTGTCAGTGATCCTGATCGTGTCTGTTGTGGTAATCTACCACCAGATCGTGTTTGTTCAGAACAAAAATATAGGATATAATAAAGACAACCTGATCTATTTCCCGAAAGAGGGGAAAGTGACATCTACGCTGGAAACATTTCTTGCTGAGCTGAACAAAATACCGGGCGTGCTGAAGGCCACGAGCATTGCACAAAGCACGGTCGGAGGTGGTAACACGACGGAACTGAGCTGGGAAGGAAAAGATCCGGAACAGAGGATTCCGTTCGCCATCAGGCCGGTCAATCTCGACGTTATTGAGATGCTCGACCTCAAGATCGTGGAGGGGCGCAGTTTTTCCCGGGAGTTCAGCAGTGATACGTCGGGGATTATCATTAATGAAGCCGGCATCGAAGCGATGGGTTTAAAGGATCCCATCGGGAAAGAAGTAACGCTTGGCCCCGATGTCACGCTCACCATTATCGGCGTGGTAGGCGATTTCCACTACGAATCATTGCATACGGAAGTGGCGCCCTTGTTCTTCGCGCTGAAACCACAGTACACGGAGACCATCATGGCCAAAATTGGCGCGGGACATGAAACGGAAACACTGAAGAATATCCAGCAGTTTTACAGGCAATACAACCCAGGATTTCCATTCGATTACCGTTTTGTTGATGCAGACTATCAGGCATTGTATGGCGACGAACAACGGGTTTCCATTCTCTCAGGCTATTTTTCAGGCATTGCTATTCTTATCTCCTGTATGGGACTTTTTGGCCTTGCGGCCTTCACCGCCGAACGGAGGCGCAAAGAAATCGGCATCCGGAAGGTGCTCGGCTCCAGTGAATTCAGCATCGTTTACCTGCTTTCGGGAGATTTCACTAAGCTGGTCTTGCTTGCGATCCTGATCGCGCTTCCTTTCAGCTATCTGCTGACGAAACAATGGCTCGACAACTTTGCCTATAAAATACCGCTGCAATGGTGGTATTTCCTTGGCGCCGGACTCTTTGCATTATCCATCGCCTGGCTTACGGTGGGCACGCAGGCTGTCAGGGCCGCGCGCGTAAACCCGACCCATTGCCTGCGGGATGAATAACAGGCTGTCTGGAGGCCGGGTGTGCAGTGTGTCTACAGTTTAACCCTATCGAACGTCGCCCTGGCGGGAATACCTTGCGGCGGATGTAATGTTGTGTAATTTCACCGCCCCACCCTAAACCCGACCCAACATGAACTTAGAAGGGCTACATCCGGATGAGAGAGATATTTCCCTCGTCACTGTATTTGACGGAGACGGCGTTGTATCAGCCATGCGAATCCTCACGGGAAAGACCCTGAAAAAACACATTACGAAAGCGCCGGCGTTTCTGATCTGTGTCACCGGCAGTGTGGTCTTTAAAAACGAAAAGGGAACTGAACAGACCATGGAACCAGGGGATTATATTGAAATTGAACCTATGGTGCAACATTGGGTGGACGGGCTGATGGATAGCAACCTGCTGCTCATTAAATAGGGGGCCGCGATACAGGCCGGGCGGGAGACGTGATCGTGAAAGGGACTGCGTTATCATGGGCTCGCTTCCATTGCCTGTCTTTGCGCAGGAGTGACGAATGTCATGAAGTTATGGAGATGAGGATCATCTGATACGACAATAGCGGTGGCTATTTTAATGCAACTAAAACAATGAAAGCCATGGTCTCAGTTACAGGAATTACCGAAAACCATACCCTCCAACCTTCGCTGGAGGAGAAGCATAAAGAAACCTTAAACTGGTTATCGTTTATCAAACTCTGGCAAAAGGAGCTTGCCTTTTTTCAAACCATACTCGATGGTACGGGACATTACTTCGAGTCACCGGAGGATAAAAAAAAGCTAAGCCGTTTTCAAAATCTCTTCATGTATTATCACGCTGAGCTTCTTCTTGAACTCCGCACAAAGCTGCGAAACCACGAGAGTAATCTGGCAAAGATCTTTTCCCGGAATATGGTGAACGACAACCCGTATTACAGCGAACACGATCCGCTCATGGCCGAGATGGGAGACTTTTCAAAACACTTCAGCGAACTGAAAAAGGATTTCTTTACTTTTATTGAAAAGATCAAATGAAGTAACGGATCCTGACGATCTAATTGTATTTCCTGCAAATCGTTAAGCCGGAAGCAATGCCTGGACAATCCGTTCGCATACCTCGTGGGTCCGCAGGATATCCCGATGGATCTGTTTTGGCGAAGCTTCATTGATCACTGCGTGTAAGAAAGAATCCGTGATCTGCTCGAAGCCGCGCCTGTACAATGTGCTTTCCCAATCACTCAAACGATGATGCATCGCATGGCTGTCTTTGAGAACTGTTGTGTCGGTAACGTTGCTGACGACCCATTTTTCCGATGATGTAGACACTTCCAGCCTTTCTTCCACCGTACCGCTATCCCTGTTCATGATACCGATCGCTGTAGTGCCTGTGCCTGATTCAAACTGGACAACAACATGGTATAATAATCCGCCGGACATTCTTCCATTCACAGTCATCTTTTCGATCTGT
>JBARAD010000114.1:0-15810 GCA_049791675.1 Chryseosolibacter sp.
GGTTGTATTCGATAATACGCTATCAGCCGCAATTGGTAAGGACGAAAATAATCCATGGTATGTGGCCTTCGGTTCGTCGCTTACAGCAGAAGGATTGTCAACCGACACCGTTGACAGTGCCCTCAGAAGAACAAGGGGAAACGGGAAGAATGCGTGTTTGACGTTTTCACTTTCGATTGATGGGGGTCAATCGATTATTATTCCAATCTATATTGCCGGTTCTTACAAATCGGAACCGGAGTTGCGATCAAATTTCATGTTGCTGAAGTCAAAAGCAAACGAACTTTTACGATCAAAAGCAACCCGCTATCAATTGATCACGAACACGGCCAAACTAACCATTCCGGATAGTGGTGTTCAGGAGATGTATGAATGGCTGAAATACAACACGCAGTGGCTTGTCCGCGCTGTCCCTGAACACGGAACAGGGTTGTCGGCTGGCCTTCCTGATTATCCGTGGTGGTTTGGATGTGACAATACCTACGCGCTGCAGGGTGTATTGGCAACAGGTGATCATTCATTGGCGAAGAACACCATTCTGTTATTGAACAAGATCTCGAAGCAAACGAACAACAATGGGAGGATCATTCACGAAGTGTCCACCAATGGATCTGTGTACAATCCCGGTAATGTGAACGAAACGGCGCAGTTCATCACATTAGTTTGGAACTATTATTCATGGACGGGAGATAAGGCGCTGATCACCCAGCTCTATCCAGATCTGCAAAAAGGCATCAATTGGTTACAAAAGGAAAAAGACCCTGATCATAACGGTTACCCTAACGGAAGCGGGATGATGGAAATCCCGGGATTGGATACGGAGATGATCGATGTGGCGGCCTATACACAACAAGCTTATGCAAGTGCTGCCCAACTGGCCGAAGCAGTGGGAGACGAAACGTCTGCTCGTGCTTATCAGGAACTGGCCGATGAGTTGAAAATAAAGATTAACAAAGAATGGTGGCAAGCGGATCACAAGTCGTATGGCGACTTCAGGGCTACCGTTGGAGAAGCAAGTCCTGTTGTAGCTGCGGCTTTAATCAGGGCGGATACGTTGAAGAAGCCATGGGCTGTTGCTGAACTAAAAGCAACACAGCGCGAGCTGAGGAGAGCTCCTTCCGATAAGAAGACTCCACATGTTGTCTATCACAACTGGGTAGTCAATACTCCGCTTGAAACAGGGATCGCCGACCCTGATAAGGCCAGACATGCTTTGGAAACCATGAAAAAATACCAGAATCCTTTTGGTGTATTCGTTACCGGTATTGACAGAATAGAAGAAGCGGACAGTGTAGTCTTGAGATCACGCAGGAAGATATTTTCCTACACCGGAGCGGTCATGACCCTGCCCACGGGGGTTGCTGCGGTTTCTGCCGCGAGGTATGGGTATTCCGATGAAAGTTTACAATACATTAAAAAGCTGCAGAATTCTTTCAGCTACGCCTTGCCGGGATCTATGTATGAAGTCTCCCCGGACTTTGGTATGGTAACCCAGGCATGGAATATCTATGGCGTGGCAGTGCCGATCGTAAATTACTTCTTCGGAATTCAGCCGCAGGCCTTCAATAAGACTGTGGTGATCTCACCGTCAATGCCATCAGCATGGAAGGAGGCGTCAATCCACGATGTTGTGGTTGGTGACAATCGACTTGGCATTTCCATCAAGACGTATCATGATCATCAGGAGTTACATATAACGCAGACTGCTCCCGGCTGGACCATTCAGCTTGATACCCGCAAAGCGGAAAGAATTAAGGTGAACGGTAAAGAAATTCAATTGAGGAAGGGCCATCGTACATTAGACCTTAATGACCAGGATATGGTTATTCAGATGTTTTGAGGCGCGTGCAGTCACCGCTCGCTTCTGCCGCATGCTTGAGTCATTCCGCAAAACATTCATTTATGAACAGGCCTGTCACTAAGTTGTGCTGATGCCTATGGGCAGACGCATCTGAAGCATCAGGGATATGCGTTTGCATCGTGGCACGTGTTCTATTGATGAATCTGTTCCGCAATATGGAAAAGCATTATTTACCTTCCCCTAAGGGTGCTGAACAGGGCAGGGTGCGATGACTTGTGAGCAAAAGAGATTCTTCAGGTATACTTGCTCATATACTACCTCCCCTAATCCAGCCTTGCCATCTCACTTTGCCTTCCTTTGTTTGAGAATCGTTTTTTTATCTTCAATAGCATCAAGAAGATCAAATAGTCCTTCCAAGTCGTAAACCATTTCTTTAAAATTCAGATCCTCAACTATTGAATCATTCTGCAGGGATTCGAATAGTAGTTTTCTGATGTTTTTACTTACCCTGGCTGCAGGGTGGTATTCTGGGAACCGGAGAAGAGCCTCCTGAATATCTCGGTCGATTACGGTTTGAGTATGGGAGAGGACAATACATGCTGGGTGAGACCTGGACCGAGACAGTAACCCGACCAGCCAGAAAACTTTATATTAATGCTCACGAAAAGAAGATAAGTACAGAATTGCAAGGGACGGGGGAGACCACAAGCGAAGATAGCTGCAATACCCCCAGGAAAACGGGAATCGTATCATGTACTAGGTTTAAATCTAAGCTCAGCTAGGGTTTAGGAAACACCGCATAAAAAAATGAAGCATTAAATGTACATCCACTAGCTGCCACTCATATAAATAATAGCCTCTGAAGCACGAGTATTTATTAAATTTATTCACAGTACTAAAAACACCCCATGTGATAAGGTCCTTTTCAATATTTTGCCTGGTTTTTCTATTTCAGTCAACCTTTGCTCAGATGATCCCAATGACCACAACCATAAGGACCCCACATGGGAATGTTCCCGTCACCCACTATGTTCCCGGCGGCCTTCAACACATTAATTATAGGGGCGGCAAAATCAGCATGAAGTATACTTTTACAGTTGTCATGAAAGATGATAGTGCCTTTACCAGCAGAACAAGGATCGATCATGCATCGGGGCCGCATACCCTTACCGTTAAAGACGGCAGTAAAACGAAAGTTAAGATAAATCGGTTGAGCCGGGAAAAGTATCGTGCTTATTGGCTTGAACACGTCACACGCTACGGCAGTGACGAATGTTCTGTATAATCCTGAGCCGTGTTGCAGATCGATGCGGCCAATGGTCATATCAGGAACAATGGAGTCGCCTCGAAGTATTGGTAATGGGAGTACGAGGCAGGCCGGGAACCCCAAGTTTAATGGTTGGAAATATCAGGAGTTTTAGTTTATCACTTATCAGTTAAATCAAAAATGGAACCAATACAATTTCCCAGAAATATTAAATCAACTGTCTTCATTCTTTTTTTCATGCTCCAAGCCGGTGTCGTTGTCGGACAGGAAGAAAATCTAAAGCTTTTTGATCGATGGCTCGAGTGGTCAGATGGCCAAACCAGGCTGGTTCGTCATCTGAATAAACAGGCATTTGATTTCCTTGATGCCAGGGATGCTGAGATAGCCAGGTTGAAAACCAAAGCGGATTGGACCAACAGACAAAAAAAGGTTGCTGATGTACTGATGCAAATCGTTGGACCATTTCCTGAAAAGACCCCGTTGAATGCGAAGGTCACAGGCAACATCAAAAGGGAAGGGTACAGGATTGAGAAAATAGTATTCGAATCCATGCCGGGTTTTTATGTTACAGGTGCCCTCTACATCCCGGAGGGTGCCAAGGGGAAAAAACCTGCGATCCTTTTCACGAGTGGTCACGCCATGGAGAGTTTCCGGTATCCGGCTTATCAGGCTGTGATACTTAACCTGGTGAAAAAAGGATTTGTGGTTTTTGGAATCGACCCGATTGGGCAAGGAGAGAGGATTCAGCTTTATGATGCAGGGAAAAATGCCTCCGCTGCCGGAGGTATGACCCAGGAACACAGTTACCTGGGAGCTCAGTGCTCCGTCGCTGGCGCTTCAATAGCACGCTATTTTACCTGGGATGGTATCAGAGCCGTGGATTATCTTCTCTCCCGACCCGAGGTTGATCCTGCACGAATAGGTGTAACAGGGCAATCCGGTGGCGGAACTCAGGCTGCGTACATTTTTGCATTTGATAACCGTATCAAAGCGGGGGCGCCTGTCAATTTCATCACCGGTTTCAGGAGACTTCTTCAATCCATCGGCCCGCAGGATGCTGAACAGAATTTCTATCACGGGCTTTCAAACGGCATAACGCATGCTGACCTTTTGGAAGTGCGCGCACCTGATCCCGTAATCATTGGTGCGGGAACACGCGACTTTTTCAGCATTCAAGGTGCAAGAGAATCTTATGAAGAAGTGAAAAATGCTTACGCCGCCCTGGGGTCGGAGTATAATGTTGAAATGGCAGAAGATGATTGGGGGCATGGTTTTACTCCGAAATTAGCCGAAAAAGTTTGTGCATTTTTTCAAAAACATTTGAACGTGCCCGGAGATCCGACACAGGAACAAAAGGTAAAAGCGGAACCTGAAGAACTGAAAATCACGGCTACCGGCCAAGTGGCAACTTCTTTTGACAATGCGGAGACGGTTTTTAGCATTAACAAAAAAGAAACGCAGAAATTGGTTGATCAGCTGGAAGCTTCCCGGAAGAATGTTGATGAGCATTTAAAAGAAGTGGAGTTGAATGCCAGGCGCCTTTCGGGATATGTTTCCCCGAAGACAGGAAAATCGGTATTCCGGGGAAGCTACCAAAGAGATGGTTATTCGGTCGAGATGTATGTACTGGAGGGAGAAGGGGATTGCTTAATCCCATTGCTACTATTTATTCCTGAAGGTAAGAGCAAATTTTCAAGTGTGGTTTATCTGCACCCTCAGGGAAAAATCGCTGACGCAGGGGTCGGAGGAAATATTGAGCAAGTGGTGAAAAAAGGATACATCGTTGCTGCACCGGACCTTAGTGGAACTGGTGAAACGAAGGGAATTGACGGAGCCGGTGTCGCTATGTTGATAGGGCGTAGTGTTGTCGGAGTTCAGGCAGGTGATGTTATAAGAGTCGTGAATTTCCTGAAGGGTCATGAAAAGGTCGCCCCCGATAAAATCGGCGCTGTCGCTTTCGATGCTATGGGCCCCGTACTGCTGCACGCTGCAGCCTTTGACAAGTCAATACATTCTGTGTCGCTGATCGGTACGCCGCTCTCTTATGAATCTATGGCCTTGAATAAAATATACAATCAGGATTTTTTTGATCATGCGGTCGCCGGAGCCTTGACGGCGTATGACCTGCCGGATCTGATGGGTTGCCTGGCGCCAAGGAAAATTGCTTTAGTGGATTTAAAAAACCAGATGAAGCAAGCGGTCTCTGCCATGCAGATCGATAAAACACTCTTATTTCCTCTGGACGTATACTCCCGTAGAAATGTTTCGGAAAACATCAGTATTGTCCACGAGCCTGGCAATATCAGCCGGTCGATTGAATGGGGGCTGAAATAAATGTGATGAAAACAACCGCGTTGAAGGATTAAGGCTGGTAAAGAAAGTAAGTTCCCCGGAAAACAAAGGAAAAATAAAAAAGGACATCAACAAGATAATAAAACGAATGATCTATCTTTTATTTTTACTTTTGAATATGTGGATTATCAAGGGTTTTGATAGTACGTGTTGGATATACCAGGAAGACCATGGGCCAATTTGAAAATGAGCAGCGTACGGGTGGACAATCTGAGGCTGACAGAAAGCCTCGCTTGATCAAGATCCACCCAAGAAAATAACTGACAGGTTACTGGGCATTGATTGTTATAAATGAGACTAAAGAAGACGGGACGAAGATTTACTGTAAGCCGCCGAATGGCAATTCTAGCCCATCTTGATAAAAACGGGCAAGTGAATGTGAAGGAGCTAAGCCAATTATTCGGGGTAAGTTTGGTCACCATCAGAAATGACCTCGAACAACTTGAAAAGAAGAATATGCTCTTAAGGGCGAGGGGAGGGGCGATGAAATTCACCCAGCCCTATGTTGGCCCGGAATATTCTCTCTCCGACAAACAGAAAAAGCACCTGCTCGAGAAACAGGAAATAGCAAAGAGGGGCGCGGACCTGGTGCAAGAAGGAAACACAATCATCCTCGACTCCGGCTCAACGACTTTTGAGCTTGCTAAAAATCTCACCAGGTTTGAAAATCTCACAGTGATCACAAATGCGATCAATATCGCCAATTACCTTTCCACCCATAAGAACATAAACGTGATCGTTCCGGGTGGCATCATGAGGCCTAACTCCTTGTCTCTGGTTGGAATCGCGGCCGAGAAAGGGTTTAAACACTATTTCTGCGACAAATTATTCCTGGGCGTGGATGGATTTGATATCAGCCATGGAATCTCTACTCCGAATAACGAGGAAGCACAGCTGAACCAGATCATGATTGACATTTCCAGGGAAGTGATCGTTGTCGCGGACTCAACTAAATTTCAAAGAAGGTCCTTTGCATTTATTGCAGGCATTGAAAAAATACACAAAGTCATAACCGATAAGGGCATGTCCGAGAATCAAAAATCCAAACTTGAAAACTTGGGTATAGAGGTTATCGTCGCTTGACTTGTTTTTTTGGTTTGATATGAATTCAATGCAACCTATATATTTAGGCAAGCCGGCTGACAAGAATATAATGTTTAACTAGACGATATATTAATAAGGAACTTAAATGGTTGTTTTCAAAACGGATGTTAAAAAGACCCCCTATATCTTTGTCATTGAAAACGAATGTGTCCTGGACATCATAACAAGGCTCCGTATTATTTTCAATCGCAGGCGCATTTCCGTTTTGGATTTCCAATCGGTCTGGCTGAATGACGGCGACAAAGATGCGCGTTTTGATTATCGTCAAAGAATCGAAAGAAAATATTCTGAAATTATACAACCATATGGCACGTCAGGTCGACGTGATGAGCGTACATGTTTTTGAATCCGTTTGTCAACAATAGAACAATTATGAAAACCGTAACAATTCATTTTGTATTCATTTTCCTCACTTTTTCCGTTCTAGCCCAGGTGCCTGCAAATGAAAGCAAAGAAGGACCTGAAACTTTCTTTGGCAGGATTTGGATAGTAAAACCTGGTCAGGATTACACGAAGGTGCTGGACAAGCTGCAGCCAGGCGACGAGCTGGTATTGCATGAAGGAGTTTATGAGGGTAGCGCTATTCTTCGCAATTCAGGTACGAAGGAGAAGCCCATTACCGTACGCGGGTTTGGCAAAGGGGAACGGAGGCCCGTTCTATTGTGGGAAGGCACCGGTGCCATTTTGTTCCAGGTGAATGGAAGCCATGTGGTGTTTGATTATCTGGAGTTCAGATCAAAATATACCTACGCGCTTAGAATGGGCGGATCTGGGAAAGGAAACAGCAACGTGATCATCCGGAACAACATATTTTATGAGTGTGGCGGTGGTTGTATCAGCGCGAACGCGTCAGTTGATTATGATGCCATTGACATTTCAAATAACTATTTTATCGGCCCGAAGAAGACACCAGTCTATATAGGTCAGCATCAGGGAAAAGCGAACGTGAAGAATTTTTCCTTCACAGGAAATGTTGTAGATGGATCACAGGTTTATGGCGGATCGATAACAGGGTATGGCATTGAGCTTAAACTCAATGTGACCAACAGTGTTGTTGAGAACAACTTTATAACCAACACGAAAGGACCTGGCATCATGGTATATGGCGCTGAGAAACCCGATGCGGAAAATGCAAATGTCGTCAGGAATAATATCGTCATTGCTTCACGAAATGACGCAGGTATCGTGGTAGGCGGAGGGCCTTCAGTGGTTACCGACAACCTTCTCATGGGCTGTGCCGGGGGAATCGAAGTGATGAATTACGGTGGCAGAAATCTCTTGCAGAATATTGTTTTAAGAAACAACACGGCTGTCTGCAATCGAAATTACGGGATATCCTTTGGAAATAATCAGGAAATAAAAGCGCAAAATAATCTGGTTATCCATGCCGACACCGCCAGCGCGTACATAAGAGACCCGGAAAAAGGGATCAATAACACGACCCAAACGTCGTCAGCACCGATGGAAGCAATCGTGCACGACAAGCTGGTAAACTGTATTCCCTTAAAGAGGAATTTAAGCAAGATATGGCTGCGCATATCCTCAGGACCATTAAGTCAATCTGATGTTCAGGGTGTAATTGATTTGATCCTTGAGTATAAAAGACCGGTACAGATCCTGAATGACGAAGAGGAGGAGTTGGAATAATACGGTTTTGGATGATATTCAAAGCCCGGGCAATTGGATCAATGAGGTTGTTGTGAATTGAAAGCGCATCACGGATAAAGGTCGTTGTCAACAATAAAGCCATTGGCACGTATATAACTTCAAAAGCAGGTGTCTTGATTCAAAGATTCAGGGACCGGGGCCCGGAAGATTAAAATACGAGGTGCGTGATAAGCTTGACGCGTACTTACTTACCTGATCAGAGTCTTTCCTTCAGCCATTCATACGTACTGCGCTCTGCTTCGGGGATTACGTCGTGCCCTCCAGTATGAACCAGTAACTGAATGTTCTTGGGCTTGCCGTACAACTCGTAAACGGGGCCCACAGCTTCGGTATAAGCACGGCTTTGGTCACCATCGGCTGAATTGCCTCCGATCAGTAAAAACTCCTTCGGTGCCACGAGCGCTAGCACTTCATGATGTTTATGCCCGAAGTCATGGATTTCCTTGCCCAGATACCAAACATCATCCCAGTTGGAAAAGTCAATGCCAATACCTCCTTCGTTACTCACGATAACTTTTACACGGTCATCAAATGCGGCCAGATAAAAAACCTCTTTTGCGCCGAGCGAATGACCCGTTGCGCCGATCCGTTTCGGATCCACTTCATCCAAACTAACAAGGACGTCGACGGCCCTTTGCGCGTCAAACAACATTTTCGCCATACCTTTCGATCCAGGGTGTCTCTCCTTAAACCGTTCCGTAACCTGCGCGGGGGTAAGGGATCCTTTGTCATGCATCAAAAAGCACTGCGGGCAAAATACGATATAGCCTTGTTTCGCAAGCCGGTAGCCAAAAGGGACTATTTTTCCTTCTTTCACCCCTGCGATGTATTGCATTTCCGCGTCACTTGTAGAGTGCATGGCCACAATTCCGGGAAGCCGTTTTGTGATCCGGGCTGGTTTGATCAAGTATCCCTGTACAGTTAGTCCTGGTTCACTTTCATAAGACACGCGTTGCCGGACGAGATCTTCGGAACGATCTTCCTTTAATACCTTGAGTACAGGTTTATTCGGATTCGGTTCGATTGCGCCGAGGTAATCCATCCACCTTTTCATGATTACCATTCTTTGTTTCTTCCACGCGGATAAAGTTTTGATGGGCTTTCCGTTTGAATCCACCAGAATCAAAGGGAGATCAGCACTCAGTTTGCCTGAGGCGGGAAAAGATAGTGGTGCCACGCCAAGGAAGGTGCTGACCATTCCTATCTTTCTTAAGAATTCAGATCGTTTCATGTTTTTACTTCTCGGTGCGAAGTTTCAATGTCTGTGTAGTCAAAAATTTCTTCAGGTGTACTCTCATATAACGTCTATGAAAGGAGGAGCGTTTAGACACCTCCCTTCATATACGCCGTATCGGCATATGCCTTTTTTTTAATCTTCGAGACGCTCTTCCTGAAGGCCCTTGACGGGAACCTTGTGCTCGTTGGCATAGGCGTTAATCTGCTCATTCAGTTTGGCACGCCAGCCGGACATGTCCATCCTTTGAAAGGGAGCAATCATGTAGTCGAGGCCTTTGCGTCTATCTGCCCAGTGGTCTTTTACATCATCCATCACATGGACAAAATGTTTTCCGTTTACACTGCGTCCCTTTTCATATCGGCTTTTTTCCCACGTTGCCGTCAGATTCTTCCACATCCAGTTTCCCGAGCGGAGAAGCTCATCAACCCGATTGCTTGCCGCCGTCAGATTTGCAACTGCGTCGGCTGGACGGCCCTTTGACGAAGCTTCCTGCGCCCGCAGCATGAGTTTTTCCGCGTCGCGCAGCGTGAGCACAGTTTCAATGAAATAACGTTCCAGGTAAGCGAGGGAAAGCAGCACTTCGAGGTTGTAATGGTTACGCTGAACCTTGCCAAAGGATATATTCAGCTTGTGAATCAGCAAATCATTCTTCTGCTTCATCGTCTCAGCCTCAGCAATCAGATCGGTGTATTTTTTGCTGAAATCTGCTGTCATTTCAAGCGTCTTTGCTTTTGGAAGTGCAGGCAGTGACAACACTTCATCCGTGCGTTGGCCACCAATACCCTTACCGTAGCTGTTTCCATATCCTGTTTCTCTTTCTGTGCTCGGGGCTTCATCCCAACCGCTCTCAAAGAAACGCGCGTTCTCGATCGACAGCTGATACAGGGACAGCATTTCCTCGCTGTCGGAACCATAGAACACATCCATAAAATCCGCGACTGTCTGTTCCGGTGTAGGCGCATAAGGGTTCCAGCCATATTGCGTCACGGCGGCCCATCCCAGGTGAAAGGTTTCCTCATGCAGACCTGAGTCATCCCAAGCCGCCGCAAACGTACCTATCTGATTGCCTCCTAACGCCATATTGTCGCGAACCGTGCGGGATAGGCTTTCAATCCTACCCTCCATCATGCGTCCGCGATACTCCGTGGAAAGCAAATTTGGAAAAAGAAGTTCTGCACCTTGTGTGGAGCTGTATGCCATCTGACGCATTCCGATCTTATTCTCCTCTATGGTGAATTCCTTATTTCCACCCACTCCGTTAATGAGGCCGGGTGGAAGCAGGGCGATATGCTTGGGCAGTAGCGGATACTCGACCCACGCGATCATTTTTCGTCCGCGTTTAGCGAGCCAGTCATGGGCTTTGATAGCGAATTCAGCCCAGGCCAGGCTCCTGTTTTCTTCATTGTACGGGGCCTTGCATTTATTGCAGATTCCGGCGTAATACAATTCGTCAGTGGATACGTGGAAATAGTTTACGCCGGGGGTTGCGTCAATCATATCCTGATACATATCGAAAATCAGGTCGATCGCCTCAGGGTCACACATGCAGGCCTGATAATTAGAATGGTCACTTTTCAGATGCTCAAACGCCTTATGCTTCAGAACGTACGCCATGTGTGCGGGTGATTGTATGTTAGGAACAATTTGTATGTGCCGTTCAAGCGCATATCGGGTCAGCTCGTGCATTTCGGCCTTGGTATAAGCGCCGGGCGCACCAATAACAGGATGGCTTGGGTACTCATATTTATCCTCCATCTCAAATGAGATCATATTCACTTTGAAGAAAGCATGCCAGTCGATCAGGCGCTTTAATGTCTCCATGCGTTTCTGATGGTGTTTTGTGTCCCAATGCACAAATCTTAACTGCAGAGAAGGCCAGTCACGGATCTCACATTCGGGTACTACCAGGCGAGCGGCCTGATCACGCCGGAGGAGCTGAAGAAGACTCTGAACCCCATAAAACAATCCGGCATCGGCATTCCCGGTGATCTCTATTTTATTTGCAGAGATCTTGAGAAGATATCCTTGTTGATTCAATGCAGGATCACTGGTTCCTTTCACAATGCCCGGCTGGATTTTCAAGACAATCTTGTTCTCCCCTTTTGAACTGAACTGCAGATCATGGAGGGCCTTAGCGCCATCAACGAGACTTTTTAATGCGCTGTTTGCATTTGTGCCCTCAGGTACTACCGACCAGGTGCTGTTAATCACAATGTTTTGCTTTCCCAGTACCACTTCTTGCGGAGATGGAAGAAGGCTGAACCCACGGCTGCGAAGCGCAGTAACAAACGGGCTTGTCTTGTCAGAACCTTGCAGTGCCGATTGAGCGGCAGCGTTAAAGGTACCTGCGAGCGTCGCTAATAATACGAGGGCCCTGAGCGCATTACCTCCTTTATAGATGGAAGAAATGCACCATCGACGCTGCAAATTGGCTATAGGTTTTTTTATCCATGTGTTTGTGTTGACAATGGAATCGTAAGTTTTATTCATAGTAAAAATTTAGTTAGTCGATTTAGCAAGCTTGTTATTTAAGTAAGGCCATCATGTGGCTGTTTTTTTTAGATCGAATCGATACTTTTTACCTCCACTTTTCAAAACCTTTTATTTTTGTTTATTAAATTCGTAAATCGTCCTACTAGTTAAGCAAAAGTAAAATGTTATTCAAAAATCACAAGGATAAAAAAGGGTTACTGCCACTAGTCAGGCGGTAAAATAATGATTTGAAAGGTAGTAAGGCATTGGCTTGGGCGATACATACAGAAGGATCCAGGCATAAGGGCTGACTACAACTGTTTGATCACACCTCAATAGTAAGTTATATGGTAAATGTCCTAAAGAAAATTCCTGGCATCATCATCATGGCCGGCCTCACTTTATTATCATGTCCAAGCGGATTTTGTTTTCACAACGATGAGAAGCGAGACAGACATGAATATCTTGACACCCGTCTTCCTGCCAACATGGTGATAGACAAGGATTCAGTTGACAAAGGATTAATCTATATCAATACGTCTTTCGAAAACGCTTCCCCGTTGAACTGGAAAGTAAATGATGAAGGGGACATTGTACTGAATCTCGTGTATGATCACCAAAGATCTTCTCTCAACAGATCCATCAGTCATTTGCATTTTCAGGTGCAGGCAAGAAAGGGATCCGACCTTACGTTCATAATTGATAACCACGTAAATATTTACAATGGCAGGAACGGAAGGGTTAGTTCGGATCGTACGAGTCTGTACACGTCTCCTGACGGAAAGAAATGGGCGCCTATCCCGACGGAAATTGTCAATGGCAACAGTCTTAAATTTCAGGTTCACATCGAAAACGATGGCCTGTATATCGCGATGGTTGAACCGTATCGTGTGAGTGACCTGGAGAATCTTTTGAAAGAGATCAACAATCATCCTCTCGTTAAAATAAGTCCGTTGGGTAAAACGGTGGAAGGCCGCCAACTGGAGATAATACGTATCGGCAATCCCGACGCGCCGTATCGCATTTTCATGAGGGGCAGGGCGCATGCATTTGAGGCTGGTGGAAACTGGTTACTGCAGGGATTGATCAGAAGATTGCTTCGGAATGACAAAGATGCGGCGCGCTACTTGAAAAGATATTGCGTATATATCTTGCCGATGGCAAACAAAGATGGCGTGGCACGCGGCAAATCCCGCTTCAACAGTCTCGGGTTCGATCTCAACAGGGAGTGGAACAAACCCGCTGACCCTGTCAATGCTCCGGAGAATTATGCACTGGAAACCTGGCTGGAGGACATGATCGAAAAAGGAACGGCACCGCATCTTGTGATAGACTTTCACAATGATGGATACGGAGGACTCCATCTTAGTAGGCCGCCTCACGTGAACGTGGAAAAATATCTGGCCCGGATGAAAAGGTTTGAGGCGTTGTTGCGCCAATACACATGGTTTACAGAGGGGAGCACAGGTCCCAATTTCAAAGATGGTGGCGGATCCATAGGAGAAGGTGTGGTAGAGCGTTATGGAATAGACGGGCTTGTTTATGAGTTGAATTGTGTGTGGGCCGCCGGCTTGAATAAGCCGCCTCTGGGGGCAGACTGGGAACTCATGGGCGAACAGCTTACCGAAGTCTTTTATCACTACTTTGACGGAAAATAACAAGCGATAGGGGATAGCGCTGCCGTCGGCGTTCGCCTGGTCAGAAATATTTTTACCGTTACAGGATGTTTTTTCCGCTAGTTTCGATGAGATACATTAAACGTCATTCAGTATTATTTATCGCTTGTTCTCTGGTGTTGCTGAGCTGCCAGCATACAAGTCAGTCGGAGCATGCGTCGCCGAGCCATCTGTCATCGGGCATCCCTGTCGACTCGGCCTTAACAATCGATCTGGACTCGACTTCCCTTGGAATACAAACCATTTTATCCGGCCTGGACGTACCCTGGGAAATTACCTGGGGGCCTGACAACTGGATTTGGTTCACAGAAGAAAACGGAGTAGTGAGCAAAGTCAATCCGTCGAACGGAGAAAGAAAAACGTTACTGGAAATTCCGGACATTTATGTGAAGAAACTCGGGATGTTAAGTATGGCTATTCATCCGGATTTCAGCAGTTCACCCTATGTCTTCCTTAATTACACTTTTCTCAAGGATTCATCGATCGCGTCGAGGTTGATCCGTTACTCCTATAACGGCGACAAATTGATTGATCCGCTTACTTTAATGGAGATACCTGCAAACACAGGCCACAACGGTTCGCGACTGGTCATCGGTCCCGACCGAAAACTTTTTTGGGCGACAGGCGATGTGGCCTGTTGTGGAAACGGGGATGCCACAAGTGAACGCGTGGCGCAACAACCACATTTGTTAAACGGCAAGATTCTCCGGCTCAATATCGATGGAAGTATTCCTGCCGATAATCCGTCTCCGGAAAGTGCCGTATGGGCGCTGGGGTTTCGCGTTCCGCAGGGATTAGTATATGCTTCCAACGGATTGTTGTACAGCGCAGAACACGGTGACGCTACGGATGATGAGGTAAATCTGATCAGGAGGGAAATGAACTACGGGTATCCCGATGTCACCGGGTTTTGCGATCGGGCAGCGGAAATATCCTTTTGTTCTTCTCATGTGGTGGCAGATCCCTTGAAGTCATGGACCCCAACAATCGCCCCCGCCGGGTTGGATTATTATAACGCTTCGGCTATACCGGAATGGAAGAATTCAATTTTACTGGTGACGCTCAAAACACAAACTTTGCGCGTTCTATCCCTTAACCAGGCAGGAGATGTGATCCTGTCTGAAAAGATATACCTGAAAAACATGTTTGGGCGACTGCGCGATATTTGTGTTTCTCCAGCAGGCGATATTTATATTTCTACCAGCAACCAGGATTGGAATCCGGCAGAAGGTTTTCCCAAACAGGGGGATGACAGAATCATCCGGTTGTCTAAAACCCAAAAAAAGGAGAAGTCCGGCTCGTCCGATCTCACGACGGTATCATCGACCGGAAGACAGGCGGCGGCCGGTGCAACAACATATGCGAACTACTGTGCCTCCTGTCATAAGCATGACGGAGCAGGCGTGACCGGCGTGTTTCCGCCTTTAAAACAAAATCCGGATGTGACTGGAAATAAAAATAAATTGATTTCAGTTCTTTTGAATGGAATGAGCGGCTCCTTGAAAGTAAACGGCGCCACTTATAACCAGTCAATGCCCGCATTTGATTTTCTTACCGATCGGGAACTGGCGGAAGTGCTCACTTACATCCGATCCAGTTTTGATAACAGCGCGGATGAAGTAACTGCGGAGGACATCCGGAAGATCCGCAATACGCCCGAGCGGCACGGACCGAAATAAAGCAAAGTATCAGAACCACCGCTTCAGCTGGACACGACCGTCACAATGGGGCTCGTAAAGATTTGCCTGTGATGCTTTTTGCGGCATCGTCTTAGCCGGAATTTGAAAACCCAAGTTCGTTCCCCGGGCAAAGCTCTGGGAGCCTCTTATTTTTTGCGACCATGGCTTTGCGTCGCGCACAGTATGACCATAAAATATCGGTCTTCATAGCACCATATCTTCTCAAAGTGGGTCCTTTATTTACTTGTCAAGCAATCTTACAAAACCTTCCGTTTTAGACCGTTCGTGTTGTTTTTACTTGTAATTATTAAATATTTGTACCTTATTAAGCTTATGAAAGGATGTGAAATTATTTTGTGATGCAAGGAAAGGATAGCAAAAAGCGTGAGGTTGTCGGAGCTTACATGTATTGGGTTCAGGGAAAATGGCCCTACCGCTTTCGATGTCTTCGAACGCTTCGCTTGTGAAGGAAACAATCTAAACTTAAACCAACATATATGAAAAGGACTCTATCGCTTTTTGTTTTTCTTATGGTGTTGAATCAGGGGTATGGC
>JBARAD010000115.1:0-12679 GCA_049791675.1 Chryseosolibacter sp.
ATGCATGGTTCATCGGCGGCAAAATCCCGCCGGAAACCAAGATTATTGCTCTTTTCAGTGGCCGTGACCTAAAAGATTTTGGCCAATCCGCGCAGGGCCTTAATTTTACACCTTAACATCACCGCCGTGTCATTAAATACGCTAACTGCCATCTCGCCCGTTGACGGGCGTTATTTCGATATCCTCAGACCGCTTTCACCTTATTTCTCCGAGTTCGGACTCATTCGCTACCGGGTACTGGTGGAAGTGGAATACCTGCTTGCACTCACTGCAACCTTGCCGGAGCTGAAGGACTTTCCTTTCGGGAAGAAAGCCGAGGTGCGAAAGATCTATGAAGGGTTCTCCGAAGAGGACGCGCGGTCGATCAAGGATATCGAGAAAACCACCAATCACGACGTAAAGGCCGTTGAATATTTTGTCAAGCAGAAATTCGAATCTCTTGGACTGGGATCTGCAAAGGAGTTTGTCCATTTCGGACTCACGTCTCAGGATATCAACAATACAGCCATTCCGCTTTCTCTCAGGGACTTTATCACGCGCGAATATTATCCTTTGGTAGACCAGCTGATGGAAACCCTGCGGAAATACGCGGAGGACTGGAAGGATGTCGCGCTGCTGGCCCGTACGCATGGCCAGCCCGCCTCCCCCACCCGTCTTGGAAAAGAAATTGCCGTTTTCGGAGCCCGCCTCTCCAGGCAGGTTGAGACGTTAAAAGACATTCCCTATTCAGCGAAGTTCGGAGGCGCCACCGGAAACCTCAATGCGCACCATGTGGCCTATCCGGAAATCGACTGGAATACTTTCAGCGATACGTTTTGTGAGAACCTCGGTCTGTCGAGAAGTTTTCCCACGACACAGATCGAGCATTACGACAACCTCGCAGCCTTTTTTGACAACCTGAAAAGGATCAACACCATCCTGATCGACCTGAGCCGCGACTTCTGGCAATACATTTCCATGGAGTACTTCAAACAGAAGATCAAGGAGGGCGAGATCGGTTCTTCCGCGATGCCGCACAAAGTGAACCCGATCGATTTTGAAAACGCGGAAGGCAATCTTGGTTTTGCCAATGCCATCTTTGAACACCTGTCGGCAAAGTTACCCATCTCAAGATTGCAGCGCGACCTTACAGACTCTACTGTGTTGCGGAATATCGGCGTGCCCCTGGCCCACAGCTATCTCGCGATCAGGTCACTGCTGAAGGGTCTGTCAAAAGTTGAATTAAATAAAAAGGCCATCGACGAGGACCTGGAAAACAACTGGGCAGTGGTGGCGGAGGCGATCCAAACCGTGCTGCGCAAAGAAGGATATGCCAACCCCTATGAAGCGCTGAAGAAGCTCACGCGCAAGAACGAAAAGATCACGCGTACCATCATCTCAGAATTCATCGACAGTCTCGACGTCAATAGCGCAGTAAAAGAAAAATTGAAGCGGATAACACCCTTTAATTATACCGGTATTTAAATTAAAATGGCATGGTAGAGACAAGGCATGCCTTGTCTCTAATTTTTTTTAACAATTATTCCTGTTCCGGCGTGTACAGCAGTCTGTGCTCCGAGAAATCGTATAGCGTCAACATCCTGAGGTTGAAATACGCAACCCAGAAATCACGGAGGGCCTGGATATAACTGCGTTTCGCGTCGTCCTTTTCTTTGAGTGCGATGTTCAGGTTCGTAATATCAATTTTTCCGATGAGATACCGGTTCTGCGATACATTGTAACGTTCCGCCGCCACTTCATCGGCCTTTTTCGTGATCTCGAGCTGAAGTCTTAACATCTCAAACTGGCGCACCTGCGTCATCACATTCTGTTCGAAGTTCACCTCATCCTGGGCGATCTGAAAATCCAGCGATTTCTTGTTCGCAATAGCAGTTCGCATATTGGCCTTATTGCGTCCCCAATCCAAAACAGGAATACTGAAGCTCAGATTGAATTGTTGTTGTTCCGTCGGATTGTCGTAAACATCGTTCATCACAAGACCGTTGTTGTTCAACCCGTAGGCTGCGCGCGCATTGACCTGCATACGCCGGCCGCGGGCCTGCGCAACAGACTCCTCGGCCTGAAGACGCCGCCGCTGAAAAGCGATATAATCGGCACGGTTAAGTTTTGCATAATCCAGGGCTTCCTCTACGGTTACCATGAATTCAGGAATCGCTTCAGGCATCACAAGCTGGAATTGTTCCCCGTCATTCAGACCGATGAAGGAACGGAGTTGAAGTCTTGCAGTCTCCAGCTCCAGGCTTGCCTGTGCCACCTGTTGCCGTGAAGTCAGCAGCTGAAGCTCGACCTGCAATAGTTTGTCGAGTGAAGTGGTACCGATATTATAACGTCCCTGTTCAATTTTATAGATCGTGTCGTTGTTGGCCAGGTTGAACGTTGCGATCTGATGATTGATCTGTTGTGCCAGTACATTGAAAAACCGTTCCACCGCCGAACGGGCGATGTCTTCCATATCTTCTACGTATTCGCGTTTGGATTCTTCGTAGATCAGCGGTTGAATGCGCTTATCCCACCGGTATTGATTGAATGCAAAGAGCGGCTGATTAAGGGCGACATTAAACACGCTTCCGCTCCATTGCTCCGCGAGGACAGATTCGTCGTTGTAATCCTTGAAGAATCCAAGCCCCGAATTGGCAGAGATGACACCACCCGTGAATGCGAGGGGCTGGCGCAAACCAAGGGTTACTTCATTGTTCGTTTGCTGTACCGGGATGTAGCGGTAGGTTCCGTCCTGCTGGCGGACCTGGTTTACACTTTTGTAGTACACCGGAAGGTCGCCTTCCAGCCTCAGCTGCGGATTGTAATTTGTCCTGAAAGAGCGGTACGCCCAGAATCTGGTTTCCTTTCTTGTTTCGGCCCACTTCGATGAGGGCGACTGAGATTTTGCCCGTGCAATGATATCTTCCAGCGAAAAAGCCTGCTGCGCGGTTGTGGTAGAGGAAGTGAATGTGAGACCAAGAAAGAATAAACCTGTTAAAAAAATCTTATTCATATCGCAATGAAGTAATAGGGTCTTGACTGGCCGCTTTTCGGGCAGGAGCGATTCCGAAGATAAGTCCTACCGTGGCGGCTACGCCGAATGATAAAATGATTGAAGCAAAACTGATGGCCGTGGGAATTTCTGCTACTTCAGAGACGATGAAGGCCATGGCTACACCGAGGATGACGCCGATGATTCCGCCGGAGACACTGATCATCATGGCCTCGAATAAAAATTGCTGCGTCACGTCGCTTTTCTTCGCGCCAATGGACAGGCGGAGGCCGATCTCCTTGATCCGTTCGAGAACTGAGGCCAGCATGATATTCATGATCCCGATGCCGCCGACCAGGAGGGAAATTCCCGCAATCGCACCCAACACATAGTTGAAGATATCATTGGTGCGTTGCTGTTGTTTCAGCAGGAGCTCGGGTATCTCGATTTCGAAATCCACCAGGTCGTAGTGTTTTCGCTCCAGCAAACGCGATAATATTTCCGCGGATGGCTGCAGCGCAGGTGTTTCATCAACCTGGATCACGAGCCGGTCGAGCTGATGGTAATTCTTTCTTTCCATGGCCTGTTCGGTGCTTTCGTTACCGTTACTGCTGCGGTTTCTCGCGGCGGCCTGACGAAGTTCCGTTGCCGTGATCTTGTCGCGGTTCTTATAGCGAATCAGCATGGTTTGAAGGGGCACATAGATATCCATGTTGAAATCACGGATACCGAGTTTGCTGATGCTGTTTTCAGAAACATATCTTTCGTTGAGCACACCCACGATCGACAGCCAGTGAGGGCCTACCTTAATATTTTTTCCGATCGGATTTTCCGTAGGAAAAAAGCGTGACTTGATGGACTGTCCGATGATACAAACCGGCGCGCCAAGTCTGCGTTGCGCGTCGGTGAACATCATCCCCTCCTCCATTTCGAAGTTGAATATTTCAAAGTAAGCTGGATCGACCCCCACCAGTTTGGCAGACCGCCGGTAACCCTGACGCACGACATTGCTTTCGATCATGATCTCGGGGCTGATCTTGGTCAGGCCGGGGATCGTTTCAGTAATACTTTCGACATCGCGCAGTGTAAGGCCGGGTGAAAATTTCTTCTTCTCCTTTCCACCTACCGTTTCTTCGATTTTTTCTTCTTCCTGCTCGATGACCGGTCTGACGACGATGTTATTGACCCCAACGAGTTTGATCTGCTCGAGAATCTCCTGCTGGGCGCCATTTCCGATGGCGAGCATGGCGATCACCGCAGCCACCCCAAAGATGATCCCCAGGGCTGTCAGAAGGGATCTTACTTTATTGGACGTTACTGCATCGATCGCGATGTACAGGTTCGCTTTAAGCCTTTCGAACATGGATTATTTGGTTGATTGTCTCACGGGCCGTACCATAGGACCAGGACCAGGGGTGCCTGGTGAAGGCTGTCCGGATTCTTCCTCTTGCTTCTTCTTGCGCTTGCCGTCCATCTCGGGCAACAAGTCGATGGCTTTTCCATCCTGTCCGGAGGGGATCGACAAATATACGCGGTCGCCCTCGTCCAGTCCCCCCACGATCACGGCATCATTGGCGTTGGTTTCGCCGATCATCACTTCCTGCTTCACGATGTTGAGACCTTCACGTTTATACACGTAGGTGACTGTATCAAAATGACTGTGCAGGCATTCCAGGGGAACGAACAGCGCCTTGTCAATGAGACTCGTGATGATCTTGTTGCTGGTGGTCATGGAAGGCCTCAGCGTTGGATCGGTGCCCTGGATTTCAACGGAGACTTCAAATACCTTCGCATCGGAGTTAGGGCGTTCCTCACCAACGTTGGCTACACGCATCACTTTGCCCACGAGCTTTTTATCAGGATAGGCATCCAGTCCGACTTCCACATGCTGACCGGGTTTCACTTTCCGCACGTCCACTTCATTCACATAGGTCTTGGACATCATCGTAGTCATATCGGGCAGTGTAGCGACCGTAGGATCCCACATGTTGATCTGCGAGCCCGCCTTGATAGGCTTTCCGTCGTGACGGCTTTTTTCATAGATCACCATCCCGGCTTCAGGCGCGGTAATGGTAAATGACTGGATCGCCTGCATCATGGCGTCATGCTCGGTCTGAACCTTTCTCAGTTCCGCTGCCTGCTCACGCATTTTCGCGGCATTCTTGCGCTTCTTGATCTTGTAGTTTTCGAGCGCCTGATTGTATTCGCGCTTCGCGCGTTCCACATTGATCTCAGCCTGTTTGATGGTGGCCGGAGGCTCAAATTTTGATTGTTCGTAAATAATTTCCTTTTCCTCAACAGCATATTTGAGGTTGATAAGCTGATCGCGTGCCCCGCGCAGCTCAAGGGTCGTGTCAAGTTGCGTCTGGATGTATTCCGCGTTCTCCCGATCCAGTTCAATCAGTTTATCGTTAAACCTTGTTTGAAATTCAGAACGGTCAAGCGTTGCCACCCAATCACCCTTCTTGACGACCGTTCCCTCATCCACGATGTTCTGAACAACAATCTGCCAGATGCGGAAATCGCGAAGGCTGGAAGGTCCCTGGATCTTTACGGAGTTCTTGGCCTCAAGCTCCCCCGTGGTCTCAATTTCCACTTTGAAGGGGCCGGTTTTAACGTTCGCAATGATGTCAGCGGTTTCGGGGGATTTGCTGCCTTTCACGACAAAAAAGGCAATCAGCAGAACAACCACTACAGCAGCACCGATGATGAGGTTTTTTTTCATAATTGGATCTTTATTGGTTATAAGGGCATTTTGGACAGTTAAACAGACACCCTTATCGTTTTACAAACAGCAAAGGTACAGCAAAGGTTACATATAGTCGCACCATCTAAATAATTGCTTTTCCAACTATGTAATAACAAAAAAATGCTGATGCAGAGTCCCCCCTTTCACCAGCATTCGGATATTTAACGGACAAAATGCGATTGAAATTACTGGCCGGCGCCTTTTTTTAGCGTGAATTTTTCGAGCGCTGCGCTTTTTCCGATCTTACCTGAGCCGAAATCCTTCAGCACATTTGCAGGAATACTGATTTCCAACGTGCCGGGTATCCCGCAGCCCTTGCACCTTGTTAAAGAGATGTTAAAAAAAAGAATCTCGCTATCATTCAGGCTTTTCACCGTGCGACCGTATTCCAGAATATTTTCTTTCAGGTCCTGTTCAAAAACAGGATAGAGTTCCTTTACTTTCTGATCGCGCGTTTCCTGGTCAACGTTGTCGAGATCAACGGTAGGCATCTGAAACCTGTTCAAGCTCCTTCCCACACTGCTTACCATCTGCATGTAGAAGATGGCCCCGTAATCCTTCAACCGCTCATAGTAGACGTTCCCCTCGAGAAAGTACGTTTTCGAGAGGTCAGGACGGTATAACCTGCTAAAAATGCTTGACAACATCTCCATGTCGGGTTCTTTTTCCTCGACCGATTCCGTATTCACGACGGTGAGCTTCTTCATTGCCTGCTCACGGGAGATCTTCCCTTGTCTGAGGGCGGTGACATCTGCGCGCATCCCTTCAACCGAGATGCGTGTACGTTTTCCGGTAGCAAAGTAAAACTGGGGACGATCGCCCTGATTGGTGACAACGATCCTTTCACTGGGTCCGAGCTGGGTGAGAAAGTCGCCGTAATCCACAATGAATTCCCGGGCAGCCTCAATGAGTCGCTCGTGAAATACGGAGCGCAGGCTGTCTCCGCTGACATGCCTCTTTTCTTTGGATTTCTCCTTGAGCTTATAGGCGTCTGCGGCCGCGAGTTCCGCTTCAGGCGTGGGCGGATTCGGCGAATTTGTGTGATAGGAATACCGGTAGGTGTTACCGTTTGTGATCACCGTTGCACCCTCCAGCTCATTGCCTTCTATCGAAATGACGAACGGCATGGCGTGATCCGGTGGCAGCCTGAACGTGACGCCATAACCGGGCTGATATGCCCCCCTTACATCGAGACCGAAAAATGTCCGCTCGTCGCCCATTTCCCGCTTGATCAGCGTGGCCAGTACATTTTCGGCCACTTCTATATCCCGTTGCATGCGGTCTTCATCATGTTGCTGGGCATGTGTTGCCTGCGTGAGGATCGTTAATCCCATGGTGACCGCCATCCAAAACTTCAATGCTTTTTTCATACGTTTAAATTCGTTTTTGTTGTCCTGATCCCTGAAGGGTCCTGGCGCTTGTTAGTTTTTTGTTTCACCAGAGACGGGAGATCCCACTGTCGTGATAATACTTGAAAGGATCTGCTCTGTCTCCTGTTTGAACAGGTCGGTGTTTTGCTCCAGGCTGCTCATCCTTGTTTGCACAAGTTGAAGGTCATTGTCCCGCTGCTGTTGCAGATATTTGGCAAAGTCGACAAGAAGATTCTCAATGTATTTCTTCTGTTCTGTTGAGGTGAGCTGAAAATAATCCTTCACCTGTTGCATGTTCTCTGTGCGTATGCCGTCGACGAACTGCCTGATCTGTTGCTGCGAGGCAGCGGACGCATCGCGAACAAGCTGATCGATCTTTCCGGAGCTCTGGGCGAGATTATTGCGGATCGAGGCATCCAGTTTTCTTTGTGTTTCCTCGAGACTTGCCCGGACCAGCGTGTTGTTGCTTTCCAGGGATGCATTGATCATTTGTTGCACCTGTTCGGGTGTCAGCGTGGATGCTGTCGTGTTGTTGACCGCAGCTTCAGGCGCGGCTTTTTCGCCGAAGGTCAGCCGGAATTCATGGTCGGAAACGGTTAGCCTCGTGCCTGTAAGTTTTCCGGCGAGAATAATGAGCAACAAGGAAGCTGCCAGCGTGGTAATGGTTCTTAAGTAAGGCGTGTTCCAGAAATATTGACGGCCTTTATTGCCGCCGGCAAGATGGTCACCAATAAAAATCGGTGGAGCAATTACTTCCTTGTCATCTGCCTGGGCCAGTACCTGGCGGAGATTTTGATATTTCTCCAACTCCCTTCCGGCCTCCGGGGTCCTGAAAATATATTCGTCAAACTTCCTTTTCTCCTCCTCTTCCATTTCTCCATAGAGGTAGGCCATCCAGTCTTTTTCGTCCGGTTTATAGCTCATAACCTATCGTGTTTTTATTGATATTTTGTTTCGACAGTATTTTTTTCAGTCCGTCGAGGCCGTAATACATTCGGGATTTCACTGTGTTTTCCGAGATATTCAGTACTTCAGCAATCTCGCGGAACTTCAACCCTTCATATTCTTTCATGATCACGATCTCGCGCTGTTCGTCGCTTAGTTCGAGTAAAGCTTTTTGAAGGATATCCGACAGCTCAAGTTGTTGAAGCTGTCGCTCGGGATTGTCGTGACGCTGGCCCGAGGATTCCCAGGCCGGGGAGTCATCGGCATCACGGTTCCACACCAGGTCAAAGGACAGCGACCGGTTTCCCTTGGTTTTTCTCGCTTCTTCCCGGCAGTAGTTCACGGCGATTTTATATAACCAGGGCTTAAACCGTGAAGTGTCCTGCAAACTTCCCAGATTCCTGCACATGGAAATAAAGGTTTTTTGTGAAATCTCCATGGCAAGGTCGTGGTCGAGGAAGAATTTGTACCCGAAATTATAGATACGCTTATACCACAACTGTACAAGTTTCCCCTGGGCACCCTGGTCCCCTGTCTGTGCCCTTCCGATAAGGGAATCCGAATGCATCATGGCAATGTCCAGTAGAGTTTCTGCATGCATAATTACTGTTTCGCTATCCTGTCCCTGAAAATACCAGTTTCTGGTCCGTTTTCCCCCTTAAGATGGGTACGCTCCTGAAATAGTTTTAAATATTTCCGGGTATTTTTCCGGTATATGCTGCCCTTATAAAAAAAGGGACATAAAATCCCATCACGGATGAAAATCCCGGAACAGATTGCTGTCAAGCCTTATCTTTGCGGGCTATGAAGAAGCTGATCTCATTCCTGATCCGTTATATCCCCCGGAAATACCTGCAACGGATAAGCGGTCCCGGGTTAAAAATAGCAGGTTTCTTCCTTCGGGGGAAGAACGTTACCTGCCCCATCTGTTCGCGAAGTTTCAGAAAATTCCTTCCCTACGGACGTATCAATCCAAGGCCCAATGCGCTTTGTCCGAACTGCCTTTCATTGGAACGCCACCGCCTGATCTGGTTATACTTGCAGGAAACCACCGGTTTTTTTTCCAGGAAGCAGGCCGTGCTGCATATTGCGCCTGAAGCATGTCTTATTCCCCCTTTTGAAAAGATCCATCAGGACCAGTATGTTACGGCCGACATCGAATCACCGCTGGCGAAGGTAAAGATGGACATTCACCGGATGCCTTTTCGGGACAACACGTTTGAAGTGGTACTCTGCAATCACGTGCTGGAACATGTCGCGGATGATATTGCTGCGATGAAAGAGATCTACCGTGTGTTGAAACCCGGCGGTTTTGCGATCTTACAGATACCGTTCTTTGAGCCCGTTCCGGAAAGAACATTTTCCGACCCTTCTGTTACTGACCGCAGGCTGCGTGAAAAAATGTTCGGCCAGGATGACCATGTCCGCCGCTACGGCAGAGATTACCCCCAACGCATCGCCCAGGCCGGGCTGAGCGCCGTTGAAGACGATTTCGTCAACACACTGACGGAAGAACAACGGAGAAGGTATGGGTTGGTGCGCGGGGAGATTATTTATAGAGGGGAGAAGAGAAGTTAGTTCAGAAGAAATTTAAGATTCAAAGTTCAAAATTCAAAATTCAAAATTTAAGATTCAAAGTTTAAAATTGATTTGTCTTAAATCTTCATTAGTGGCCAGTAAAAAATAGGCCAAAATTAAGTTGTGTATATTTTTGTTCTTTGACATGTTGATTCACAGGGGTGTTAAGTAGGCTCTTCAATGGCTCCTTATCAAGTAGGGAGATACTTAGGATTTGGAGTATTTCGTAAGTGGTGTTTGGTGATTTGAGTTTATTTTTGATAATCACCATGAGTGTGTATGTTATAATCGCGCAATAGATTTGAATCCGTACGGCATTGGCGGTTGTTCCCCAAAAGGACGTAATTCTAAGGTGTTGTTTTATCCATTTGAACAGCAACTCAATCTTCCAACGGTATTTATAAAGCAGTGCTATTTCCTCGGCCGGTAGTTCGAAGTTGTTGGAAATGAAGACAAATCGTTTGTTTGTGTCCTTGTCATAGTATCGTATTCTACGCAGTGGAATAGGATACTTTTTAGCCGGATAGAAGTTATTGAGACTAATTGTCTGATCACAAAGTACACCCGTCTTTTTGCTGACCTTTCTCGATGAGATCCATTTAAAATCGAATCTGCTTCTTGGTCTCGTGACAAAATAGGCGTTGGATGAGTTGATTTTAAAGAGTCGTTCGAAATCTAGATAAGCTCGGTCTAAGACGTAAAAACCGCCATTTTCGTAATTAATCAGGTCAAGAAAGTTCACATCATGCACCGTTCCGTCTGTGATCTGCAGAAAGCATGGAATAGACGTTTTGATATCCATGAGTGTGTGGATTTTGACAGCACCTTTTGCTGTTCGAAATCCAGCCCACCAGAAAACGTTGAGACATAGATCAATTAAAGTAGAGTCAATGGCATAGACCGGACCAGAAATATCAAGCTTAAAGTCCTCATCGTTTGTTGCGCATGATCTTGCTTTATCAATCATTGCATACGCGAACTCCTCATATATTCGAGAATCGCGTCGCTCGTTTGCGAGTTGCAAATTTGATCTCGTGACGTTTTTACCAAAGCCCAAGTGATAATACTTTGGCCGATGCGGACCAATACTAATTAGCAAATCACGAAGACTATCGCGTCCACTGATTTGACCGAACATCATGCACAGCAATTGATTCCAACACGTGAAATGTTTAACATACTTGTTACCACTATAACGCGCAACGCAACGATCAAAAATCCGTGCCGGAAGGTGGAGGACCACTTGGGAGAAAACGTATTTTCCAATGTTCATAAAACCCGATTTTTACGAATCTATGAACCAAATCGTCACCGTGTAAAATAGAAGGTAACCCTCTGTAAATCAATATGTCAAAGAACGATATTCAAATTTTAACTAGCCACTAGTGATTACTCTTCACTGATTACTCCTCACTGATTACTCTTCACTGATTTCACTGATTACATTTCACTGATTTCACTGATTTCACTGATTACTTTTCACTGATTTCACTGATTACTCCTCACTGATTTTGATTACTCCTCACTACCTACCGACACCCCCCCTTCCGCCATCTCCCCGAGCTCTCCTTCAAATTTCGTTTTCACCTCGTATGCTTCAATCCCTTGTGTGTTGAGCCAGTGTGCGAAGATCTCGGAGTAGCCATGGGTGACAAAAACCTTTTGTGCTCCTGTTTCGCGGACGGCAGTATTGAGGTCGTTCCAGTCGGCGTGGTCGGAAAGTGAAAAGCCGCGGTCGGCTCCGCGACGGCGACGGGTGCCCCGCAGTTTCATCCATCCGGAAGCAACGCCCAGTGAATATGGGAGAAACCTCCTTACCCACGGTGAGCCTACTGCTGACGGAGGACTGATGATCAGCGCGCCTTTCAGATCTTCTTTCGGTGTCTGGTCGCTGACGCGCGGCGCTTCGGGCAAGGCAATACCCTGCTCACGCATCACGCTGTTAACCGCGTCTACAGCACCATGCGTGAATATCCTGCCGATCGATGGGTCTACGTTCTTCAGAATACGCTGACTTTTACCCAGTGTGTAACCAGTGATCACCGACGTCTTCCCCTCTTGCCGGTTCTTGCGCCACCACGCATTGATATCATCAAAAACTTCAGCCTGACTTTTCCATTTGTAAATGGGTAACCCGAAGGTCGATTCGGTAATGAACACGTGACAGGGTACGGGCTCAAAGGGCGTCGAGATGCCGTCGTGCTGCAACTTGTAATCGCCCGAGAACACCCAAACTTCCCCCTTGTACTCGACGCGTATCTGCGCCGACCCGGGGATGTGTCCCGCGGGGTGAAAGGAAATATTGACACCATTGATCTGCAGAATCTCCCCGTAAGGAAGCGTTTGTATATTTCCCTGTAAATACAATCTGTGTCTGATCACAGGCATGGCATCTGTTGTGCACAAATAATGCTGGTGGCCGGCGTATGCATGATCCGAATGCCCGTGGGTGACAATGGCTTTGTCAACAGGCTTCCACGGATCGAGATATACTCCCGCCTGCGGACAATAGATGCCTCTGTCTGTAAATTCAAGCACGCTCATAGCATTCACCCGGGGATTGAGATATGGGTGAGGCTATAAAAATGCGGGCCAGATGGTGAGTGGTGAATCCCTCAGGCATTGGGAATTGGGCATGAGGCATTGGGCATAGGTGGGATGGTCTGTGTTCTGTGGAACTGTCAGTGGACCGTAGTCTGTCGTCCTTTCCCTCAATAATTCAACCTCGTCATCACGGTCTCTTCATTCATTCTCCCGACCGAAACAATAAGCATAATCCCATACTCACTTTCCTTGTAATCATCATATACCTTTTTTCCCAACAGCAGATTGGCCGTCCACGGGATGGTGTTGGAGTGCCCTACCATGACCACTGTTTTGCCTTTGTGCTGGTCAACAATTCTCAGGATCTCTTCGGGCTTGTTTGGTCCATAAGGAAGCACCTCGAGGTTTTTCATTTCCGCCAGGGGCTTCGCGGTATTTTTCGTGCGCCTGAAATTTGTACTGTAGACCGCATCGATTTCGGTATCCTTCAGCATGAACGCGAGCTTCAGCGCCCTGCCCTCA
>JBARAD010000116.1:0-9133 GCA_049791675.1 Chryseosolibacter sp.
CGTCAGTTTTTAGAAATAAATCTTCCTTGCCGATTTCCGGCATCGGGAAGTCTCCTCTCATCGAAATCGCCGTGATGAAACTGCGGTCATTGATGTGAATGATCTGGTCTTTCGGAGAGGATAACACCACATATCGGCCGCGACTTCCGATCCATCCGTTAAATTCCTTAAGGGAATCCGAATCCGGATATTCCATCATCTGGTAACGCGAATCGAGTCCAGGCGCCCCGGGGAATATACTGAGCTCAACATGCACGTCCGGACCGTAGGAGGACGGCAACGTTCCTTCATAAACAATCCAATCTTCCTCTTTGATAAGGTAACTCGGATACGGTTGAGAAACGGGCTGTGGCTTGGAGCACGAGAACACCACTCCCGCCAAAAGAATCAGAAGATTCTTCATATGTCATGAATTTTTATTGAGCATGTAGCTGCTAATCCAAGCATCAACAATCTGATGAGCAGTACTTGTCATAATGGTACTTGCGTTTAGTTTTTTTTATGACGGATTGCATTATGTTGGTCCTATGACCCTCCGCGCCTGGCATTGAGATCAATATACCGCTTTTTAGGCTCTCGGCTGACCTGTCGCGCCTCCTTTAACGCATGAAAAGATTCCTCCGCCCCTAGGGGTTATTGAGTTTGCGAAACATTGGCTCAGTGGCGAGTACGAGAAGTGTGACGTCTGGGATTCGGTTGCCGAATTTCGAAGACCATAAATGAAGCCCTTGCCACCAGTTTAAAGGGTGCCGTTTCAGCGGATATTTGAGATATATCAACCGGGTGCTTATCTTCGGAAGTTTTGTGTGGCATTTTTAAATAACAAATGAATTTCAAATGAAATGTCTGACCATTCTTCTGTTAATTATCAGCGGGACCACTTATTCACAAAAAATTAAGGACAAATTACAAGGAGACTGGGTTTGTACTAAGATTGTGGACTCGAATGGAAATCCGGCATCGGGCAAATTCGGTGAATCCAATGAGTACTTAAAATTCAGTTTTGTGAAAGGGAATCTATCTATATCTGAAGCACCCTTCGACAGGGGAATAAAAATGCCTGTTAAATATGACACGGACTACATAGATCTGTTTCCGCAAGCGGTTTATGAGTTTCCGGAAAGGAAGTATACTTTAAAATCGTTTGAAGAATCAAAACTAATTTTATCAACGAAAAACGAAAATGGAGAAGCCATTGATTATCATTTTATTAATCAAGATAAATTAGCAAAGGAATTATCAGCCAGCGAACAAATATTCGACAATGGATTAATCATCATTAAGCATCTAAAACTATCGAAAGAAACGAAAGGAGCCAATCGAGTTTTTGAGTACAAAATCAGCAACGACGCTAGAAGTCTCTATCCAAACGCAATTTTTAACGACAACGCATCGTCGAGTTTTGGGTATTACTTTTCAGTAAATTTTGTTTTTCCAAAGGCCTACCCGCTTGAGACTGTTTCAGATGAACTGATTATAGACTTTGACTTAGACGATAAAGGGGTAAGCAACATCAGGATTGTTCAGGGTTTAAGCGACGAAATAGATGCTTCGGTAACCAAGATATTTGAAAAGACAAGTAAGAAATGGGAGCCATTGAAAATGAATGGGCAAACAATTAAGACGACATTAAGATTTCATTTCGTATTTTATTTAGCAGTAGCGGAACCTGAAATTCGGTTTGCAAACTGACGTTGCGAAAAAAATGCATACAATACTGTCTATAATCAATGCGTGGGTTCGGTGATTTACTTGCCCGTAGCAGAGGAGCTCATCCGCTCAGAGCGCACTGAAAGCAGCATGCCACTGTTGAGCGACGCTCGGATAAAGCATGCTGACTGTTCTGATGCCGTCCGTGAAATCCTGTTGGCATTCAACGTCAGGTTTTGGTTGGGGCATTATGGAATTACTCCCGAGACCGATTCAATCTTTAGTGACTTTAAGGAGACGTATCATCAGTCAAAATATCTCGCAACGCTAAATGATACCTACGATGAATTTCTTGCGCTTGCCCCTGGCAAGCCCGCTCCCGAATTTGAAGGGCTGACGCGAGAGGGTAAACCAGTCTCCGTTGAAAGCCTCCACGGCAAAGTAGTCTATATTGATGTTTGGGCAACCTGGTGCCGGCCATGTATTGAAGAAATACCGTCCTCAATAAAGTTACAGCAAAAACTTGCAAATGAAGATGGTATTGAATTTCTCAATGTGTCGGTCGACTCAAGAAGATCCGATTGGGAGAAGTTTCTTGATGGAAACAGCTACTGGACTGGTACGCACATCATTATTGAACCGGATAAGATTGACTCCCTTTATAAAGCCTATAAGTTTCGAGGAATACCCGCCTACATGTTGCTTGATCAAGCCGGGAATATTATCGATTTGAAGGCATCGCGTCCGTCCGACGAAGAATTGGAGAGGAAAATAAGAAAGATTTTGTCCGATGAGGTTTAATGCTTAGAATAGGTCTTCACCCTTCTAGACAAACTTTGTTAACTCAATAGGCTTCATGCATATTGCGAGTAAATTGACTTATCAACGGAAACGTGCGGCTTAAGTTCCAACGCTTTGTTGCCTTAATGTAGGAATTGCCGACTTCAGATAACAGCTATCAAAGGTTGAAAATGCTTGCAATAAAGGTGGACATAGTAACGTCGTCCGAAACATCGCGTTAACCACGATAACAATGCTCATCACAAGAAATTGTTGTATATTCATTTAAGGAGATTTCCTGGGTCCCTTAGAGACAAGTATGAGCGTGGAGATAAAAGAGTACCCACCTGCCCCCGTGTTGTGCGATTTTATTGATTGCTACTGGCATGCCGTCTTTCCCGGATCGGCGGATCAGGTTAACGAAATAAAAATACTCCCATCCGGTTTTGTGGATTTGGTCCTGCATCGCAGTCTGCCCAATTTTGAATTGGTGCTCGGCGGACATCTTTTTTATAGCCCCAGATTCCTCCTGGGCGGGTTCTGGACTGCCCCCTATACCGCTCGCTTCAGTGATAGGATAGAAGTGTTTTCCATCAGGATCAAACCGGAGGCGATGGCATCCCTCTTTCAAGTGCCCGCCGCTCAGTTCGTAAATAATCCGGCGGATCTCACCGACGTTTTCAGCGACGAGTTTGTTGCGTTTTGCTGCCGGATCAAAGATGCCGAAAACCTAAACGCATGTATCCTGATGGCTGATTCCTTCTTCTTGCAGAAAGCCTGCCGCGTCAAACACAAAAACGGACATGTGCATCGCGCATCAGCACTGATCAGAAAGAACGGTGCAATTTCGGTGGGACAACTAAGTGACGAGGTGTGCATCAGCAGAAGGCAACTGGAGCGGCAATTCAAGCAGAGTTTGGGTATAAGTCCAAAGATGTATATCCGGATCTCGAGAATGAATAGAATGCTGGGGCTCCTGAAAGCTGAAGCCCGTACTTCGCTGAGTCAACTGTCTTCCGCGGCAGGCTACTTCGATCAGGCGCACTTTATTAAAGATTTCAGAGAGCTCGCTGGCGAAGCTCCGGCGACTTTCCTCGGGCGGTCTAAGAACTTTTCAATCCGGATGAATCTTTAAAGTTTGCGTCAGGTTCTGTGCTCCGTGCAGTATGTCGCATTTTTACAATAACACAATCAGGCTCACCTGTATATTCACTTAAGCAGTAAGCCTTCCGGCTGAGTGCGTTTAATCCAACACTAACCAAAATCCATTACTATGAGAAGACTGAATGTTTTGTTGGCTGTGTTTACCCTGGTGGTATTCTCATGCAGCGAGGAGTCAATTCAACTCCGGGACGGGAAAGACACTCGCCAGGCGAACGTAAAGCCTGGTGATCCGGTTTCGGAACTGACTCATACTTATTACGGACCCGCTCAAAAGCTGGGAGATGGAATTGTGAAGTCCTACTATAGCGAGCTGCACGACGGAACGCCTCTTGAGATCGGTGTGAAGATATCCCTCAAGGGCCTGAGCGATCTTCCCACAGACGAGCACGAGTACGGATACTATCTTGCGCTCCATCCGAAAGCAGCTGAAACAGGATTCACCTTTATTGGGTTTGGGTGGAACCCGCATGGGCATGAACCCCCTGGCGTCTACGACATTCCCCATTTCGACGTACACTTTTATTTTGTTCCGATGGAAGACGTGCTGAGTATTGGTCCTGACGATGTTGATGGATTCAACAATCACCCTGCCTCAGCTTATCAACCTCCAATGTATTTTGCTCCTCCCGGTGGAGTGCCTCAGATGGGAGCACACTGGATCGACCTGCTTGCACCGGAATTCAATGGAGGTACATTCACGAGAACTTACATCTATGGTAGCTTTGATGGAAAATTCACTTTCTATGAACCGATGGTTACGCTTGATTATCTGCTGTCACAGCCCGATGAAACGATACCCATCAGACTGCCAGGAGCATTCCAGGAAGATGGATACCATCCGACTGACTATCGTATCACTTATGATTCAAAAACACGATCATACACGGTCTCGATCATGAACTTGACTCCACACGAAGGAGAATAGCGCTCTTGTTGCGACACTACTGGAATTTCTTGATGATAGGCGTTCAAACGCACGCCCCTGCAGGTAACGGGGCAAGTAAGAACCCTCAGGATACTCAGGCTCCTGAGGGTTTTTGCTTTTAAGCAGTGTACAACTCAATGTCATGAGTTGCTCGAGAAACGATAGTGTTATAAAGCGCGAACGTCATTATTTATTCAACAACCTCTCTTTCGTCGTTCATGAGTTTTTTCCTGCGAAAATATTTCAGCGTTGGAAGCTTGGAATTCTCTGATGTGTGGGTGTCGTGGGCAATTTCTTTCCGGAAATAAGAACGAAATCGTACAAGCTCGATGAGCACCCGGTTAGCGATGGCATGAACGAGGCTGCCATCTCTTTCCAGCGTTCTCGGAAACGTCCAGACAACGACGTCACTTGATCGTAGTCGCACGATTCGTCCCAACTGAGCCAGTTCATAACACATACGGCCATCCTCGCCGCGGATCTTCCTGTCGACAAAGCCTACCTTTAATCCGAGTTCTCTAACATAGCCCATAGACATTCCCCGCGCGTTCAACCATGGGCGCCTGATGTCCCGCACTTCGGCGATGATATTTCTCAGCAGCTCATAAAGGGCGTACTTGATTCTCGATCTGTCTCGTGAAGCGAGAAATTTGTAGTTTCCGTATACGAAGGTCACACCTTCCTGCTGCAATTGCGTAGTCATCCGCTGAATCCATCCCGGAGGGTAGAAACAGTCAGCATCGGCCATTAAGATATATTTTCCCCTGGCAGCCTCTTGTCCAAGTTGTCGCGCCGGACCCCAACCGGGCTTGGGTTGAAACACTGATTTGACCCCGATCCGGTCAAGGATCTCTTGCGTACGGTCGGTGGAATTATTGTTCACCACCACGATCTCTACGGAAAAACTTGTCTTGTTCTGTGATAAGGTATGCAATGTTCTCAGGATAGCCGTTTCCTCATTGAGGACAGGAATGACGACAGACACCACGGGGCGGCCGTGTTGCAGGGCGCGAATACCATCGGTGATTTGCTGAAGCAGTAAAGGTGAAACCTCGTCAGGAGGGATATCCCGGAGTAACTGCGGATCAATCCACGCGGGATTTTTGTAAAACTGCGTCATAAACGGCACGCTCATCGTACATCCTTAAAAAATTGTTCCGCTATCACATCTCGTAATGCCGCTCGCGAGTATGCTTCAGTCGGAGTGCAGAGAACCACTGGCGGATCGTGTAGCACATTCGCTGGGAATGGGATAAACAAAAATTTGAAGTACCGGCCGCTATTGGAAGCGGGAGCGTTGATACTTTCGTTTAACAAACTCCAGCTTTTCAAGAAGGCGATCTGTTTTTTCCGTGAGCGTTGATTCGTTGCTTAATTGCGGCTGTAGCTTCGTTATCTTTTCGAAGTTGCGGATCGTTGCATTGATCAGGTAGCTTTTTTGATATGACAAATATGATTTTGTCACGGTCTTATAAACAAAAGACGGCAATCTGTTGCGGGTCTTCTGTCTTAGTTTTTTGTCAAGCGACGTTTCTTCAAACAGCGCGGCCAGGGAAACGGGATGGTGCGTCATATTTAATGATTGGGTCCAATCACGCCATTTAAAGTCGTTAATGCCTGGATATGCTTTGACGGCGATCCAGGGCACCCGCAGAACGTCAGCGACGATAGCAAAATGCATGGCTTCGGCAATCACGACTCTGGACTTCTGGATCTCATTGATGACAAATAGTGGATCGGCGAGTGGACTTACATAATTTATCCCTGTTTCGCGAGCAATGTCTTTCCACGCATATTTCATTTCGCTCTCGAAGTGTGGCATAAAGGAGAATTCATACTCTTTTTCTGATTTCTGGAAATTGAATTCGCGCAGTAACGCTGCACCATCGGTGATGGCCAATCTCTGATCGATCTTTAGCGCTTGTGCCGTTAGGGGTCCCCGCACACACACGATGTCATATGTGGAATCAAGCGTGGGTAAACTGCCATAGGCATATCCGCTGCTAAAAATTATTTTGCGGGCAAATTGTTTCATTGTTTCTCCGATGATCGATCCGATTCCAAAAAAATCACTGGAAGGATCATCGTCGAAGAATCCCGGTAACAGCTTGTGAAAAATCAGGGGATTCAAGGCGTCCCCGAAATTATTTATCCTCTTGAAATAATTCAGTCTCATGTTTTTCGAATACCGTCGATAAGCGGTTGTTCACGACTCCTCTCCAGCCGGAATACCTACGGCACGGCAGTTGGATAATCCTGTTCTCAGGGATAAAACTGTATGCCACCCAAAGTCTTAGTGAATACGCATAGTCGATTTTTTGATTAACTTAATCACGTACAGTCGGGATGCCCGCCGGAGCAAGGTCTTTGCTTGCCGAAGATTCGAGTAATCCTATTATTACAACATCAAAAAGATATACGTTATGCCTACGGAAGAACAGACTACATTGAACCAGCAGGCTCCTCTGCGGATCCTGATCTTTTCGGGCTCACTAAGGAGAGAATCGTTGAATACCAGGCTGGCGGAGCTGGCGGCACGCACTATCACAAAGCATGGCGGCAGAGCCGATGTGAAAGCGATAGGGGAATTTGATTGTCCGTCGTTTAACCAGGACGTTGAAAAAGCTTCCGGCATTCCCCCGGGAGCGGAGCTTCTCCGAAAGCATATTCTGGAGAACGATGCTTTCATCATCGCCAGTCCTGAGTACAATGGTTCCATGCCCGGACATTTAAAAAATATGATTGACTGGGTTTCGCGCTTCCGGCCGCAACCTTTCAACGAACGTCATGCGCTGCTGATGTCCGCATCACCTTCGATGGCAGGAGGAAATCGCGGTCTCTGGTCTTTGCGGATTCCACTGGAGCACCTGGGCACGCGTGTGTATCCCGATATGTTCTCGCTGGCGACAGCGCATCAGGCGTTGACGGAGGATGGTCAGATAAGCAATGAACTTCTTGCAAAAAGATTTGAGGCCAACCTGATAGCTTTCATGAGCCTGGTTGAGGCGACCAAGCATTATCCGTGCATGAAGAAAGCATGGGTGGAATTCCTGGGTGAAAAACCGGATCCTGCAACAGAACGTGTTGAGTAGACTTCTTCGGATAAAATGACGAATGAGTCCAGGACAGGAATGGAGGTACTCCTTAGCAAAGGGTCTGCCCGTTGTCTGAACCTTGATTTGTGGGATTGAAGGATTGCCATGATTAAAAGTGGTGCTGCGGGAACGTCAATGTACTTGCAATTAAAGGCAAAACATCATATCTTAATGATGTTCATAGTCCACCAATAACGCTCCTGGTTTAAACTTTACTTTGAATCCTATGAAAATAATCTTTTCCATCATCTTCGGTCTGATCATCACTACACTGGTAGTTGCCCAGACCCTGCGCAATCCGCAACCTGACCTCGCGGAAACAACCGCGTACATCAAAATGGAAACACTTGGAGGAAAGCTTGACTTCAGGTCGTTTCTAAGTGATTCGGTTAATACAGTCATCTACTATAAAGGTGTAGGTTTTAATAAAAATGACTACTATGTTTTTCTGTGGGGACAGTCAGTTGGCGAGTTGGGGCTTCCCTCAAGTGAAAATGCTGCGAAGCTCTGGGAGGAAATACATGATCAAAAATTGACAATGCCACAGAAAACAGCACTGAGAATCGGCTTTGAGAAGAAGATCAAATAGCTTTTCTAACTTGGATCGTCTTTGCTACGTTGAATGATGGCTGCGCTTTCTAACAACGCCAATTCTTCCTTTTTTCCCGTACCAGGCCCACTTTGTCATGTTTGAATTTTTATGTTGGGTGCGGCAAATTCACTTCGATCAGACTTTTCCTGCGTTTGCCGGATAGTCCGTACGTGGAAACGATTTTCCTGGGGAAATAGGGAACATCATGTCACGAAACCCTCAAGATCCTTGGATCGTGAGGGTTTCGTTTTTATGCGCAATCCAGATCTATTTCTCTGAACGGAGATAGCACGAATTTGGGGGCTGGTGGGTACAGAATACGAATCTATTCCACCTGCATCCGGACATACGCCTCAAAATCCTTCAGGAATATTTTGTTACCCTGGCATGACTGAAATAATGATTCAGTATGATGCATCTTGAGAAATCCGGAGGTGATCGTTTCTGCCAGTTTCTTGTTTCCGGTAAGCAGGTCTGTCTGAATGCAGTGATCTTTGAGAAAGGAGATTACAATTTCACTTTTGGCATTACTCTCAATATGTGCAATATTTTTATTCAGGGATGTAAGTTCCACTACAACGTCATCGTAGTGGTTCTGATCAAAGGTGTCACTGTCGTTAATAATATAATTGATATACATAATGGAAGAGGTTAGTTCGTGTTGATGATTGGACTTCAGGCATGGGAATCGTTGTACTTCAGGATGCAGGTGTCAACAGTTCCCGCTCAAAGTATACCCTTTCCTTCCCATTTTTATCATCTGCCGGCGCACAGTAATAAATACGCTGATAATATTTCCGGATCAGTAATTTTAAGTCGGGTGCTACTTTTGCGAAAACAATGGATCCTTCCGGGTATTTGTTGTCAGCACTTGTTGTGTACCTCATGTTTTTGCCAAACTGCTTTTGGGGCGGGTCTGCGTTAAAG
>JBARAD010000117.1:0-22958 GCA_049791675.1 Chryseosolibacter sp.
AATAAATAATCCGCGAGCAATACGGCGATCACACTGTTGGTCACGGCCTGGGTACTGGAAATACCGACCTCCAGCGCACCCCCCTGTGTATAATATCCCTTGTAGGAGGAGATGGAAGCCACGAGAAACGCAAAAACCACTGACTTGATCAACGCAAAAGTAATGGTGAACTCATTGAAGGTGAACCGTATCCCATAGACATAATCGTTGGGTGTGATGATGCCGGTAAGCGTGCCCACGAGGTACCCCCCCAGCAGCGCGCAGACGCCCGCGACAATCACGAGCAGCGGATACATCAGCATGGAAGCGACAACCTTTGGCAGCACCAGGTAAGAAATAGAGTTGATACCCATCACTTCCAGCGCGTCGATCTGCTCCGTAATGCGCATGGTACCCAGTCCCCCTGCCATCCCGGTGCCTACCTTGCCCGCGTAAATAATGGCAATGATCGTAGGGGCCAACTCCAGCACGGTCATCTCGCGCACCACCTGTGAGATCACGTAGTTCGGAATGAGCGGACTCACCATATTGAATGCTGTCTGAACCGTGGTCACCGCTCCCATAAACGTCGACACCAACGCCACCAGTAGGATCGAACCAATGCCGATGCTGACACACTCATCAAGCGTAAGTCTGTAATAGGTTTTGAAAGACTCCCGGTTGGTGAAAAGGTGTCCTAAAAAAATGAAGTACTTACCGATCTCCTTTACCATAACTACATTAAATGCACGCAATTATTAACTTGCTAAATATACTGTAAATTAAAACACCAGCAATGCGCAAGCTGATCGTAGTAACAGGCGGATCCCAGGGCATCGGACGCGCCATCCTCCTGAAATTTGTGTCGGAAGGTTTTGATGTCGTGACATGCTCCCGGCATGAAGCTGATCTCCAGGCCATGAAGCGGGAAATTGAAATGTCGTACCCGGGTTCAAGGATCTATTTTCTGAAGGCAGATCTATCGGTCAGCGGAGAGGCGAAATCATTTGCGGAATACGCAGCGTCTCTGAACAGGCCCATAGACGTACTGGTAAACAACGCAGGGTATTTTGTGCCGGGTGATATCTCCACGGAGCCGGATGGCAACCTGGAAAGCATGATCGAAGCAAATCTTTACAGCGCTTATCACACCACCCGGGGGCTTGTATCCATCATGAAAAGATCCCGGAGCGGTCATATCTTCAACATGTGCTCCATTGCAAGTTTTCAGGCCTACAAAAACGGGGGATCCTATGCGATCTCAAAATTCGCCTTGCTGGGATTTTCCAAATGTCTGCGGGAAGAATTGAAAGAAGACAGCATCCGGGTCACCGCCGTCATGCCGGGGGCCACAAAAACACGCAGCTGGGAAGGCGCCGGCTTCCCCGATGAACGCTTCATCCCCGTCGAGGATATTGCGGACGCTGTCTATTCCGCATGGGCGCTCTCTCCGCGCAGTGTGGTCGAGGAGATTATCATCCGACCCCTGGAAGGTGATATATAATTAATTAAAGGAAGTTGGCAGTTGTTGCACCCATTGCCTCCAGCTGAAGCAGGAGCCAATTGAATGGGCTCAGGTCGAAGGGTGGTCGTTGCGGGGAGATGGAGGTTAAAGAAAAGATTTTCAGCAATGCTCTCGACTTTGTAGTGCAGGATGTTGGGCTAAAGCCCTATCCGGATTGTTTCTCTGAACTTCCCCAACCGACCATTTACCTTTTTACCTTTTTACCTTTTTACCTTTTTACTTTTTTACTTCTTTTACTTACCTATCTACCGGTAGCTCAATGGTAAATATCGTCCCCTTCCCTGGCCGGGTGTGAAAATAAATACTGCCATTCATCTGGTGGATCGCCTGGCGGGAAATAGCAAGCCCAAGACCTGATCCGGATTTCTTTGTGCTGAAATGGGGAAGAAAGATCCTGTCGGCAATATCGGGATCGATACCCTTCCCGCTATCAAGGAACTGGATCCGCAACTTGTCCTGATCGCGCTGAACAGTAACACTTACCTTTGCAGGCTGCCCGGCAGTTCCTGACTGGAGCCCGTTCAATATCAGGTTCGAAAACGTGCGGCTCAGCAACTGCTCATCGCCCAGCACATACGCTTCCTTCACTGAGCTTCTGAAAGCAATCTCCCCTGTCGGACTATGAAGATCGATCACACGCCTGATCAGGGAAATCACCTCCAGCCTCACGATCACAGGCTCCGGCATCTTCGCGAATCCACTGAACGATGATGCAATATCATTTAAGGTATCCACCTGTGTCAATAAAGCAGTGATGGCTTTCTGTGTCTTTTCAACTGACCCATTGCCGTCACGGATAGCCCTCTCCAGTTGCTGAAGCGTCAGCTTCATCGGCGTTAAAGGATTTTTGATCTCATGGGCGACCTGCTGTGCAATTTCCCGCCACGCCTTCTCACGCTGCGTCTGCTCAAGCTCCACCTTGCTCTCACTCAGCTTGAACAACATGCTGTTATACTCTTTCACCATGATGCCGATCTCGTCCGTGGCAGTCCACTTCAGTGGACTATTCACGTTGTTAAGCGAAGTCCCTCTCAGCGATTGCGTAATAAACCGGAGCGGGAATGTCAGCCATTCGGATACGAAATAAGAAAGCACCAGCAACACAATGAAGATCACCGCGAAAATATTCAGGATGTTGGACAGAATAATGGTCTGCACGCGCTCCAAAAGATATTCGGACTGGAAGAATGGAATCCCCAGAATTCCAATCAGGTTCCCTGTTTGCGGTGACTTGATGGCCGTATAGGCTACAAAATATCGCAGCCGTCCCACCTGTTCGGCTTCGATCGTAAGGCTTTCGCCGCCAAGGATCTTGTAGAACGCCTGTGAGTTGATGTATCTTGAGATGAGGTTGCTCTCGAAGATCAGCGGCTGACTTGTTGCGAGCAGTTGCCCCTGAATGTTGTAAACATTCGCGTCCATGTTGGAGAACTTCGCCAGGTCAGCAAGCTGATTCGCGAGGGTTGCACGGCTTTCATCGACATCACTGACGAATTCATTCAGATAACCGGTAAGCTGTTGTCCGAAAACGCGTGACTTATTCAGATATTCCGTGTTCAGCTGTTGCTGTGATGACCGGCTTGTGAGTCCCAGGGTAGTGATGCTCACGATGATGAGCGGGACAAAAAAAGCAAGGTTCAGGTATAGTTGTATCCGGGCTGAGAAAAACAACCTTCTACCCATGAAATAGTTGTAAACACCCTGGATGAAGATCATGACGAGGATGATGAGCAATCCCATCACGAAAAGCCACGAGAAGTTGGCGACCTTGTACACGAGCGGAATGACTTTGGCGGAAACCACAGCAATCCTTCCGCTCTGGTCCTCCTGCGCAATGTGGTCATAACCATTGAAAGAGATCCCATCGGTATACAACAAAGTATTTCCCAGCCAGGTGCGGTCGAAGAAATTTTCGTAGTTGTAATCACCCGAAGTATAGACGATATCCTTGTTCGAGAAGACAGCGTAGTTCAGATCCTGTGTGTGATAAAACTGCTGAAATGTCCTGTCAACGAGCAACTCCGGATAAACGTTTTCAGGAATGATCTTCTTCAGCGATAACTCGACCACTACATAGCCGTAAATGGTGGCAAATCTTGCGATGGGAACGATCATCAGATATTTCTGGGTGATGTCCGTTTCAGGATTTGTAACGAAGTATATGTTCTCATATTCCGTACGGAACGGATCGGCCTGGTATCCCCTTACCAGTTCCTGAAAGGTCGCATCGAGTTGGTTATCCACGGGAGCACCGAAGGAGTTGAAGATGAAGATGCGGACATCGTATTTATTGAAATAACTGGGAAGGAACAGCTGACGGATCTTTTGACGCACGGGTTCCTTTCCCAGGAATGGGCTCATGATCCGCGTCTGGATAAAGGCGTCATTCGCTATTTTCTCCGACGCTTCGTTCAGCAGGTACTCTGCGAAAATGTCGCGTTCTATCAGGAACGTGCTGGCAAACCGGAACTGACTTTCGATCTTTTCCTTATGCGTGAAATGTTGGATGGCATAGGCGCCGTTTGCCGACAAAAAGAATATGCTGACAAACAGGTACGCAAACGTACCGTAGGAAAGGCGTTTCAGATTTTTGTAAAGTCTTAAAAAGAAGACTGTAAGAAAACTAACCGAGGCGCAGATGAGTGAGGAAAGGTAAGCCTGCGTCGACCATTCGTTGATGAGCACGAAGATCACGACGGCAGCGAGGAACGATATGATGGCCCTCCCCCTGTTCTTGTCGGAAGACACGAGGCTGATAAAGGGGTGGGAGAACAGAAATGCACAGACGCCCGACAGCATCACCGTCAGCAGGGCGACAATACGCAGTCCGTCGAACTGGAGCGATTGCGAAATATCAAGTACAATGGACGAGTTATTGTATAGCGTTTGAATGACAATGTAGGGAAACAGCCATGCAAACAGGATGCACAGACAGGAAACAAAGGAGATAAGCCACCCTGGCAGCGGCCGATTCCTGAACTTAAGCGCTTTGAACCTGAAGAAGTTTCTGAAGACATAGAGCGATACCGCGAAGATCGCCAGCACATTGAGGAACAGGTCGCCCAGCGATGCGTTGATATAGGATGAAGCGAAGATCTGGGGGTCAAAGAAATCGGTTTTGACCAAGGCGCCGGGAAACTGCAGGAACGTCATCAGCCAGCGCAGGGCCAGGAAGATCAACAGCAGGTAGACAAAGCCTGCTTCCGGGGATCTCTTCCGGATAGGAAGTAACAAGGAATATACCAGTGCCAGCAACGCGATCAAAGCGAGCACGATCAGCGTGATGGAGACCGTGCGCAGATGCTCGTGGGCGGTAAAGTCGGCAGCAAGAAAACTTATCCGGAAGATGCAGTTGTCATCGATACAAACGGGAACCCCTAGCGAAGCGCCGGATTCAAGGATGGTGAAATTCGGGGATGGGAATATCTCTTTGTTCCACTCCTGACTCAGGTAATCATTGCGAATGGTATATTCCCTGAGCAATGTGATCAGCGAGATGACGTAATGGTTCTTGTCGATCACGTCTTTCTTGAGAACATACGCTTCGCGACCGATCCGCAACAGTTTGACATGAAACGTATCCGACAGAACCTGTGCGGGTGGAATAAACGTATTGTCAGACCAATACCGCAGTCGGTTGCGCTGATAGACAAAAAAGGGATAGGTAGTCTTTGTGGCGGGTACCGTGTTGACATCGAATGATTGCTGGAGGAGCGGTTTCAGTTCCGCATTGACAACCTGGAGTTCATCTTCGAGGCTGACGGCCACGCGTTCAGCCATAACGTTGGGCGCCTCCGGGTCAAATGAGATCCACGAGGCGATCAGACCTGCAGCCAGCAGGACGAAAGATAATGCAGCAAAATAAACAGGTTTGACCTTCAACCCTTATGATTTAGGTGCAGAAATATTATCTTGACCAACGGCGGTCGTATGTAAGACCGCCGAAAGAATAAAGATACACGATCCTGGAGTACCGGTAATTGAGCGGTACCAGTAAGATCATTACACCAATGATCGCTCCAATATACACCCATTCCGAATACTCGCCCATCAGATAGAGTATGATACTGATGACCACCGTGACCAGGACAGTAAAACCATATCCTACGTACATGGCGCCCTGATAAAATCCGGGTTCTGGCTCCAGCCGCACGCCGCAGTGGGGGCATGTTTCGTTCATCTTATGGAACTTCGACAACTTAGTCACCGGATAAGTAAACATTGCCCCTTCCCTGCAGCGTGGGCATTTGCCTTTAAGCAATGCGGTTACCAAATTCTTTTCCGGCATTTTTATTAGTTGTTTTATACCACAGGATTCCAAGAACGGCGATTGCCAGGTATGGCAGTACCAGCAGATAAAGAATTCCCGTATTAATGCCTGCAGCAATGCCGGGATTACCGTTGCTGAAATTATTCTCCAGGGTCGAACGGCACATGGCACATTGCGCAGAAACATTCACCGCTCCCAGAAACAACATCATCAGGCTGAATATGAGCTTCTTCATTTGTAATAAGGACTGATCATAAGATAAACAATAACCCCTGTAACTGCAACGTACAGCCAGACAGGGAAAGTAATGCGGGCCAGTGCCCTGTGTCTCCCGAAATCGCGCGAAAGGGCTCTGACAAAGGTAAACAAGACCAGAGGAATAACACCGACTGACAGCAAAATGTGCGTGATGAGGACAAAAAAGTAGATATATCTGACAGCTCCCTCTCCGCCAAACGACGTGGATTCGCTGGTAGTATGGTACACAAGATACAGGGCCAGGAATAGCGCCGACAGACCGATGCAGGTTTTCATGAGTCTTTCATGCAACACTTGTCTGCCGTTCCTGATCGCGATCACTGCCGATACAAGCAAGAGGGCCGTGAGTCCGTTGATGGTAGCGTAAACAGGTGGCAGGAACGAAGTATTGTAACCCTTGATCTTCGGCATCCCGAACAGCAGCGCCACCGTCAGCGGAATGAGGATCGACAGGACGATGATCGTTTTCCTGTAGGGTTCTTTTCTGGATTGAGCGGTTGGATCATTGGCCACGTCAGTACTTCTTTAAGATGATTTTCATTTCCACAATCAGGCGATCCACTTCATCGCGATCGCTCCCATCATAATATCCGCGGATGCGGTTTTTATGATCGATCAGCGTCACAGATGCGGGCGGTTGCATGAGCAAGACACATTCCTTTAAGATCCGAACATTCGTTTCCCTCGAAAAGGAAGATGGCGCGACCACGTTTACGGGCGACCACTTGAATTCCACAGACACGCGGTTCATCGCTGTGATCAGCGCGGGATCAAAATATAAAACATACAGCGAATCCGGCTTCGTCAGGTGCAGGCTGGCGATGACAGAGTCCGGCACATGATAGGGCGCTTTATACGTAAAGTTGCAATTTACCGGCGTCTCGATGCTGCCTTCCTGATGCATCGGGGGTACGTTGAATTCATTTCGGCCGAATAGCTTCAGAAAGATAAATATGGCCACCGGTAAGAGGAGTGCCAGCGTGAGGAAGATTAACTTTTTTCCTTTCATGAGTTTAAAAAAAGAAGGCTTAGGGCAAGTGCCTAAGCCTTCAAGGGATATTGTCCTGCCACTCAATCCCCGGAAGGGGACATAAAAAACCAATGGCTTTTTATATTGGGGTCCGATTAAAACCTTAGGTCGGAGATGGCCATTCCTTCGTAGACGAGGGCGATCAACAGCCACACGACAAAGATCATCGGGATCAGTATTGACCAGATCAGCATCTTGGCTTCGTGGCGCAAGTGCATGAATTCTCCAACGATGTACGCTGCTTTGACAATGGTCATGCCGATGAAGAGCCATACCCTGGTGGTCTGGAACTCATGGGGAACCAGGAACGCCACAGCGAATTCAATGGCGGTAATGAGCCCTAATATTCCGGCGACCGTCCATAATTTTCTGATCTTTTCCTTATTCGGAGGAATAACCGTAACGTGATGAGTTTCTTCGTGATGCGCCATCGTTATTGTATTTCAGATTATTTAAACAAGATAGAAGAAGGTAAAGACAAACACCCATACCAGGTCAACAAAGTGCCAGTACAAACCAACTTTCTCTACCATTTCATAGTGGCCACGGCGCTCAAATACACCGGTGACGGTCTGGTAATAGATCAGGAAGTTGAAGGCCACACCGCTGAATACGTGGAATCCGTGAAAACCTGTGATGAAGAAGAAGAAGCCCGCAAAGTCCGGTGGTCCGTACTGGTTCTGCATCAGGCTTGCGCCGAAGAAAGTAGTGCCTTCCGCTACGGCGTCGCCGGTATGGGAACCGTGGATAAAGTGGGTCCATTCCCAGGCCTGGCAAGCCAAAAAAGTTAGTCCGCCAACGATGGTCCACAGCATCCATTTTTCAACAGCCTTGCGGTCCATGCGGTGTCCGGCTTCCACGGCAAGTACCATGGTCACAGAACTCATGATCAGGATAAACGTCATGATACCGACAAACACGAGCGGGGCATGAACATCGAAGAACGGAATGGCTTCAAATACTTTTTCCGGGATTGGCCAGTAGGCTTGTGAAAAAACAAAATCGCCAATGGCGCCTTCAAAGACAGGATGCGAAGAACGCACCAGGCCATACGTGATCAATAGTGCTGAAAAAGTGAAGGCATCAGACAGTAAGAAGAACCACATCATGAGTTTGCCGTAGCTTACACCCATGGGGGAAACTCCACCATCCCATACACTTCTGCCCGGAGCCTGAACGCTTGTCGGAGTACTTGCCATTTTTAGTATTAATTTATCGGTTCAATAATAAGAAGACGAACAAATATAGCCAAAGTCCACCCAAAAAATGCCAGTAGGTGGAACACATTTCTATCCTGAGCATGTTTTTGGAATGTACTTTAAATCTAAAAGCCGCGACCAAAACGATCACCAGAAAGATGAGGCCGCTGATAATATGCAGTCCGTGAAAACCTGTCAGCACATAAATAAAGGAGCTTGACGAGTTGCTGGCACTTCCTGCGAAATAGTAGTTCATTTCCACCATCTTCTGCCATCCCATCCACTGCGCTCCTAAAAAAGCCATTCCGAGCAGGGTCGTAATTCCCAGCGCGGTCTTGGTCTGCTCCACGTTGTCCCTTTTCGCCGACTGATGCGCCCATATCATGGTAATACTGCTCAGCATGATGATCACCGAGCTTGCCCAGAACTGACCGGGCAATTCAAAGGATGACCAGCCCGGTTCTGCTCGCTTAACGATATAGGCACTCGTCCACGCGCCGAACAACATCACAACACTCACAATAAAAAGCCACAGCGCAAACTTTTTAGGGTGCATGCTCCGGGGCTTCTTCGCCTCTTCAACAATTCTTATGTCCGCTGCCATACTCTTTCCCATGCCTGTTAAATCTTATCCAGTAAATATGCTATCTGCACGACCGGGAGATAAATAAAGGATCCGAACATGATCTTCAACGCCGACTTCCTGTCTCCCGACTTCATCAATGAAAATGTCTGTGCTAAAAACAACACGCCACACACCGTGACGGCTATTGCCGAATGAATTCCCGTAATGCCAAAGGTCGCCGGCAACAACCCAAGGGGTATCAGGAACAGCGTATAGATCATGATCTGTATCGCTGTGTTGAGATCTTTCTTTCCGCCGGAAGGCAACAGTTTGAAGCCTGCCTTTTTATAGTCCTCGTCTGCCACCCAGGCGATCGCCCAGAAGTGCGGGAACTGCCAGATGAACTGAATTCCAAAGATGATCATCGCCTCGTGCGAGATGAATCCTGTGGCGGCGGTCCATCCCAGCAGTGGCGGCAACGCGCCGGGTATTGCTCCGACAAATACGGCGATGGGCCCTACCCTTTTGAGCGGTGTATAGACGAAGCTGTAGAGGATCATGGAAACGATCGACAGCAGTGTTGTGAAAACGTTCGTGTACAACAGGAGGATCGTCACCCCAACTGCCAGCGTGAGAAGACAGAACGAGATCGCTTCATTCACAGACACGCGGCCTGTGGGAAGGGGACGGTTCAAGGTGCGCGACATCAGTTTGTCAAGGTCCTTTTCGAGGATCTGATTCACGACAATGGCTGCCCCTGACATCAGGAACCCTCCGGTAAATAACATGGGCAGCACCTGCCAGTTGATCTGCGGCGAGGCGAGCACATAGCCGAAAGCGCAGGAGAACGCCACTAAAAAAGACAGGCGCGGTTTCAGCAATTCCCAGAATGCTTTCGCTTTTGCCATGGCGAAAGGCAGACCTGATAACGTATGTATTTGTCCTGCAATCATTTCAATTCGTTAACACAGTAGATTCATTTCCCCTCAACTTCAGCAACAACATAAACTGGACGCCGAAACAAACTGCCGCCAGCAACAAATGTATTGGTTGGAGGACAGCCGGGACCGCGAAATATGCCATTCCCACCCCTGTAAAAATGGTCCCCAAAATTAGCAGTATTAGGCTAAGCCGGAAACCTTTAAATGCCTCTATCTTCCTTAAATTCACCACGAGTCCCACATGCAACAACAGCACGAGCCAGGAAAACGAACGGTGCAGTGCAAACTCCGCATCGATGGCGGAAATCCACTGTTCACGTTCCGCGATCCGCGCCACATTGTCGATCGCTTCCCGAACCTGCGTACCCAGTAATGTCTGCACAAGCACCACCGCAATACAGGCAATCATCCACCAGACGCCCGCCGGTGACGGGATCATTATCCGCCGGGGAGCGCTCACGTGCACCAGGTACACCAGCAGCGCTACGATCGCCAGCGCCAGAAACATGTGCACCGTGATCGTCCAGGGGGTCAGGTTGCTGGATACAACAAAGGATCCGATCCACCCGGTCAGGATAACCAGCAGCAGGGCCAGGAATGAAATGACCGTCAGCTTGCGATCGGAGTTCCGGAATTTCAAAGAATACGCAAACACGGCGGTGATCAGCATCCCGATCATTACGCCTGTGATGCGGTTGAAATATTCAATCCATGTTTTCACGGGGTTGAAATCGGATTCAACCAATACCGATTCATAATTCAAAAGTTTGTCCGCGGTATCGCCCATACCGAGCACCCGCAGGTAGCGGGCAAATTTTATGTTCTTTTGGTGCCGGTAGTCCGCATATTTTTCCTTGTAATCGGGCGGCAGCTGGGAGATATCCGATGGCGGAACCCAGCTACCGAAACATTTCGGCCAGTCGGGGCAGCCCATGCCGGAGCCCGTGCTCCGCACGATTCCCCCCACGAGTATCAGAATATAAACTGCGACTAATGTTGAAAGGCTGAGCTTATGAAAAGCCCTGAGCGTTTTCATCGCCCGTTAATCCTTTTTCTCTACCACAATCGCGCCCTGGGTGCCTGTGCTTTCCAGTCTGACCAGCTCATTTTCATGAGGCAGATTGGATTCCGGAGTTTCCGAGAACGGAATGGTCTGCGGGATAAAGTCATCCTTTGCTCCGGGTTTGCTATAGTCGTAAGCCCAGCGGTATACAGAAGGGATCTCTCCAGGCCAGTTACCGTGTCCGGGATTGCGTGGCGTGGTCCACTCCAGTGTATTTGAATTCCAGGGGTTCGCGGGAGCTTTCGGCCCGCGGAACATGCTGTAGAAGAAATTAAAGAGGAAGATAAACTGCGCTGCGAACGTCACGATGGCAGCGATACTCACCAGCATGTTCAGGTCGAAGAATCCGCTGAAGGTATCGAAGTTCGTCCAAGTGTAATATCTTCTCGGGAATCCGGCGATACCGATGTAGTGCATGGGGAAGAATACAAGGTATACGCCCACGAAGGTGATCCAGAAATGGATGTAGCCCAGCTTCGCATTCATCATCCGGCCGAACATTTTCGGGAACCAGTGATAAACACCCGCCAGCATACCGAAGAAAGCGGCGCTACCCATTACAAGGTGGAAGTGTGCCACGACGAAATACGTATCATGCAATTGAATGTCAATGGCGGCGTTCCCCAGGAAGATACCGGTGATACCACCTGTCAGGAAGAAAGACACCATCCCAATGGAGAAGAGCATACCCGGTGTGAAGCGGATGTTACCCTGCCACAGGGTTGTAACATAGTTGAAGATCTTCACCGCCGATGGGACGGCAATGATCAACGTCAGCAGCATGAAGATCGATCCGAGGAACGGGTTCATTCCGGTGACGAACATGTGGTGTGCCCATACAACGAAGGACAATATTGCAATGAAGAGCATGGAGCCGATCATGGCCTTATATCCAAAGATCGGTTTGCGCGAGTTGGTCGCGATGATCTCGGAGGTGATTCCCAGCGCAGGCAGGATCACGATGTACACTTCCGGGTGTCCGAGGAACCAGAACAGGTGCTGGAACAACACCGGGCTGCCACCGCTGTTGGCAAGGGCCTCCCCTGCGATATAAATATCAGAAAGGTAGAAGCTGGTACCGAAGCTGCGGTCGAAGATCAGCAGCAGCGCCGCCGCGAACAATACAGGGAAAGAAAGCAATCCCACGATGGCTGTAAAGAAGATCGCCCAGATCGTCAGCGGAAGTCTGGTGAAGGACATGCCATGCGTTCTGAGGTTAATGATCGTAGCGATATAGTTGATACCGCCGAGCAGGGTGCTGACGATAAACAACGCCATGGATACCAGCCAGAGGGTCATTCCCAATCCTGAGCCCGACATCGCCTGGGGCAAAGCGCTCAACGGAGGGTATACTGTCCAGCCACCGCTGGCAGGTCCTGTTTCGATGAACAGGGATACAAACATCACGGCACTGGCGAGGAAGAAGAACCAGTAGGAAAGCATGTTCATGAAGCCTGACGCCATGTCGCGCGCACCGATCTGGAGCGGGATCAGGAAGTTGGCAAACGTGCCGCTCAATCCGGCGGTAAGTACGAAGAACACCATGATGGTACCGTGCATCGTAACGAGCGCCAGGTAAAATTCCGGATCAAGCTTTCCCTGCTCGGTGATCCATCCACCCAGTATGGGCTTCAGCCATTCCAGGTTTGCATCCGGGAAACCGAGTTGCAAGCGGAAGATGATCGAAAGGCTACCACCCATCAATGCCCAGAAGATTCCGGTGATCAGGAATTGTTTCCCGATTATCTTGTGATCTTCACTGAAGATATATTTGGTCCAGAAGTTACCTTCGTGATGTTCGTGCTCATGATCATCGTGATGGTGAACATCGTGGTGAACGTGAATATCAGTTGTTGCCATGTTTTAATTCTTTAAAATCTTATTGAACGTCGTTACCTGCTACCGCCACGCCAGGGTCTCTTTGAAAGCCTGCCTTTATCATCGCAGCCTCCTGAAGGGCCGCGGGCACCTTTTTCAGGTAGTCAGGATTCTGCTTTAACCACGCCTCCTGTCCTTGTTTCCATTTCTCGTATGCTTCGGGTTCTTCCACCACCACGATCATTTTCATGGAGAAGTGGGCCTGTCCGCATACTTCCGCGCAAGCGAGCTCGTAATTGAAATTACCGTTGTTCAATTCGTCGCGCATCTCCTGCGTTGTCTTGGTGGCAATAAACTTGAACTGCGTTGGCATTCCCGGCACCGCATCCATTTTCACGCGGAAGTGCGGAATATACATGCTGTGGAGCACATCCTTTGCGCGGATCTTGATCAGCACTTCTTTTCCCTTCGGAACATGCAGCTCAAGGGATTTGAAATCATCGAAAGAATTCTTATCGGTAAGATCCAGACCGAATTCGTTTACCGCATCGATCAGCTTATAGTTATAGGTTCCGAGTTTGTTATCTTTTGTCCCGGCATATCGGGCGGTCCATGCGAATTGCTGACCGATCACCTCGATCACTTCTGCTTCCGCTGACGCGGGAGAAGTGATGTCGTTCCAGGCACGCAGACCCGTAAAGATCAACACCGTTAATACAATGGCGGGGATGATCGTCCAGGTAAGCTCAAGATAATGGTTGTCGGGAAAGAATTTTGCTCTCCTACCTTGTTTATGCTGATAGTTGAAGATGAAAAATCCCATCACCAGACTGATGATACTGAAGGCCACCACAGTTACACCCATCGTTATCCAGAACAGGGTATCGGTCCACGCACCGTGTTCGGAGGCAACCGGCAAATTGTAGTCTTCGAAATAGGCGAAAGAATACCAAAAAAACACCACGAGGCTCACGATCGTAAAGATCAGGAACAGGGCGGCGTTAAGCTTATTGCTGCCGTCTACGCGGGCTTCCGTTTTAACATCGCGGGTTCTTGCGATGCTGATCAGATTGCTGACCCTGAAGATGAGGTAAAGAATGATAAGGATTAGAACAACACCTAAGCCTATAATCAGATTCGTCATGATTTCTTATCCTTTTAAATGTGATGATTAAGACTTTCCGCCAGCGTCGGATGATTTTTACCGATGAGTGGTACTTTCGCCAACGCGCCGAGAACAACCAATAAATAGACAGCAAGGAAGATGAGGGCTGTTCCGATCTCTAAAATTCCAAGCGCTCCCTGATCCTTCATGACACCGGGGGTAACCATGTTGTAAAAATCAAGCCAGTGGCCTACGATGATGATGGGGCACACCACTTTGAGCATCGCGATCTGTCGTTTCGAATCCCTTGTCATCAGTAACAAGAACGGTAAAACAAAGTTCATTATCAGGTTGGCATAAAAGATCCAGCTATAAGGACTGGTTTTCATCCGTTCTATAAAATATACAGCCTCTTCCGGGATGTTGGCATACCAGATCAGCAGAAACTGGCTGAACCAGATGTATGTCCAGAAGATCGTAAAGGCGAAACAATATTTACCGAGGTCATGCAGGTGGTTTGAATTCACAATCTTCAGGTAACCTGCCTCTTTCAGCATCGCAACAATGAAGGTGATCATGGCCAGGCCGGTTACCCACCAGCTTGCGAACACGTACCATCCGAACATGGTGCTGAACCAGTGCGTATCGATGCTCATGACCCAATCCCATGCGGCAATGGAAGAGCTCACGGCAAAGAACACGAGGAACCAGGCAGACGTAGAGCGGTTCTTATACCAGTATACGGCCTTGTCTTCGAGATCCTCCGCCAGCATGTTCCTGCGGATGACGGTATAGAACCAGTACCACATGACGAAGAAGATCACCATTCTGAGAATATAGAATATCGGAAAACCTCCGGGCTCGCCGGGCCAGTAAAAGAAACCGGCTTTACCGCTGATGATCTCATCGTGCTGAGGTCCATCCTGGTACAAGTAGTCGTGTGTCCAATGGAATACGGTGTGGTTCGTGATGAAGAACAATACGAGCATCAGCACGCCTGCGATCGGGATCCACTTACCCATTGCGAGGGGAACGCGGATGATACCGGCAGACCATCCTGCCTGGGCGGCGTAGTGAATCGCCACGAAGAACAGACCAATGATACCCAATCCTGTGAAGAACACGTTGTTCATCCAAAGGGTTGTGTACAATCTTTTCAACCAGTAAGCAGGCTCATGTCCGTGTCCTTCTTCAGCATGCGCTTCCTGGCGCTGACCGGCAGCGTGATCCTGGGCGGTGCTTGCCACAAGCTCTTCCTGCTGGATCAAAGAATGTTCTTCACCTGCATGGGCACCGCCACCACTACTCATGGAGATGATCAACCCGACTACAAAAAGAAGAACCCCAAGACCAAGAACGAAGAAAAGCTTGTTGCGGGTCTCCCTTCTGAAAATATATTGTTCGTCTTCAATAATTACATGAGCCATCTTATATTCTATTAGTCATTATTCGTTGTCAGTGGTGAGTTGTGGGTTGTGAGTGTGCTATCAATAAGCTATTCTTTTCTCTCAACTATTGCTCCCGGTTCCTTGTCGTGCCTATCGCTGTAGTGTCTTCACGTACTTGGCGATCTTCCAGCGGTCTTCTACTTCGATCTGCGAGCCATGGGGCCACATCAGATTCTTTCCGTAGGTGATCACGTGGAAGATGTGCCCTTCCGTAATATTCTTCAGCGCATCGGACTTGTAGTTCGGTACGCCTGCGTAAGCGCTTTTCTGCTGGCCGTCAACGGTTACACCTTGACCGACTTTACCATCGCCTGCCCCTTTCGCTCCATGACAATGGTCACAATACATTTCATACAGCGCTTTACCAGCCGCAACAACCTGTGCCGTTGAATCGAGCGGGTTGCGCAGGCGGTTGGCCATGCGTAAGCCGGTTGAATCATTGGGAAGTCGGTACGGCAGCCATCCCTGCGCATTTCTTTTCACCGTATTTGCCGGAGGCGTGCGCATGTTCATGCGATGCGGGTTGTACATATTTGAATTAAAATACTCGGCATGGCCTTCATCATCATTCGGCATATCGGGATAATCGATGGAGGTCACCCAACGGCCTGCATCCTCATCTGTGATCTGCGTGAACGGATCATAGGGTACGGAGTGATACATGTTGGGAGCGTATTCCCTGCCGGGATTGTCACCTGATGCACCGCATCCTGCGAGGATCGTGAGTCCGGATAACGCGATGACCATGTTTCTTATTAGCTGCATATCTTCTTTGTGCGTTGTGAGTGGTACGTTGTGAGTGGTGAGTGTGTCTCAAAACTTCTCAACCATCTCCGCTCCCGTCTCTTATTCTTAATTTCCTTTTAATTGCTTAAATCCTTATTTACTCCACTAGGCAAACACTTTTTCATTCACCTCGGAGGCGCCGGCGTCACGCAAAATCTGTGTGATGTCGGTTCTTGATTTGGCTTTGTTCACGTCCAGGTCGATGGCCATGACGAGTTTATCGTCGGTGCTGCGCACATCGAACTGACGGGGTTTGCCGTAGGGCTTCATATCGCTGACGATCATGAAGGTGGCGACCATACCCAGCGCTGACAGCAACACGGTGAACTCGAAGGTCACAGGGATGAAAGGAGGAAGCGCCGCGTGCGGTTTTCCACCGATGATCATCGGCCAGTCGTATCCCAGCATCCAGAACTGCATGAGCAGCGCAAGGGAAGTTCCTGTCATTCCAAAGAGGAAGGCGGCGATGGGGAGGCGGCTTCTTCTGTAGCCGAGTACCTCATCAAGACCGTGCACAGGGAAAGGAGTAAACACCTCATGGATCCTTACGCCTTTTGTCTTCAGCATTCGGACGGCATTGACCAACACATCTTCGTCGTCAAAAACTCCTACCAGAAAATTCTTATTAGCGGCCATTGTTTATCTGTATGTTAAGCTCAGGATTAATGTGTCTTATCTACTTCGCGTGGTGTACCATGCTTGCCTTCTGAAGATGTTGCCTTCAGGATGCTCTTGATCTCGGCCATGTTCACAACAGGGAAGAATTTGGCGAAGAGCAGGAACGCGGTGAAGAAGAATCCGAAGGTGAAAAGATATTCACCGATATCGTACATGGTCGGGTGGAACATCGTCCAGCTCGAGGGCAGGTAGTCGCGGTGCAGCGAGGTAACGATGATCACGAAGCGCTCGAACCACATACCGATGTTCACGACGATGGAAAGAACGAACGTAGCCACCAGGCTTGTGCGGATCTTCTTGATCCAGAACAGCTGGGGAGAGATCACGTTACACGTCATCATGGACCAGTAGGCCCAGGCATACGGACCCTGAACGCGGTTGTAGAACGCGTACCCTTCATATTCCACGCCGGAGTACCAGGCGATGAACAGTTCAGTGATATAGGCGATACCGACGATCGAACCTGTTACGATGATGATGATGTTCATCAGCTCGATGTGGTAGATCGTGATGTAGTCTTCGAGTTTGAATACTTTGCGTGTTACGAGCAGCAGCGTCAACACCATCGCGAATCCGGAGAAGATCGCACCCGCAACGAAGTAGGGCGGGAAGATCGTGGTATGCCATCCGGGAATTACCGAAGTGGCAAAGTCCATGGATACGATCGTGTGAACCGACAACACCAGCGGTGTGGACAACCCTGCGAGAATGAGCGCAACGGATTCGTAGCGCATCCACGTTTTGGCCCCACCCTGCCAGCCGAAGCTGAGCGCGTTGTAGATGGTAGCGCGGGTATTTGCTCCCTGAACGATGGCGCGGTCGCGGATCGTTGCAAAGTCAGGGATCAGACCGATGTACCAGAATACGAGTGAAACGGTGAAGTATGTCGAGATCGCGAACACGTCCCAAAGCAGCGGCGAGTTAAAGTTCACCCACAGTGATCCGAATGTATTCGGAAGGGGAAGCGCCCAGTAGAATCCCAGCCAGAGGCGGCCCATGTGCATGAGCGGGAATGTAGCCGCACAGATAACGGCGAAGATCGTCATGGCCTCCGCTGCGCGGTTGATAGACATCCTCCAGCGCTGGCGGAACAACAGCAGGATCGCAGAGATCAGCGTACCGGCGTGACCGATACCGACCCACCAGACGAAGTTTGTGATATCCCACGCCCAGCCTACTGTTTTATTCAATCCCCACACCCCGATACCTTCCCATAGCAGGACACACACACAATAGAATCCAAAGGCCAGCAACGTGAGGGATATGGCCATGCCGATATACCAGGATGTTGTCGGTTTGTTCTCTACGTGGCGGCTGATGTCATGAGAGACGTCTTTCAGGGTCTTACCACCGGTAATCAAAGGGTCGCGAATTGCGGAAGTTACTTGCATTGTCGTTGTATAGCGTTATCCTTTTTACTTCTCTTAATTATTATGCGTTTACGCCGTCCTTGTTTCTGACTTTCGCCAGATAGAAAATATTCGGACGTGTGTTGATCTCCTCCAGCACGGTGTAAGCGCGCAGGTTGTCAGAATCCTTGTCATTGATGTGCGGTCTGTTCGGGTCGAGCGGCCGCACTTTCAGATGTTTGCTGATCCTGCTTTCGGGATCGTTCATATCGCCGAAGATGATTGCTCCCGTGGTACAGGCTGCGGCACAGGCGGTCACCACTTCTCCGTCTTTCAGCGTTCTTCTTTCTTTTCTCGCATTGAGTTTACCGGACTGGATGCGTTGTACGCAGAAAGTACATTTCTCCATCACACCGCGTGAGCGGACGGTAACATCAGGGTTCAGCACCATCTTACCCAGGTCGGTATTCATCGCCGGGTTGGATGAGGCGAACTGTTTGTTGTCGTGATATTTGAACCAGTTAAAGCGACGTACTTTATACGGACAGTTGTTTGCGCAGTAACGGGTACCGATACAGCGGTTGTACGCCATCTGGTTGAGACCTTCCGTGCTGTGCGTTGTTGCGGCAACAGGACATACCGTTTCGCAGGGTGCGTTGTTACAGTGCTGGCACAACATGGGCTGAAATACCACTTCGGGATTTTCCGAAGCTTTTTCGGCGCCGGTCCAGTCGTCTGCAGCTGCGTCGCTGCTGTAGTAGCGGTCGATGCGCAGCCAGAGCATATCACGGCGGTTGATCACCTCTTCGCGACCCACAAGGGCTACGTTGTTTTCTACGTTACAGGACACGATACACGCGCTGCAACCCGTACAGGTGTTGAGGTCGATGGCCATACCCCAGTGGTGGCCTTTGTAGTCATGGTTCTTCCACAGCGTCAACTTTTCAGGATCGCTCTTGTGAGATTCTTCCTTCCATGTGTTGATCTGGGGAGCATATTTCTCCTTTGCAAAAGTGCCGTCGTTCAATTCGGCCAGCGTTGTTTCCTGGATGACAGATTTACGACCCATGTACGTATTCTGGGTCTGCGTCTGTGCGAGCTGATAGGCTTCGCCTTCGTGGATCTCAAACTTCACATCCGTGGCCACGAAGCTCAGTGATCCGTTTACCATGGAAACCAGCGGATAGGCGTTCGCGCCGATGCCGTCAGCAACTTTACCCGCCTTCGTGCGTCCGTATCCGAGAGCAACGCCGATGGTGCCGGGCAATTGACCGGGTTGTACCATCACGGGCAGCTTGATGGTCTTGCCATTCGCTGTAATGCTTGCCTTTTTGGTATGGCTTTCATCGAAGGAAATGTTGGCCGCATCTTTAAGGGACACGGTCACATAGTTGTCCCATACCACTTTCGTGATGGGATCTGCAAGTTCCTGCAGCAACGGGTTGTTGGATTGCGATCCATTGCCGACGGTACCGTTGGCGTAGATCACCAGTTCAACACCGGCAGCCTTATAGTTGCTCGCGATGGCGCTCGCCGCGGCGCTCACATTTCCGCTGAAAGAAACGGAACCTGAACCGCCTTGTCCGGCCTGTTCATAAACACCGTCGTAAAGGCATTTATCCCAGAAAGTCTGGAAGTCGAATTGTCCTCCCTTATAGAAGCGGGATCTCCAGTTCTCCTTAATGAATTCAAAATAGTTCGCTTGTTCTTCACCAGCCCATACGAGGAAGCTTTCCTGTGCGGCGCGGGTTTTGAAGATCGGCGTAATGGCGGGCTGTGCAAGGCTGAAGAAATTCGGCTTCGGCTCGGCATCATTCCATGATTCGAGATAGTGGTGATCCGGCGCCAGGAACTGACAGAGGGTTCCTGTTTCTTCTTCCTTGAATCCCGTGGCAACGGAAAGTGAGATGTTCTTCAGCGCTTCGCCGAGTTCCGCTCCGCGCGGATGATCGTACACCGGGTTACAGTTGAAGAAGATCACGCCTCCTACCCTGCTGTCAACAACGTCACTGATGAAAGTATTCATCGCCTCGTCGTTACCCTGACGGTAGTTTACCGGAAGGTTCGGGAGGATGGTGCTTCCATAACTGTTGAGCATGTCGTTGATACCGTTCACGAGTACCTGGATAGCCTTATCGTTGGATCCGGCTACCACAAGGGATTTACCGCGGTTCTGCCACAGTTCATCCGCAGCCTTTGCAAGGTATTGTTTTTCGACGCCGCCGCTAACGGTTGCCCTGCCTGCTTTTGAGGCGATGAGGTTATAGAGTTGTACGACGACCGCGCCTTCTTCCGAAGGCTTGATCGGCGACCTGTAGTCTGCGTTCGCACCCGTGATGGTCATCACTGCTTCGAACTGGTAGTGGCGCGACATTTCTTTCTTGTCGTCGCCCACTTCACGGCTCTGTGCGTACTGTTTTGTGTTTTCGATGGTCGCGCCCCAGCTGCCAAGGAAGTCGGCGCCGATGCCAACGATCGTGCTGGCTTTGCTGAAGTCATAGGAAGGGATCATGGCCGTGCCGAAGGACTCTTCGTTGGCTTTGAGCATTCCATAATGCGACACCTGGTCGTATTGGATGTGTTGTGTTGTCGGATACTTTGCCCTGAAACGATCGATGGTCGCTTTTGTGCTGGGGCTGAGGATCGTATTGCTGACGATGCGGATCTGGCCGCCGCTGCGGGCGATGCTGTTGAGTTTTGCGATGATCTCGGAATCCAGCGCTGCCCACTCAGCTCTTTTTCCCTGGGCTTTGGGACCGCGAAGTCTGTCGTTGTCATAAAGCGACAGTACGGAAGCTTCAACCTGGGCGTTGGTACCGCCCCGGGTGACCGAAGACAGCGCGTTGCCGTCGACTTTGATCGGACGACCCTCGCGTGTTTTTACTACGATGCTGCAATAGTCGCCGCCATTCGTATAAGTGGAGGCGTAGTAGTTGGGGATACTGGCCTCGAGGTCTTCCGGTTTGTTGACAAACGGGATGGCGTTGCGTACGGGCGCCTCACAGGCTGCCAGAGAGGCTGCGGCTACGCCGAAGCCCATCATCTTTAAAAAATCTCTCCGGGAGTGACCCAGATCTTCTTCCGGACGAGGTTCGGTGAACTCATTGTTCGCGTTCTTGACGAACTCCGTGCTGTTGGTAAGTTGCCCGATGCCGTTCCAGTAAATTTTTTTAGATTCCATATCTCGTTTTATCGCGACTTTGCTAGTGTGTTTCTCGTTGAGGCCGGATTTGACAGGGCAGATCCACCTTCATTCAATTATATTAATCCAATAATCCGTTCATCCCACGAATCAAAATCCGGATCAGTAGTGGCACTTGGCGCATTCCAGACCACCGATATCTTCCACTGTCATTTCACCTTTGGAAGCATCATGTAACTCGAGGAGCTTGTCGTAGTAGGCATTACCCTGAGAATTCACTTTCGTTGTTCTGTGACAGTCGATACACCATCCCATTGTTAATAAGGAGTGCTGGCGAACCACATCCATTTCCTGGATTGGTCCGTGACAGGTTTCACAGTCGATGTTGCCTACGTTCACGTGCTGGGAGTGGTTGAAGTATGCCAGGTCAGGAAGGTTGTGGATCCGCACCCATTCGATGGGTTTATTCTCATTGAAGGCGCGCGTGATCTTTGCGATCTCACCTTCGCCTGTAATCGTTCCGGTCTTAATCTGGTTATGGCAGTTCATACAGATGTTCACCGAAGGGATGGTGGCATTCTTTCCTTTCGTTACACCGGTATGGCAATATTTACAGTCGATCTCGTATTGTCCGGCGTGGACTTTATGCGAGAATGCGATGGGTTGTTTCGGCGCATAGCCTTTCTGCACGCCGACAGAGAACAAGCCATTGATGACCGCCTTGAATCCGAGGGCTGCGATGATGAAGGCCACCACGAAAATAAATCCGCGGCTGCGGGTGATGGTACCTGCGTTAATGGGTGAGTGCACTACTTCACGTTGCTCTTCCGTCAAGGGCCGTTGATCGAGGAAGCGTTTGATCGCTGACAGGAGGAAGACCAGGATGATGACGAGGAGGATCAGGATGATGACCATCCCGATGAGGATGAGGTTGAGGTATTCGGGGGCTCCGCCTGTTCCTGCTGCGCCACCAGGTTGTGCGGCTCCAGCTACCGGAGCTTCGGCTGCGGGTTTTTCCGCTTCAGCTTTAACGTGCGCAAGGATGTTGAGAATGTCCTGGTCTTTGAGGGACGAGAAGGACGTCATGAGCACCTTGTTGTATTCGTTGAAAAGGTTGACAGCGTAGGGGTCGCCGCTGGCGATCACTGCGGACGAGTTTTTGACAAACCTTTGGATCCATTCAATGGATGGGGCGCGGTCGTACACGCCTCCGAGCGGGGGTCCGATAAGTCTGGAGTCTACGCGGTGGCAGGTCTTACAGTTTGCATCAAACAGTTGTTTTCCGGCGGCGATGGAGGCTTCGTCGGTCGGAATTTCCTGGGAATAGCTTGATAAACTGAGAAATGCGAATGCGAGAGAGAGGATAAGGGACTTGAGCGCGGAGCGATGATATTTTATAGTCATGTCAAGTTAGTGTCCGTTTTCAAACAAAGTGGCACAAATCTACTATTGGAATGCATTTTTTCAAATTTATTTGCATTGCAGGGCAGTTTTTTTGCGCGTGATACAGCAGTAATTCACTTGTTTTATTTGGGGGCGAAAGTAGTGGAAGAAAGTATACAAAGCGGCGGGAATTTTTAATTTAGAATAATTTTAAATAGTGAGTGGTGAGTGGTGAATGGTGACTGAATGTGTGCGTCAAACTGTATGTGTATTCATAGCGCGGGGTAAGTCGGCAATCGTGGCGGTGCGGCAGAAAGGTCAGTGGTTACGGGTGAGTGACGCGTGCGGACTTACTGGACGGCCCGGCACCGGTTGCCGGAGGCCGGTGTGTCAGCGCCTCGCATTTCCATCGAGGTGCG